>NZ_JBEOPS010000036.1:0-22753 GCF_040310305.1 Pseudomonas sp. HY13-MNA-CIBAN-0226
CTTGAAATACAAAACGCCCGATGCGGTGCATCGGGCGTTGGGGTGAAACAGATGTAAACCTATTTCAGGACTAGACATCGATTTCTTGCACCCTGCGGCGCGCCCCAGGCTTTTCGCGAGCGATGGTCGTTAACAATGACTCTGGGCACCTGCCCCCCCGCGGCGCCTTCAGGTTTTTCGCGAGCAAGCTCGCTCCTACAACGGGCGGCGTTTTCGCGAGCAAACGTACAATGCAACTGTAGGAGCTAGCTCGCTCGCGATGGTGGTTAACGATGACACTGGGCACCTGACACCCCGCGGCGCCCTCAGGTTTTTCGCGAGCAAGCTCGCTCCTACAAGGGGCGTGGCAGGATTGCGAGGAAATTGTCGCGGGCGACCTTTTTGGCAACGTCCTCGGGCAACGCATCCAGAAACGGATCGAAGCTGCGCATTTCCTTGCCGAGCTTGTTGAAGCGGCCCACCACGTCCGAACCGACCATGAAACGCTCCGGAAAGCGCTCCACCAGTGCCAGCCACTCCTGGCGCGGCTTGCCCTGCTCATCCAGCAGATACGGGGTCAGCAGGCTCCAGGACAGATCGATGAATAAATTGGGATAGGCCTCCAGCATGCGAGTCAGGGTCGGCAGCAGGAAATCCAGCTGGACCTGGTGCCGGTGAATTTCCGCACTGGTACCGGCATGGGCCCAGATGAATCGGGTGTGCGGATGGTTGCGCAACGGCTCTTCGATTTCCGCGAGGTAGAGCGGATTTTTCTCGCGCTTGGAGGTGATGTTGGAATGCACCATCACCGGTAGATCATTTTCCGCAGCCAGGTGATAAATCCGCGTCATGGCCTCGTTATTGGCCCGGGGGGTGTCACCGGAGGTCAAGGCGGTGACGTCGTCATGCCGGGTGAAGACCTCGCCGATGCCCTGCCACAAGCCTGGATAGAGGTCGAGCATGCGCTGGATATGCGCCGCTGAGTTTTTGTCGTTGGGATTGAAGCCTGACAGGAACGGGTGAAAACGTTGACGCTGGTCGAGCGTCAACTTGCTCACTGCCGCCGCCACTATGACGTCGGTTGCGCTGTACCAGTAGGCATCCGCATCATCACCTGCGTAGTAACGAGGTCGCTTGGGCTCATCTTCATGCCATTTCTTCGCGACCGGAATACCGGAGATCATCACATGCTCGATGCGATTGTCAGCCATCGCCTTGAGCAGCTTGGGCATGCCCGCCGTTTCCTGGAAAAAATCCACGTAATGCAGATGGGCATCGCTGTAGGCATATTCGCGCGCATTGGCCGCCGCGCTTGATAGCGCCAGCAAGCAGGCAAGGCTGAGTCGGAACGGATGCAAGGGCTATCTCCAGCGGTCAGGAACAGCGTAGACCCTCTAGGGAGCATCAGGGTTCACCGCGCAGGAAAGTGGAACGCTCACCCAACAGAATGCTCTATAACTTCACGGTCCGTTTTCATTGAACGATTTTTCCTACTGCCTGCGAGGTGCACCATGACAGTTACCGTCAATACCGTCTCCGCCGAAGGTTTTCGCCACAGCGTACAAATCGACGACCATGAACTCTTTGCCGATGTGCCAACCAGTTCAGGGGGTGAAGGCACCGCGCCGGAGCCGCATGACTATTTCGATGCAGCCCTGGGCGCCTGCAAGGCCCTGACCCTGAAGATGTACGCCAAAAAGAAAGACATCCCGCTGACCGGCGTAACAGTCGAGGTCAAGCGCGACAACAGTGAAGAGCAGAAAGGTAAATATGCCTTGCACGTCAAGCTGACGCTCAAGGGCGTACTCACCGACGCCCAGCGCGAAGAACTGCACCGCGTGGCCGATCGCTGCCCTGTCCACAAGCTGATGACCACCACCGACGTCAGCATCGAAACCCATCTGGCCGAGGGTGCATTCAGCCAATAGCGGCAGGGGCTGCGCAGGCGGGTTATGCTCTTGGCGTCACCCGCTCAGCCTGGAATGCACCATGAACTCTCCGCTCGTGATCCGCCCTCGCATCGAAGATGTCGCGGGCCAGCCGATTCTTCGCCCGTTGCCGTCGGCCAAGTGCCGCAGCGTCGGGCCCTTCGTTTTTTTTGACCACATGCTCAAAACCCGTTATGCCGCGGGAACGGGCATGAATATCCGCCAGCATCCGCATATCGGCCTTTCCACCCTCACCTACCTGTTTCAGGGACAGCTGCAGCACAAGGACAGCATTGGCTCCGATCAGATCGTCGCGGCAGGTGATGTCAGCTGGATGACCGCGGGCAGCGCCATTGCCCATGTGGAGCGTACGCCCGCCGCCTTGACGGAAAGCGGCTTCACGATGCATGGCTTGCAGGTCTGGCTCGCCTCTCCGAAGGCGCATGAACAGGGGCGGGGACATTACAGCCACCATCCAGCGGCCACCTTGCCGGTGAGTGACAACCTTGGGGTACAGATCCGCATGATTGCCGGCTCAGGCTTTTGCCTGGAATCGCCGGTGCCGGTGCTTTCTCCTACGTTGTACGCGGAACTGCACCTGCAAACGGCCACCACCCTGCTGATTCCCACCGAACATGAAGAGCGGGCGCTCTATGTACTCGATGGCGAGGCACAGCTCAACGGCGAGCCGGTTGAAGCGCATTCGCTGGTGGTGCTGCCGGCCGGGGAACAGATGACCCTGTTCGCCGAGAGCGACTGTCATGCCGTGTTGTTTGGTGGCGCGCCACTGGACGGTCCGCGACGCATCAACTGGAATTTTGTCGCGAGTGACCCGGCAGCGATCGATGAAGCGCGACGGCGCTGGGCGGCTGGGGATTGGCCGACAGTGCCGGGAGAAAGTGAGCGTATTGAGTTGCCTTGAGGCTTGAGGGCTATGGTGTCAGCACTGCGGCCTTCGCGGGCAAGTCGAAGAGGCCAGCTCTGACATAACCAAAACAAAGCCACAGGTAATAAAAAACCCGCCGAAGCGGGTTTTTTATTGCAGCTCGGTTAAACCGACAATTCAACCAACAGCTTGTTGAGACGACGCACATACGCCGCCGGGTCCTTCAAGCTGTCGCCGGCCGCCAGGGCCGCCTGATCGAACAGGATGTGCGACAGGTCGCCGAAGCGCTCGTCGCTCTGCTCGCTGTCGAGTTTCTCGATCAACGGGTGAGCCGGGTTGAATTCGAAAATCGGCTTCGAATCCGGCACCTTCTGCCCACTGGCTTCAAGGATCTGGCGCATCTGCAGGCCCAGGTCCTGTTCGCCGATGGCCAGGATCGCCGGCGAGTCGGTCAGGCGGTGGGAAACCCGCACTTCGGCAACGGAATCGCCCAGCGCAGTTTTCAGACGCTCAACCAGCCCTTCTTTGGACTTGGCAACTTCTTCAGCGGCTTTCTTGTCCTCCTCCGAGTCCAGGTTGCCCAGGTCCAGGTCACCGCGTGCCACGTCAACAAAGGTCTTGCCGTCGAAATCGCTGAGGTAGCTCATCAGCCACTCGTCGATACGGTCAGTCAGCAGCAGCACTTCGATGCCTTTCTTGCGGAAGACTTCCAGGTGCGGGCTGTTCTTGACCTGGGCATAGGTCTCGCCGGTCAGGTAATAGATCTTGTCCTGACCTTCCTTGGCGCGAGCCAGGTATTCGGCCAGCGACACGACCTGCTCGCCTTCTTCGCCCTGGGTGGAGGCGAAACGCAGCAGGCCGGCGATTTTTTCCTTGTTGGCGAAATCTTCTGCCGGGCCTTCTTTCATGACCTGACCGAAGTTCTTCCAGAAGCCTTTGTATTGCTCAGGCTCGTTCTTCGCCAGTTTTTCCAGCATGTCGAGGACGCGCTTGGTCAGCGCCGATTTCATCGAGTCGATGATCGGGTCTTTCTGCAGGATTTCCCGCGACACGTTCAGCGACAGGTCATTGGAATCGACCACGCCTTTGATGAAACGCAGGTACAGCGGCAGGAACGATTCGGCCTGATCCATGACGAACACGCGCTGCACGTAAAGCTTCAGGCCTTTCGGCGCTTCGCGCTGGTACAGGTCAAACGGGGCACGGGCCGGTACGTAGAGCAGCGAGCTGTATTCCAGCTTGCCTTCGACCTTGTTGTGGCTCCAGCTCAGCGGGTTTTCGAAATCGTGGGCGATGTGCTTGTAGAACTCCTGGTATTCCTCTTCCTTCACGTCATTGCGCGGGCGGGTCCACAGGGCACTGGCGCGGTTGACGGTTTCCCATTCAACGGCCGGTTGTTCTTCGCCTTCTGCTGCCGTGACTTCTTTTGGCAGTTCGATCGGCAAGGCAATGTGATCGGAGTACTTCTTGACGATGTTGCGCAGGCGCCAGCCATCAGCGAATTCGTCTTCACCGGATTTCAGGTGCAGCACGATGCGGGTGCCGCGCTCGGCTTTCTCGATAGTCGCCACTTCGAAGTCGCCTTCGCCCTTGGACGACCAGTGCACGCCTTCGCTGGCAGCATCGCCGGCACGACGGCTGTACACGTCGACTTTGTCGGCGACGATGAATGCAGAGTAGAAACCGACGCCGAACTGACCGATCAGGTGCGAGTCTTTCTTCTGGTCGCCCGACAGGTGTTTCATGAAGTCGGCAGTGCCGGACTTGGCGATGGTGCCCAGGTGGGTGATCGCGTCTTCGCGATTCATGCCAATGCCGTTGTCTTCGAGGGTGACGGTTTTGGCGTCTTTATCGAAGCTCACGCGGATTTTAAGTTCCGCGCCACCTTCCAGCAGCTCGGGCTTGGCCAGGGCTTCGAAACGTAATTTGTCGACAGCGTCAGAGGCGTTCGAGATCAATTCGCGAAGGAAGATTTCCTTGTTGGAATACAGCGAATGGATCATGAGGTGCAGCAGCTGCTTCACCTCGGTCTGGAAGCCCAGGGTTTCCTTTTGAGTTTCCACACTCATGGTCATCAAACTCCAATCAGATGGCAGTGGCCGCGACCTTCAGGGTCGGCGGCGGGTTGTCATCAGAGTTGGGGGCATGGATCAGGATTTCAAGGGCTCATCGATTTTGAAATGCGCTCGCGCCGTGGCAATCGGTTCATGTTGGGTGCTTTGCCAGGCGGTAATGGCCACGTTGGCAACACGCCGCCCCTGGCGGCACACCTGGCATCTGGCCCAGGTATCACGAAACTGCCCGGCCCGCAGGTAATCCAGGGAAAAGTCGATGATCTTCGGCACGCCCGGCGAACCGGTAAACACCAGCAGGTGCAGCGCTGCAGACAACTCCATGAACCCGGCAATCACTCCCCCATGGATCGCCGGCAATAAAGGGTTACCAATGTTGTCCTTGTTCGCCGGCAAGCGAAACAGCAACTCATCCCCCACTCGCGAGCATTCGACACCGATCAGCTTGGCGTAGGGAATCAGGTGCAACAGCGAGGCATAGTCGCCCTGCTCATGAGCCTGCTGCAGTTGCGTCTTGAAGGCGTCATTCATTTTGCACCTCCAGCCACAGCGGCGCCTGTGCCTTTGCTGCCCTTGATCACCTTGCCCATGCGCATGAAGGTGCCCACCACATGGGCTATGGGTTGCCCGGGATCGTCCTGGTAAGCGAAACCGCGGGCGAAGATCACGTCGGTGGTCACGCGGTAGCATTGCGCGAAACCGTACACGTCCTTATGCGGTTCAGCCGCGTGCATGTAGTCGATGCGCAGGTCGAGTGTGGGACAGACTTCGAATTCGGGCAGGACACAGAGTGTGGACATGCCGCAAGCGGTGTCCATCAGGGTGGTCAGGGCACCGCCATGGATGACGCCGGTCTGCGGATTGCCAACGATTTGGGCGCTATAGGGCAGGATGACGGTGAGCCCCTCCTGGCTGGCGCTGTGGACGCTCAGCCCAAGTACGTGACAGTGTCGCAACGCCGAAAGAAACCGCGTCGCGCGCTCAAAAACGGGGTTTTCAGCCATTTATCAAAATCCTTCCAAATGTTAAAGAATCGCATCAAGCACTGTCGCCAAAAGTTCCTGTAAGAATATTCTTATATATCTGTGTGATAGGAGGAACTTAACGCTGACGGCCATGCTCGAAAGGCCAGTAGATACTTTCCATAAGGAGAAACACCCCATGCAAAAGACTTTAGCTATTGCCTTGATGTTGACCGCTTCCCTTGGTCTCGCTGCTTGCGATAAAAAATCCGAGGACAAAGCTCAAGATGCTAACCAACATGCTGAGCAAGCTCAGCAAGACATGAACAAAGCACAGGATAAAGTGAACGACGCGGCCAAAGAAAACGCCGAAGCTGCCAAAGCTCAGGCCGAATCGAACGAAGCAGCAGCAAAAGAAGCAGCGCCTAAAAACTAAGACAGTTTTTAGCCTGCCAAAGAAAACCCGCCAAGTGCGGGTTTTCTTTTGCTTGTCATTTATGGCGCAAGCTGCAGTTAGAGCAAAATCGTTCTAAAAGTCGGACTAATCATCAACAGTAATGAACACGCTAACCCGACGATCCACACCAGGCTGCGCTGCCAGGCCAGGTCTGCCCAGTAGCACAACAGGTAGATGACGCGGGCAATCACGAAGATGATCGCCAGCGAGTCAATCAGCCATCCCGCGGTTTGCGTGGTATGCGCCATCAAGACACCCACCGCAAAAAGAATGAAGGCCTCGATGCTGTTTTGATGCGCCGCCAATGCCCGTGCACCAAACCCGGTGAGTTGTGCCTGTTGCTGGCGTGGCAGGTGATTATTGTAGCCCCCCTGCTCTTTCATGGCCTTGGCCACCGGCATACGGGCCACGTATATCAACAGCGCACTGATAAACACGCACCAGAACGGAATACTCATCAAACAGCCTCCTTGTTTGCGTCAGGCAACGGTGCCTCTGTAGGGGTATAGACCATCACATCAAGAACGTCGGAATGAAACTCCCGGCGATATAGCACCAGCACCACGCCGGCACTCATCAACATGAACAGCCAGGGGCTGACAAACCAGGCCAGCATGGTCATGCCAAAGTAATAGGAACGCAGGCCGAAGTTGAACTGGTTGGCCGCCATGGAGATGACTCGTGCCGCCCGGGAGGCGAAAGCCTTGCGCTCCTGCTCGGAGACGTGACGCTCCCCCACCATTGGTGCCGAGCCAATCAGGATCGCCGCGAAGTTGTACTGGCGCATGCACCAGCTGAAGGTAAAGAACGCATAGACGAACACCAGTGCCAGGCACAGTAATTTGATCTCGGACATGCCCTGTGACGCCTGTTGCACCATGGGGATATCGGCCAGCAGCGAAACCGCCCGCTCCGACGCGCCGAGGACGGTCAGGATACCGGCGAGGATAATCAAGGTGCTGGAGGCAAAGAACGACGCGTTGCGCTCCAGGTTGCCGACCACACTGGCATCGGCGATACGGTTGTCGCGCAGCAGCATGCGGCGCATCCAGTCTTCCCGATACAGGTGCAGCACACTGGCCAGGCAGGCGGTGTCCCGGGCTTTCCACGAGGCGTATCGGGTGTAGCCGCCCCAGCAGATGACGAACCAGAGCGCGGCAAGAAGGTGGATCAGGTTGGCTTGGATGAACGACATGCGGGTCCTTGTGATGGAGTGGCCGGAACACCATACCGCTGTAGGAACGAGCTCGCTCGCGAAGAACCTGAGAGCAACGCGTTTATCCGGAAAACACGCGCCATGGTTCGCGACCTTCGCCAGCAAGCTGGCCCCTGCAATGGGTATTGCAATGCTTCGACGTTAGCGCAGAAGAAAAGGCACCGCATCACCCCATAAAAAAATGCCCCGTATCGATTGATACGGGGCATTTCCATGTGGGCTCCAGCCCGCTTTTGACGGGCTGGCAAACCCGTTTAAGCCAGTGCTTCTTCGCGCTTGCCCAGCAGGCGGTCACACACCACCGCGACCACCAGGGTCATCACCGACGGCACCAGCCAGGCCAGGCCTTGCTCGCTCAGTGGCAGATGGGTCAGTTGGGTCGGCATCCAGTCCGCCAGGCCCGCACCCTTGAGGGCGTCGATCAGGCCGAAGATGAACGACACCAGCATCACCGGACCGACGATGCGGCCCTGCTCATGCCAGAAGTCCTTGCAGAAGCTCAGTGCGACCAAGGCGATGCACGGAGGATAGATCGCGGTCAGGACCGGGATCGAGAACGCGATCAGGTTGGTGAGGCCCAGGTTGGACACCAGCAGCGAGAACACGGCAAGGATGATCACCAGGGTCTTGTAGGACAGTGGCAACACGCGGCTGAAGTATTCAGCGCAGGCACAGGTCAGGCCGACCGCGGTCACCAGGCAGGCCAGCGAGATCAGCACCGCCAGGAAACCACTGCCCAGGGAGCCGAAGGTGTGCTGGACATAAGCGTGCAACACCGCCGCGCCATTGGTTGCGCCAGCGGCCACTTCATGGCTGCCGGAGCCCAGGCGGAACAGGCTGATATACACCAGCGCCAGGCCCACACCGGCAATGAGCCCGGCGATAATCGCATAGCGGGTGATCAAGGCAGGTGACTCGACACCACGGGAACGAATGGCATTGACGATGACGATGCCAAACACCAGTGCGCCCAGGGTATCCATGGTCAGGTAACCGTTGATGAAGCCTTGGGAGAACGGTGCCGCCACGTACTCAGGGGTGGCCACGCCGATATCACCGGCCGGCAGCGCGAACGCCGCTATACCGAGCGCCGCCAGGGCGATGATCTTCAGCGGTGCGAGGAAGCGGCCCACGGTGTCCAGCAGACGCCCCGGATACAGCGAGATGAAGAACACCAGCAGGAAGTACACCGAGCTGTAGAGGAACAGCGCCAGCGGGCTTTCGCCGGTCAACGGCGCCAGGCCAACTTCGAACGACACGGTGGCCGTGCGCGGCGTGGCGAACAGCGGACCCACGGCGAGGTAGCACGCGGCGGCCAGCAGGCCACCGGCAATTTTGCCGATCGGGCTGCTCAAGGCATCCATTGCGCCGCCGACCTTGGCCAGCGCGACCACAGTGATCACCGGCAGGCCGACCGCCGTGATCAGGAAACCCAACGCCGCCATCCAGACGTGCGGCCCGGACTGCAAACCGACGATAGGCGGGAAGATGATGTTGCCAGCCCCGACAAACAGGGCAAACGTCATAAAACCAAGTGCCAGAATGTCCTGGCCTTTCAACACTTTCATTAAGGAAATACCACACTACTGAATCGGAATTTAGAGAGGGATTTCCCTTGTGGGTGAGGGAAATGCTGTCGATCCGTATGGGACTGACCCGTTAAGCGCATGGCTGCCTTGTGGGCGGCGGACGCAAAATGGCGGCTAGACTAACGAATTTGTGCGGCAAACGCACTGTTAGGGGGCGAACTATCCGATACACGACATTTCCATGTCGCGTTTGCGTATGTAAAAGTCAAAAGATCGCAGCCTCGTTTCTCTCGGCAGCTCACAGGGGATTGCATTCCAACTGTAGGAGCTGCCGAGAGAAACGAGGCTGCGATCCTTTGATCTTCACAAACGACAAAGGCCACCCGAAGGTGGCCTTTGTCTGTAGAGCGTCAGCTAAGCGCGAAGCTTACTTGACAGCCCAACCGGTCAGCTCGGACAGAGCCTTGCCGATGTCTGCCAGCGAACGCACGGTTTTCACGCCTGCGTCTTCCAGGGCAGCAAACTTCTCGTCTGCAGTGCCCTTGCCGCCAGAGATGATTGCGCCAGCATGGCCCATGCGCTTGCCCGCAGGGGCAGTCACACCAGCGATGTAGGAAACAACCGGCTTGGTCACGTGTGCCTTGATGTAGGCAGCCGCTTCTTCTTCAGCCGAACCGCCGATCTCACCGATCATGACGATCGCTTCGGTCTTCGGGTCTTCCTGGAACAGCTTCAGGATGTCGATGAAGTTCGAACCCGGGATCGGGTCACCACCGATGCCGACACAAGTCGACTGACCGAAACCGGCGTCAGTAGTCTGCTTGACCGCTTCGTAGGTCAAGGTGCCGGAACGGGAAACGATACCGACCTTGCCTGGCAAGTGAATGTGACCTGGCATGATGCCGATCTTGCATTCGCCCGGAGTGATCACGCCTGGGCAGTTAGGGCCGATCAGGGTAACACCCAGTTCGTCGCACTTAACTTTAGCGTCCAGCATGTCCAGGGTAGGAATGCCTTCGGTGATGCAGACGATCAGCTTGATGCCGCCGAAAGCAGCTTCCAGGATCGAGTCCTTGCAGAAAGGAGCTGGAACGTAGATCACGCTGGCGGTAGCGCCAGTGGCTTCTACAGCATCTTTCACGGTGTTGAACACTGGCAGACCCAGGTGCTCGGTGCCGCCTTTGCCCGGAGTTACGCCACCAACCATCTTGGTGCCGTATTCGATGGCTTGCTGGGTGTGGAAACTACCTTGCGAACCGGTAATACCCTGGCAGATAACTTTGGTGTCTTTATTGATCAGGACGCTCATTATTTGCCCTCCGCAGCTTTAACGACTTGTTGAGCAGCGTCGGTCAGGCTGGTAGCAGCGATGATGTTCAAACCGCTTTCTGCCAGTACTTTAGCGCCCAGCTCAGCGTTGTTGCCTTCAAGGCGAACAACAACCGGGATTTTCACGCCGACTTCTTTCACTGCACCGATGATGCCTTCGGCAATCATGTCGCAGCGAACGATGCCGCCGAAGATGTTGACCAGTACTGCAGCGACGTTAGTGTCGGACAGGATGATCTTGAACGCTTCGGTAACGCGTTCTTTGGTAGCACCGCCGCCCACGTCGAGGAAGTTGGCTGGTTTGCCGCCATGCAGGTTGACGATGTCCATGGTACCCATGGCCAGGCCAGCACCGTTGACCATGCAACCGATGTTGCCTTCCAGCGCTACGTAGTTCAGTTCGAACTTGGCAGCGTGCGCTTCGCGCGGATCGTCTTGCGACGGATCGTGGAAAGTCTTCAGCTTAGGCTGACGGTACATGGCGTTGGCGTCGATGTTGATCTTCGCGTCGAGGCAATGCAGATCGCCGTCAGCCTTGATCACCAGCGGGTTCACTTCCAGCAGGGCCAGATCGTGATCCTGGAACAGTTTGGCCAGACCAACGAAGATCTTGGCGAACTGGGCAACTTGCTTGCCTTCCAGACCCAGCTGGAAAGCCAGCTCACGACCCTGGAATGGCTGAGCGCCCACCAGTGGATCGATAGTGGCCTTGAGGATTTTCTCAGGAGTATCGTGAGCGATTTTCTCGATGTCCACGCCACCTTCGGTGGAAGCCATGAACACGATGCGACGGCTCGAACGGTCAACAACAGCGCCCAGGTACAGCTCTTTGGCGATGTCAGTGCACGATTCAACCAGGATCTTGGTGACTGGCTGACCGTTGGCATCAGTCTGGTAAGTCACCAGACGCTTGCCCAACCACTGTTGAGCGAATGCTTTGGCGTCTTCCTTGCTGCGAACCAGCTTTACGCCGCCCGCTTTACCGCGACCACCTGCGTGAACCTGGGCTTTGACAACCCATTCGGTCCCGCCGATCTTGTCGCACGCTTCTGCTGCTGCTTCCGGGGTGTCTACGGCGAAACCCTGGGATACTGGCAGGCCGTACTCAGCGAACAGCTGCTTACCCTGATACTCGTGAAGATTCATGCTTATTACCGTCTTCGTTAGGTACTGCGCATTCGGTGCTGCACTTGTTCAGTGCCGCACCACCTGTGACTGCTGCTTGCGTAGACGTTCCGGATAACCGGTGAGACTACGCAAGGCTGCGTCCGGCGGACATTCCGCGGTGAGTCTTGCACGCAAGGCTCACGACGGGCCTTCCGTCGTGGTTTCTTATTGTCTTGTCTTAACGCTTCTTGCGGTTGGCAATGTGGATGGCGCCGCCATTCACTGCCAGGGCTGCTTCGTGCAAGGCTTCGGACAGGGTCGGATGGGAGAAAACCATCATGCCCAGGTCTTCAGCGCTGGTGCCGAATTCCATACCGATCGCGCCTTGTTGAACCAATTCTGCAGCGCTCGGGCCAATCACATGGACGCCCAACACGCGGTCAGTCTTGGCGTCGGCGATGACCTTGACGAAACCACCGGTATCGTTGGCTGCCATGGCACGGCCAGAGGCTGCAAACGGGAAGGTGCCGACGTTAACTTCAACGCCTTCAGCCTTCAAGACCTGCTCGGTTTTGCCAACCCACGCGATTTCCGGGTGAGTATAAATAACAGACGGGATCAGGTCATAGTTGATTTGGGCTTTGTGGCCCTTGATGCGCTCAACCACCATGATGCCTTCTTCGGACGCCTTGTGCGCCAGCATCATGCCGCGAACCACGTCGCCGATTGCGTAAACGCCCGGTACGCTGGTGGCGCACTGGTCGTCAACGAAAACAAAACCACGTTCGTCGATGTTCACACCGCTGTCAGCTGCCAGCAGCTCGGTGGTCACTGGACGGCGACCAACGGCAACGATCAGCTTGTCGAAGGTGATGTTCTGTTCGCCATTGGCATCGGTGTAGTTCACCACGACTTCGTCGCCGTTCACTTTCGAACCGGTGACGCGAGCGCCCAGCTTGATGTCCAGACCTTGTTTGGTCAGGGTCTTGAAGGCTTCCTTGGAAACGGCTTCGTCAGCCGCTGGCAGGAACTTCTCCAGTGCTTCCAGAACCACGACTTCGGAACCCAGACGCGACCAGACCGAACCCAGTTCCAGACCGATCACGCCAGCGCCGATAACGCCCAGACGTTTTGGAACCGATTGGAATTCCAGCGCGCCAGTCGAATCGACGATCACGTTCTGGTCAACCGGAGCCGGTGGAATGTCGATAGGACGCGAGCCGGATGCCAGGATCACGTTCTCGGCTTCGATGATTTCCACGGTGCCGTCAGGCTTGGTCAGCTCGACTTTCTTGCCGGCCAGCAGTTTGCCGTGGCCTTGCAGGGAAGTCACACCGTTGGCCTTGAACAGGGTGGCAACGCCAGAGGTCAGGCCTTTGACGATGTTGGCTTTACGGCCAACCATTGCTGCCACGTCCATGGTCACGCCAGCGTGATTGATACCGTGGATCGCGAAGCCTTCTTTGGCTTCCTTGTACTTCCAGGAGCTGTCCAGCAGCGCCTTGGATGGAATGCAGCCGACGTTCAGGCAAGTACCGCCCAGAGCCAGTTTGCCTTCCTTGTCGGTGTATTTCTCGATGCAGGCAGTCGAAAGACCCAGCTGCGCTGCCTTGATGGCAGCCACGTAGCCGCCAGGGCCCGCACCGATCACTACTACGTCAAATTTCTGCGACATTCAAAAAATCCTCTTTTGGCAACAAGCTTGAAGCCACAAGCCTCAAGCCAGGCTGCATATCCATGCAGCGCGTGGCTTGAGACCTGTGGCTGCTTCTATCAGATATCCAGCAGCAAACGAGCCGGGTCTTCCAGCAGGTTCTTGATGGTAACCAGGAAGGTCACAGCTTCTTTGCCATCGATCAGGCGGTGATCGTAGGACAGAGCCAGGTACATCATCGGACGGATAACGACCTGACCGTTGATCGCCATAGGACGCTGCAGAATGTTGTGCATGCCCAGGATGGCCGCTTGCGGCGGGTTGACGATCGGGGTCGACATCATCGAACCGAAGGTACCACCGTTGGTGATGGTGAAAGTGCCGCCGGTCATTTCGTCCATGGACAATTTGCCGTCACGCGCCTTCTTGCCGAAGGTGGCGATGCCGCCTTCGATTTCAGCCAGGCTCATCAGTTCGGCGTTACGCAGAACCGGAACCACCAGGCCGCGATCGCTGGAAACCGCTACACCAACGTCGGCATAGCCGTGGTAGACGATATCGGCACCGTCGATCGACGCGTTGACAGCCGGGAAGCGTTTCAGCGCTTCGGTGGCAGCCTTGACGAAGAACGACATGAAGCCCAGGCGTACGCCGTTGTGGCTCTTCTCGAACAGGTCCTTGTACTTCGAACGCAGGGCCATGACTTCAGTCATGTCGACTTCGTTGAAAGTGGTCAGCATCGCCATGTTCGACTGCGCTTCAACCAGGCGCTTGGCCACGGTAGCGCGAACGCGGGTCATCGGTACGCGTTTCTCGATGCGGTCGCCAGCGGCGAACACTGGCGCAGCGGCAGCAGGAGCTGCAGCCTTGGCAGGCGCGGCAGCCGGAGCGGATTTCTTGGCGGCAACAGCAGCCACCACGTCTTCCTTGGTCACACGACCGCCTTTGCCGGTGCCGGCAACGGAGGCGATGTTGATGCCGTTCTCTTCAGCCAGCTTGCGAGCAGCCGGTGCAGCAACAGGATCGTCTTCGCCTTCGGCAGCAGGAGCAGCAGCGGCTTGGGCAGCGGCTGGAGCAGCAGCGGCAGCCGCTGGAGCGGCAGCGGCGCCACCTGCTTCGATCGAGCCCAGTACTTCGTCGGACAGAACGGTTTCGCCTTCGTTCTTGACGATTGCGCCCAACACGCCGTCGGCAGTAGCCAACACTTCCAGCACAACCTTGTCGGTTTCGATGTCGACGATCAGGTCATCACGCTTTACAGCGTCGCCCGGTTGTTTGTGCCAGGTGGCAACGGTGCCATCGGCAACCGATTCCGGGAAAGTGGGGGCTTTGATTTCGATAGCCATTATCTGTGGGTCCTTAAATTCGGTTTCAGGTGCGCGAAGGCGTTAAACAGTAAAGGCGGCTTGCAGCAGTTTTTCCTGCTGCTCGGCGTGCATCGATGCATAACCACAAGCAGGTGCAGCGGAAGCATCACGACCGGCGTACTCGAGTACGAGTGCCTTGTTGTGATTGCCAACGATGCGGCGCATGTGGTGCTGGCTGCAGTACCAGGCACCCTGGTTCATCGGCTCTTCCTGACACCAAACGATATGTTTGAGGTTGGTGTACGGAGCCAAGACTTCGTTCAAGTCGTCCTCAGGGAATGGGTACAACTGCTCGATGCGCACGACGGCGATGTCGTCACGACCTTCGGCACGGCGTTTTTCCAGCAGGTCGTAGTAGACCTTGCCGCTACACAGAACAATGCGCTCGACCTTGGACGGGTCCAGTGCATCGATTTCCGGGATAACGGTCTGGAACGAACCTTCGGCCAGATCTTCCAGGGTCGATACGGCCAGTTTGTGACGCAGCAACGACTTTGGAGTCAGCACGATCAGCGGCTTGCGCAGCGGACGGATCACCTGGCGACGCAGCAAGTGGTAGATCTGGGCCGGCGTGGTCGGTACCGCAACCTGGATGTTGTGCTCGGCGCACAGCTGCAGGTAACGCTCCAGACGAGCCGAGGAGTGCTCCGGACCCTGACCTTCATAACCGTGCGGCAGCAACATGGTCAGACCGCAGAGACGGCCCCACTTGTGCTCGCCACTGGTGATGAACTGGTCGATAACCACCTGGGCACCGTTGGCGAAGTCACCGAACTGGGCTTCCCAGATCACCAGCGCCTCAGGCGTGGTGGTCGAGTAACCGTATTCGAACGCCAGTACGGCTTCTTCGGACAGGAACGAATCGTACAGGTCGAAACGAGGCTGGCCCTTGTACAGGTTCTGCAGCGGGATGTAGGTGCCCGCGTCTTTCTGGTTGTGCAGCACAGCGTGACGGTGCGAGAACGTACCGCGACCGATGTCCTGACCCGTCATGCGAATCGGGTGACCTTCGAACGCCAGGGTCGCGTACGCCATGGTTTCGGCGTAACCCCAGTTGATCGGCAGGCCGCCGGCTTGCATTTTCTGACGGTCTTCGTAGATCTTCGAAACCTGGCGCTGAACCACAAAGCCTTCCGGAATTTCCAGCAGCTTGGCCGACAGTTCCTGCAAGGTCTTGAGGTCGAAACGAGTGTCGTGACGCGCGGTCCAGGCGTGGCCCAGATACGGACGCCAGTCCACGAACAACTCTTTGTTCGGCTCTTTGACCAGGCTTTTAACAACATGCAGGCCGTTGTCCAGCGCGTTGCGGTATTCGTCGACTTTCGCCTGAACACGCTCTGCGTCGAGCACACCGCCCTGGGTCAGGCGATCAGCGTACAGCTCACGGGTGGTGCGCTGCTTGGTGATCTGCTGATACATGATCGGCTGGGTGCCGCTAGGCTCGTCGGCCTCGTTGTGGCCGCGACGACGGTAGCAGACCAGGTCGATCACTACGTCACGCTTGAACTGCATGCGGTAGTCGATCGCCAGCTGGGTCACGAACAACACGGCTTCCGGATCATCGCCATTCACATGGAGGATCGGCGCCTGGATCATTTTCGCAACGTCGGTGGCGTACTCGGTGGAGCGCGAGTCCAGCGGGTTGCTGATGGTGAAACCAACCTGGTTGTTGATCACGATGTGCACGGTACCGCCGGTCTTGAAACCGCGGGTCTGCGACATCTGGAAGGTTTCCATCACCACGCCCTGACCGGCGAATGCCGCGTCACCGTGGATGGAGATCGGCAGCACTTTCTCGCCGGTAGGGTCGTTACGACGATCCTGACGGGCGCGCACCGAACCCTCGACCACTGGAGATACGATTTCCAGGTGGGACGGGTTGAATGCCATGGCCAGGTGAACTTCACCGCCGGTGGTCATGACGTTGGACGAGAAGCCCTGGTGATATTTAACGTCACCGGAACCCAGCTCGACCTTCTTCTTGCCTTCGAACTCGTCGAACAGCTCGCGCGGGTTCTTGCCGAAGGTGTTGACCAGCACGTTCAGACGGCCACGGTGGGCCATGCCGATAACGATTTCCTTGGTGCCGTAGGAACCGGAACGCTGGATCAGCTCGTCGAGCATCGGAATCAGGCTCTCGCCGCCTTCCAGGCCGAAACGCTTGGTACCCGGGTATTTGGTACCCAGGTATTTTTCCAGGCCTTCGCCGGCAGTGACACGCTCGAGCAGGTGGCTCTTGATGTCGGCGGAGTAAGTCGGACGGCCGCGTACGCTTTCCAGACGTTGCTGGAACCACTGGCGCTGCTCGGAATCGGTGATGTGCGTGAATTCAGCGCCGATGGTGCGGCAATATGTCTGCTGCAACGCTTCGTGAATTTCGCGTAGGCTCGCCTCCTCTTTGCCGATGAACAGGTCGCCGGCACGGAAGGTCGTATCAAGATCGGCATTGGTCAAGCCGTAATGATTGATCGACAGGTCTGCAGGTGCAGGACGCTGCCACAGCCCCAGCGGGTCAAGCTGGGCTGCCTGGTGGCCACGCATACGGTAGGCCTGGATCAATCGCAGCACTTCAACTTGCTTCTTCTCGTGCTCACTGCTCACGCTGCCGGCGGAAACCGGTTGGGCGCGGCGCTGGTTCTTTGCCAGCAAGACGAAATGATCGCGAATCGTGGAGTGCGAAACATCGGTGGCAGTGTTGCCATCAGCAGGCAACTTCTGGAAGTAGGTGCGCCACTCTTCTGGCACAGCGTTAGGGTCGTGCAGGTAGAGCTCGTAGAGCTCTTCCACATAGGCAGCGTTACTACCGGATAGGTAGGCGCTGTTCCACATGCGCTGCATCACGCTTTCTTGCATGCTTGGTCACCCTCGGTTAGGGGAACACCACCGGCGTCGACACCGAGCACGCTTGCAGAAGTCCGAATGCAGCGACTAAAACAAGCCACCTAGGATCACGCTGATAGTCCGGGTACCAGCCCGGATGCCCCTGCTTGTCTCATTTCTTCAAAATAAGAGCTGCAGCTTTTTGAGCTGCTGCTCAGGTTAAAACTACGGCGCCGGTTGAAGCCTGCGCCGTAGCATCTACGGGTACAGCGGTACTGCGCTTACAACAGCATCTGAATCACACGCCGCTTTGCAGCAGCATGTTACGGATGTGACCGATGGCCTTAGTCGGGTTCAGGCCTTTGGGACATACGTTGACGCAGTTCATGATCCCGCGGCAGCGGAATACGCTGAACGGGTCATCCAGCGAAGCCAGACGCTCGGACGTCTTGGTGTCACGGCTGTCTGCCAGGAAGCGGTACGCTTGCAGCAAAGCAGCTGGACCCAGGAACTTGTCCGGGTTCCACCAGAAGGACGGGCAAGAGGTCGAGCAGCAGGCGCACAGGATGCACTCGTACAGACCGTCGAGCTTTTCACGCTCTTCAGGGGACTGCAGACGCTCGATGGCCGGAGCCGGCGTGTCGTTCTGCAGGTAAGGCTTAACCTTCTCGTATTGCTTGTAGAAGATGCTCATATCGACGACCAGGTCACGGATAACCGGCAAACCTGGCAGCGGACGAACAACCAACTTGTTACCTTTTACGACAGCGGACAATGGCGTAACGCACGCCAGGCCGTTTTTGCCGTTGATGTTCATGCCGTCGGAACCGCAAACACCTTCACGGCAAGACCGACGATAGGAGAAACCCTCGTCCTGCTCTTTGATCAGGGCCAGCACGTCCAGCACCATCAGGTCTTTACCACCGGTATCGACCTGGAATTCCTGCATGAACGGCGCGGCGTCCTGATCAGGGTTGTAACGATAAACGCTGACTTTCAACATGGCAGCCACCCTTAATAAGTCCGAATCTTAGGTTCAAAAGTCGGAACAGTTTTCGGCGAGAAGTTCACGGCACGCTTGGTTACGCGCTTGTCACCCGGGAAGTACAGGGTGTGGCACAGCCAGTTTTCGTCGTCGCGATCTTCGAAATCTTCACGGGCGTGAGCACCGCGGGACTCTTTACGCACTTCAGCAGCGATTGCAGTGGCTTCGGCCACTTCCAGCAGGTTCTGCAACTCCAGCGCTTCGATCCGCGCAGTATTGAACGCCTGCGACTTGTCGTTGATCTTGACGTTGGCGATGCGTGTACGCAGGTCGGCCAGCTGGGCAATCCCCTTCTGCATGTATTCGCCAGTACGGAATACACCGAAGTAGTTCTGCATGCAGCTTTGCAGCTCGCGACGCAGGGTTGCCACGTCTTCGCCATCGGTACGCTCGTTCAGGGCGGACAGACGCGACAGGGCTGCTTCGATATCGGCGTCGGTGGCGTCATCGTATTCGATGCCGTCGGTCAGCGCCTTTTCCAGGTGCAGGCCGGCCGCGCGACCGAATACCACCAGGTCGAGCAACGAGTTACCGCCCAGGCGGTTGGCACCGTGAACCGATACGCAAGCCACTTCGCCTACAGCGAACAGGCCATGAATGATCTCGTCCACGCCTTCAGCGTTCTGGGTGATCGCCTGACCATGAATGTTGGTCGGAACACCGCCCATCATATAGTGGCAAGTCGGAACAACCGGAACCGGGGCGACAACCGGATCAACGTGCGCGAAAGTCTTCGACAGTTCGCAGATGCCTGGCAGACGGCTGTGCAGCACTTCCTCGCCCAGGTGGTCGAGTTTGAGCATCACGTGGTCGCCATTCGGACCGCAACCGTTGCCGGCGATGATTTCTTTAACCATCGAACGGGCAACCACGTCACGACCGGCAAGGTCTTTCGCGTTCGGAGCATAACGCTCCATGAAACGCTCGCCGTGCTTGTTGATCAGGTATCCACCTTCACCACGGCAACCTTCGGTAACCAGTACACCGGCGCCGGCGATGCCGGTCGGGTGGAACTGCCACATTTCGATGTCTTGTACCGGAACGCCAGCACGCAGGGCCATGCCGACGCCGTCACCGGTGTTGATCAGGGCATTGGTGGTGGAGGCGTAGATACGACCGGCACCACCGGTCGCCAGGACGGTAGCCTTGGCACGGATGTAGCTGGTTTCGCCGGTTTCGATGCAGATGGCAATCACGCCAACGAATGCGCCGTCCTGGTTTTTAACCAGGTCAACCGCGTAGTACTCGTTCAGGAACGTGGTGCCGGCTTTCAGGTTGCCCTGATAAAGCGTGTGCAGCAGCGCGTGACCGGTACGGTCGGAAGCGGCGCACGTACGGGCAGCCTGCCCGCCTTTACCGTAATCCTTCGACTGACCGCCGAATGGACGCTGGTAGATACGGCCTTGCTCGGTACGGGAGAACGGCAGACCCATGTGGTCCAGCTCGAACACCGCGGCCGGGCCTTCCTGACACATGTATTCGATAGCGTCCTGGTCACCGATGTAGTCGGAACCCTTGACGGTATCGTACATGTGCCAGCGCCAGTCATCGTTTGGATCGGCAGAAGCGATGGCGCAAGTGATGCCACCCTGGGCCGAAACGGTGTGCGAACGGGTCGGGAACACCTTGGTGATCACGGCAGTCTTGTGACCGCCCTGGGCCAGTTGCAGCGCCGCGCGCATGCCGGCACCGCCACCACCAATAATGATGGCGTCGAATGAAATCGTTGGAATGTTAGCCATGGATCAGATACCCCAGAGAATCTGCACACCCCAGACGAAGTAAGCGAACATCGCAACGCCGCATACTGCCTGGAAAAGGAAACGTACTGCAGTCGCGGACTTGCCCAGCGCCATCGGCGTCAGGTAGTCGGTCGCGATGGTCCACATGCCGACCCAGGCGTGAGCACCCAGGGCAACGAGGGCCAGCAGACTGAAGATACGCATCCCGTTGTGGGCGAACAGGCCATGCCACTGCTCGTAGCCAATGCCCGGATTCGCTGCGAGGTATCCGATCAGGAAAATGAAATAAGCCGCGAGAACGACCGCAGACACTCGTTGTGCCATCCAGTCGTAGAGGCCAGAACGCGAAAGGTTCGTAACGCTGGTTACCATATCCAAACTCCTGCCAGAACGATCAACACCACGGAAACCGCGATGATAATTTTCGAGCCCAGGCGGCCGCCTTCCAGCGTCTCACCGATGCCCATATCCATGATCAAGTGGCGCACGCCGGCTACCAGGTGATAAAGCAGAGCGGACAGGAGACCCCATGCTACGAACTTGGCCAGCGGGCTGGTCAAGGTTGCCTTCACCTCGGCAAAACCTTCCTCGGAGCCCAGGGATTTGCCCAATGCATAAAGCATGAAGCCAAGGCCCAGGAAGAGGATGATGCCGGAAACACGGTGCAGGAACGACGTAACGCCGGTGATGGGGAGTTTGATGGTCCTTAGGTCTAGGTTTACAGGTCGTTGGCTTTTCACGGCTTTTTTTCACACTGAAGAGCCCCTAACAATCAGGGCAAAGTTGTTGGGGAGTGCACTGGTCAGGTAACCACCACCCAGGGATGCGACCCCCAATAAAGCAGGCCCAAAAGCCCCTGGAGGTCGGTGGCCGAGTATAGACAGTTAGGCTACTAATGACAACGCGTTCACCTTCCCCTAATAGCGCATTGCACAAGTTGGATAAAAGGCGTAAACGGCAGACAATTTCGAGGAAAAAGTCCGGTTAAAGCCTTCTGGAGCAAGACTTTAGGCAAATTGACATTCGAATTTATCTCACTATAGTGGTGCGGGCCCTGCGTGGGGGGTCTGTCTGATGATTTCAAGCATAAATAGGAGGCCACATGGCTGACAAAAAAGCGCAGTTGATCATCGAGGGCGCAGCCCCCGTCGAGCTGCCCATTTTAACCGGCACCGTTGGTCCCGATGTTATCGACGTTCGGGGCCTGACGGCCACGGGCCGTTTCACCTTTGACCCTGGTTTCATGTCGACCGCCTCGTGCGAGTCGAAGATTACCTATATCGACGGCGACAACGGCATTTTGTTGCACCGCGGCTACCCGATCGAACAGCTCGCTGAAAAATCGGACTACCTGGAAACCTGCTATCTGCTGCTCAACGGCGAATTGCCGACTGCAGAACAGAAAGCCCAGTTCGTCAGCACCGTCAAGAACCACACCATGGTTCATGAGCAGCTGAAGACCTTTTTCAACGGTTTCCGTCGCGACGCCCACCCGATGGCCGTCATGTGCGGTGTAGTTGGCGCCCTCTCGGCCTTCTATCACGACTCCCTGGACATCAATAACCCGCAGCATCGCGAAATCTCCGCGATCCGCCTGGTTGCCAAGATGCCGACCCTGGCAGCGATGGTTTACAAGTACTCCATGGGTCAACCCATGATGTACCCGCGCAACGACCTGACGTACGCGGAAAACTTCCTGCACATGATGTTCAACACCCCGTGCGAGATCAAACCGATCAGCCCGGTACTCGCCAAGGCCATGGACCGGATCTTCATCCTCCATGCCGACCACGAGCAGAACGCATCGACCTCCACCGTACGCCTGGCCGGCTCTTCGGGTGCCAACCCGTTCGCCTGTATCGCCGCCGGCATCGCTGCACTGTGGGGCCCTGCCCACGGCGGCGCGAACGAGGCTGTCCTGACCATGCTCGACGAGATTGGCGATGTGTCGAACATCGACAAGTTCATTGCCAAGGCCAAGGACAAGAACGATCCGTTCAAACTGATGGGCTTCGGTCACCGGGTCTACAAGAACCGCGACCCACGCGCCACAGTGATGAAGCAGACCTGCGACGAAGTATTGAAAGAGCTGGGCATCAACAACGATCCGCAACTCGAACTGGCCATGCGCCTGGAAGAGATCGCCCTGACCGATCCGTACTTCATCGAGCGCTCGCTGTACCCGAACGTCGACTTCTACTCGGGCATCATCCTCAAGGCGATCGGCATTCCAACCAGCATGTTCACCGTGATCTTCGCCCTGGCGCGGACCGTCGGCTGGATCTCCCACTGGAAAGAAATGCTCTCCAGCCCGTACAAGATCGGCCGCCCGCGCCAGTTGTACACCGGCTACGAGTCGCGTGACATTACCAAGCTGGAAGATCGTAAATAAGACCTGTCTTGCGATAACGTCTTGACGCTGCACCGGGAACGGCCTCTATGTGAATAGAGGCCGTTTTTGTTTGCCTGGGCTTTACGCAATGACTGAACCACCGCTATCGCCAGCAGGCTGGCTCCCACAGGAAGCACACATTCCAATGTGGGAGCCAGCCCGGGCTTTAGGCAATGACTGAACCACCGCTATCGCCAGCAGGCTGGCTCCCACAGGAAGCTCATACTCCAATGTGGGAGCCAGCCTTGGTTTTAGGCAATGACTGAAC
>NZ_JBEOPS010000037.1:0-22532 GCF_040310305.1 Pseudomonas sp. HY13-MNA-CIBAN-0226
CCAATGTGGGAGCCAGCCTTGGTTTTAGGCAATGACTGAACCACCGCTGTCGCCAGCAGGCTGGCTCCCACAGGAAGTACACATTCCAATGTGGGAGCCAGCCTGCTGGCGATGAGGCCGAACCTGACAACACACATTTTGGACAGGAACAAAAATGCCCCGGTCTCTCGACCGGGGCATTTGTTAACAGCCTACGATGCGCTTAGTGCGAAACCGCCCCACTCGCCCCCAAACCTGTCTGCGAACGGACAAACTGCGGGAAGAACAGCGCCCGCTCCCTGTCTGCAGCCGCCGACTTGTCGGTGATCGAGAAGAACCAGATGCCCACGAACGCGATGATCATCGAGAACAGTGCCGGGTACTCATACGGGAAGATCGCCTTCTCGTGATGCAGGATCTGCACCCAGATGGTCGGGCCCAGGACCATCAAGCCAACAGCGCTCACCAGACCCAGCCAACCACCGATCATTGCCCCACGGGTAGTCAGCTTCTTCCAGTACATGGAAAGCAGCAGTACCGGGAAGTTACAGCTCGCCGCGATGGAGAATGCCAGGCCCACCATGAACGCGATGTTCTGGCTTTCGAACAGGATACCCAGGCCAATCGCCAGCACCGCCAGGGCGATAGTGGTGATTTTCGACACGCGGATCTCGTCCTTCTCGTTCGCCTTGCCTTTCTTGATCACGCTGGCGTACAGGTCGTGAGACACCGCCGAAGCACCGGCCAGGGTCAGACCGGCAACCACTGCCAGGATGGTCGCGAACGCTACCGCCGAGATAAAGCCCAGGAAGATACTGCCGCCCACTGCGTTAGCCAGGTGCACCGCCGCCATGTTGTTGCCGCCCAACAGCGCGCCAGCAGCATCTTTGAACGCCGGGTTGGTGCTGACCAGCAGGATCGCGCCGAAGCCGATGATGAAGGTCAGGATATAGAAGTAGCCAATGAAGCCGGTTGCGTACAGCACGCTCTTGCGGGCTTCTTTCGCGTCACTCACGGTGAAGAAGCGCATCAGGATGTGCGGCAGGCCAGCGGTACCGAACATCAGCGCCAGGCCCAGGGAGAACGCGGAGACCGGATCTTTCACCAGACCGCCAGGGCTCATGATTGCTTCACCTTTAGGGTGAACCTTGATCGCCTCGGAGAACAGCGCGTTGAAGTCGAAGTTGACGTGCTTCATTACCATCAACGCCATGAACGAGGCGCCGGACAGCAACAGTACTGCCTTGATGATCTGCACCCAGGTAGTCGCCAGCATGCCGCCGAACAGCACGTACATGCACATCAGGATACCGACCAGGATAACCGCAACGTGGTAGTCGAGGCCGAACAGCAGCTGGATCAGCTTGCCGGCACCCACCATTTGCGCGATCAGGTAGAACGCCACCACCACCAGCGAGCCGCAGGCGGACAGCGAGCGGATCTGGGTTTGCCCAAGGCGGTAGGACGCCACGTCGGCAAAGGTGTATTTACCCAGGTTACGCAGGCGCTCGGCGATCAGGAACAGAATGATCGGCCAGCCCACCAGGAAGCCGATCGAATAGATCAGGCCGTCGTAGCCAGAGGTGAACACCAGGGCGGAAATACCCAGGAAGGACGCCGCGGACATATAGTCACCGGCAATCGCCAGACCGTTCTGGAAACCGGTGATCTTGCCGCCGGCCGCATAGTAGTCGGCCGCCGAGTTGTTTTTCTTCGAGGCCCAGTAGGTGATACACAAAGTAGCGCCGACAAACGCCACGAACATCAGGATCGCCGGGACATTCAGTGGCTGCTTGGTCACTGCGCCGGTCAAGGCATCCGCCGCCCAGGCACCCGGTGCAAATGCTGCAACGCTCATTAGAGCCAATAGACGCCGGATCATTGCTGAGCCTCCTTGAGAATCGCATTGTTCAGGTCGTCAAATTCGCCGTTGGCGCGTTTTACGTAGATGCCGGTCAGGATGAAGGCGGAGAGGATCAGCCCAACACCGATCGGAATGCCCCAGGTAATGGATGACTCAGGACTGATTTTCGCGCCCAGCAAATGCGGCCCGTAAGCGATCAGAAGAATGAATCCGGAGTAAAGCCCAAGCATGATCGCCGAAAGAATCCAGGCGAACTTTTCTCGCTTGCTAACCAGCTCCTTGAAACGCGGGCTGTTTTGAATCGAGAGGTAAATGCTGTCGTTCATTGTTTTTATCCTCGCAGCACAGATTATTGTTGGAACGTTATCCACTCTATGCGGCTGCGGGCCAGGTTCCAGACGACCTTAGTATTAGAACGACATGACAGACTCGCCATTTTCCAGCAGCAAACAATTTCCCTGCCTTAAACACGACTGTAGGAGCTGCCGCAGGCTGCGATCTTTTGATCTTGAAAAATCAAAATCAGAAGATCGCAGCCTGCGGCAGCTCCTACAGGGTATAGATGCCTGACCTCAGATTACTTGATCCAGTCAGCTACACGCTCAGGGTGTTTCGCAACCCAAGCCTTGGCCGCGGCATCCGGCTTGGCGCCATCCTGGATGGCCAGCATCACTTCGCCGATTTCGTCTTTCGACGCCCACTGGAAGTTCTTCAGGAACTTGGCCACTTCCGGTGCCTTGGTCGCCAGCTCTTTGCTGCCGATGCTGTTCACGGTTTCAGCCGCGCCATAGACGCCTTTCGGGTCGTCGAGGAAGCGCAGTTTCCACTTGGCGAACATCCAGTGTGGCACCCAGCCGGTAACGGCGATGGATTCGTTCTTTTTCTCGGCACGGGTCAGCTCGGCAATCATGCCGGCGCCGGAGCTTGCCTTGAGGGTGTAATTGCTCAAGCCGTAATCCTTGATCGCCTGATCGGTCTTGAGCATCACGCCCGAACCGGCGTCGATGCCAACGATGCGGCCCTTGAAGCTGTCGTCGGTTTTGAGGTCTTCAATCGACTTGGCTTTGACGTACTCCGGCACGATCAAGCCAATCTTGGCATCCTTGAAGTTCGGACCGTAGTCGACTACCTGGTCCTTGTTCTTGGCCCAGTAGTCGCCGTGGGTCACCGGCAGCCAGGCGGAGAGCATGGCGTCGAGCTTGCCGGTGGCCACGCCCTGCCACATGATCCCGGTCGCCACCGCTTGCAGCTTCACGTCATAACCGAGTTTCTGCTTGATCACTTCGGCCGCCACATGAGTGGTCGCGACGCTGTCGGACCAACCGTCGACATAACCGATGCTCAGGGTCTTGCTCTCGGCATTGGCCATTGTGGAGCCAATCGCAAGCACCAGAGCGGCACCCGCGCCTAAAAGTCGTCGCATCTTCATCGTTACTTCCCCGAAAGTGCTGCGCTCGACGGATGCCGAGTCGCGTCAACGTATTGTTCTGGTGCGCCGCGCCCCCATCACGCACACCGCAAGCTCGTTCGATCATCAGCTCGGTTTTTCCATGAGAGCACTGACGCCTCGATAATCAACCTGACGCCGCGGGCGACCTGCTCTGCCAGCGACCTCAAGCCATCGAGAAACGACATCAGAACGCCATTAATGATCGCCACTCCCCCGCACCCGGCCAATCCGCCCGAACATTGCATGTCAAAACCATGCGAGGCACCAAGCGCACGGTAAATGCAGGTAACATGCCCCGCTTTGCTCCCAGACGGCCTGACCATGTCCGCGATCTCGCGCTTTCCTTTTTTTGCCTATCTGTTCGCCTGCCTGCTTGGGCTTTTTGCCTTGTGTGGTTTCTGGTACGGCCTTGGTAAACCGGTGATCCTGCCGGACGTCGCCAGCGCTACGCACAAGTTGCAGTGCGCTTCCTACACGCCGTTCGACAAGGACCAGTCGCCGTTCGACGTGCCGTTCAAATTACGCCCCGAGCGCATGGACGCCGATCTTGCGCTGCTCGCCACGCGCTTTGAATGCATCCGCACCTACTCAATGACCGGCCTCGAAGCCCTGCCCGATCTGGCGCGCAAGCATGGCTTGAAGTTGATGATCGGCGCCTGGGTCAACAGCAACCCGCTGGACACGGCCAAGGAAGTCGACCTGCTGATCGCTTCGGCCAATGCCAATGCCGACGTGGTGACGTCGGTGATCGTCGGCAACGAAGTGCTGTTGCGCAAGGAAATCACCGGCCCGCAACTGGCCGTGCTGATCAACAAGGTCAAGAGCAACGTAAAACAACCCGTGACCTATGCCGACGTCTGGGAATTCTGGCTCAAGCACCCGGAAATCGCCCCGGCGGTGGATTTCCTGACCATTCATTTGCTGCCGTACTGGGAAGACGATCCCTCCAACATTGATGCCGCACTGCAGCATGTGGCTGAAGTGCGCCAGGTGTTCGGCAACAAATTCGCCCCGAAGGACGTCATGATTGGCGAAACCGGCTGGCCGAGCGAAGGACGCCAGCGCGAGACGGCCCTGCCCAGCCGGGTCAATGAAGCCAAGTTCATCCGCGGTTTTGTTGCCATGGCAGAACAACAGGGTTGGCACTACAACCTGATCGAAGCCTTCGACCAGCCATGGAAACGCGCCAGTGAAGGTGCGGTGGGCGGTTACTGGGGACTGTTCGATGCTGATCGCCAGGATAAGGGCGTGCTGGCCGGTCCCGTGTCGAACGTGCCGTACTGGGCGCAATGGCTGGTGGTCGGCGGTTTGATTTTCCTTGGCACCCTGGTGCTTGGCGGTCGCGTGCGCAGCACTCGCGCGGCGCTGGTGCTGCCTTTAATGGGCGCCTTGGCAGCGTGTTCCATCGGCGCCTGGGGCGACCTGGCGCGCGTCACCACCCGATTTGCCAGCGAATGGCTGTGGGTTGCGTTACTGACGGCATTAAATCTGTTGGTGCTGGCCCATGCCGCACTGACCTTGAGCGCTCGCACGGGCTGGCGTGGACGAGCATTCAATGTGCTGGAGCGCAGGGCCGGCTGGCTGGTCGCCGGCGCAGGCTTTGCCGGTGCGGTGATGATGCTGGAACTGGTGTTCGATGCGCGTTATCGCAGCTTCCCAAGCATGGCATTCATCCTGCCGGCGCTGATCTACCTGTGCCGCCCGGTGAGCGTTCCACGCCGGGAAATCGCCGTGCTGACTTTCATTATCGGCGCAGGCATTGCGCCGCAACTGTTTGTAGAAGGGTTGCAGAACCAGCAGGCCTGGGGCTGGGCGCTGGTGAGTGGGCTGATGGTGGCGGCGTTGTGGCGGTGCTTGCGGGTTCGTCAGCAGGGCTGATCCTTCAGCGAACCTTCGAGCCTCATCGCGGGCAAGCCTTGCCCGCGATGGCCGCTATCAGGCGCTACGAGCCGCCCGCACCAGCCGCAAAGCCGCAATCACCACTGCAAACACCGCCAACGTGGTGTTGTACAACGCCAATGCCGGAAACCCCAGCACCAGGGCCAACACCGCCAACCACCACCCTGCCCGGCCAGGGACAACAAAGCCCAGCACCGCTGCGGCGATCGCCGACCAGCCTAATACCTTGAAGTGAATCATCAAGCCCAGGCTCGAACGCGCCTGGCATTCCCAGCGACTGGCCTCATCCACGCAGATGCCCACCCACTGCGCGTCTTCCATGAAGCCATAACGCGCGCCGTAACTGGCGGCCAGCCACAACGGCAGCAAAACAAGCAGCAGAATCACGGGTAGACGGCGGGACATGGGGCACTCCAATAGGCGAAAACGGCCGCCAGCTTAATCTTCCTCACAATTTAATCAAACGCGCGCGACAGATAAGTAGTCATCAAATGGCTGCAAAGTGTATCGTCCAGCTACTATTACCCGAAATTACGCCTGTTTCGTGCCGATGCGTGGCACTTTGGCGGCAAAGCCGTGGTCATAGCCTGCGAACTTCATCCGGCACCTTCCTCTAAGGGATCTAGTCATGCTCCGTTCCTTGCGCTTCGCCGCCCTGTTTGGCGGCCTTATTTTGAGTGCGTCCGCACTGGCGGTCGACATCGACGCCGCCAGTTATGGCTACCCCTTGACCAACCCGTTTGAGGCCACCATTGCCACGACTCCACCGGACCTGCGTCCGGAGTTGCCGCTGGACGACGACATCAATCAGGAAGACCGCAGCGTCACCCTGCGGCCGGAGCGCGCATTCCAACTGCCGGACAACTTCTGGGCGGTCAAGAAGCTTACCTATCGCATCGCCACCCAGGACAAGGCCGCGCCGCTGATCTTCCTGATCGCCGGTACCGGCGCGCGCTATGACAGCAGCCTCAACGAATATTTGAAAAAGCTTTACTACAAGGCCGGCTACCACGTCGTGCAGTTGTCCTCGCCGACCAGCTTCGACTTCATCAGCGCCGCCTCGCGCTTCGCCACCCCGGGCATCACCAAGGAAGATGCCGAAGACATGTACCGGGTCATGCAGGCGGTGCGGGCGCAGAATCCGAAAGTACCGGTGACCGAGTACTACCTCACCGGCTACAGCCTGGGCGCCCTGGATGCGGCCTTTGTCGCGCACCTGGACGAGACCCGCCGCAGTTTCAACTTCAAGAAAGTGCTGCTGCTCAACCCACCGGTCAACCTTTACACCTCCATCACCAACCTGGACAAACTCGTCCAGACCGAGGTTAAAGGCATCAACAACAGCACCACCTTTTATGAACTGGTGCTGAACAAACTGACCCGCTACTTCCAGCAGAAAGGTTACGTCGACCTCAACGATGCGCTGCTCTACGACTTCCAGCAGTCCAAGCAGCACTTGAGCAACGAACAGATGGCGATGTTGATCGGCACCTCGTTCCGCTTCTCGGCAGCCGATATTTCGTTCACCTCGGACTTGATCAACCGTCGCGGCCTGATTACTCCACCGAAATACCCGATCACCGAAGGCACCAGCCTTACACCGTTCCTCAAGCGCGCGCTGCAGTGTGATTTCGACTGCTACATCACCGAACAGGTGATTCCGATGTGGCGTGCCCGCACGGACGGGGGCAGCCTGCTGCAGCTGATCGACCAGGTGAGCCTCTACGCGCTCGAGGATTACCTGCGCGACAGCCCGAAAATTTCCGTTATGCACAACGCCGACGATGTGATCCTGGGCCCCGGTGACCTGGGTTTCCTGCGCAAGACGTTCGGTGACCGCCTGACCGTTTATCCATTGGGCGGCCATTGCGGCAACCTCAATTACCGCGTCAACAGCGACGCCATGCTGGAGTTCTTCCGTGGCTAAATCTCTCCTGCTTATCGCAGCGTTACTCTGTGCAGGCGTCGCCCATGCCGACAACAGCAAAGCCAATGCGCCTATCGTCGTCGATAGCGATGGCTTCAAGGAACCGCTGAGCAAACTCAAGTTCAACCCGGGACTGGATCAGCGCGAGTTCGAGCGCTCGACGCTCAACGCGCTTAACGTCTATGACCCACTGGAAGAGTGGAACCGCCGGGTCTACCACTTCAACTACCGCTTCGACCAATGGGTGTTCCTGCCTGTGGTCGATGGTTACCGCTACATCACGCCGAGCTTCCTGCGCACCGGCGTGAGCAACTTTTTCAACAACCTCGGCGATGTGCCGAACCTGATGAACAGCCTGCTGCAGTTCAAGGGCAAGCGCTCGATGGAAACCACCGCGCGCCTGCTGCTGAACACCACGATCGGCATCGCCGGCCTCTGGGACCCGGCCACCGCCATGGGCCTGCCGCGCCAGAGCGAAGACTTCGGCCAGACCCTGGGCTTCTACGGCGTACCGGGCGGCGCCTACTTCGTGCTGCCAATCCTCGGCCCGTCCAACATCCGCGACACCGGCGGCCTGGCCGTGGACTTTACCGCCGAGTCGGCGATCAACTTCCTCAACGTTTCGGAAGTCAGCTCCAACCACCCGGAAGTCTGGATGCTGCGCGCAGTTGATCGGCGCTATCAGACCAGCTTCCGTTACGGCCAGCTGAACTCGCCGTTCGAGTACGAGAAGGTGCGCTACGTGTATACCGAATCGCGCAAGTTGCAGATCGCCGAGTAACAGCGGCAACATCAAAACCAATTGTGGGAGCGGGCTTGCCCGCGATGGGGCCACAACATTCACCCTCTACGTTGAATGTCGCGCCGCCATCGCGGGCAAGCCCGCTCCCACATTGGACAGTATTATCTTTGAAATGCGTGCAGCTTCAGCTCTTCAGCGCTTTCCAGATTTTGCTCACCAGCATCACCCCCGCCAACACCACCGCACCCGCCACAATCCCTGCCACGGCATTAAGCAACATCGGCACGATAAAGCCGGCCCCGCCAGCACCCGCGCTGACCTCCTCGATCCAGCGATGAACCACCGGCACGCCATGGGTCAGAATCCCGCCGCCGACCAGGAACATCGCCGCGGTACCAATCACCGAAAGGCTTTTCATCATGTAGGGCGCGGCCCGCAGGATTCCATTGCCGATACTCTTGGCCATCTGGCCTGGCTTCTGGGTCAGCCACAAGCCCAGATCATCGAGTTTGACGATGCCCGCGACCAGGCCGTAGACGCCCACGGTCATCACGATGGCGATCCCCGACAACACGATGACCTGCTGGGTCAGCGAAGCGCCCGCCACGGTTCCCAGGGTGATGGCGATGATTTCCGCCGACAGGATGAAATCAGTACGAATGGCACCCTTGATCTTGTCCTTCTCGAAAGCCACCAGGTCGGTCGCCGGGTCGGCTACCGCTTCGACCAGCTGGGCGTGTTCAGCCTCGTCCTCAGCCTTGCTGTGGAGGAATTTATGCGCCAGCTTCTCAAACCCTTCAAAGCACAGGTAAGCCCCACCGACCATCAACAATGGCGTGACCAGCCACGGGACGAATGCGCTGATCGCCAGCGCCGACGGCACCAGGATCAGCTTATTCAGGAACGAGCCCTTGGCAACGGCCCATACCACCGGTATTTCGCGCTCGGCACGTACTCCGGACACCTGCTGCGCATTGAGTGCCAGGTCATCACCCAGCACGCCTGCCGTCTTTTTCGCGGCCATCTTGGTCATCAGCGCTACATCGTCGAGCACTGCGGCGATGTCGTCGATCAGCAACAGCAAACTGCTTCCTGCCATGAATGAAATTTCCTGCAAAGAGTGAATGCTGCGCAGCATAGCCTGCCAGAGCCGTCGCGGGGCATTCTTGAGCGGTGCGCAAAGCCGGTGCTACCATGCGCCACCGCCAGTACAGGCAAGGAACCACCTGGTTTATGAGCACTATCCGCGAGCGCAACAAAGAACTGATCCTGCGTGCCGCCAGTGAAGAATTTGCCGACAAGGGCTTCGCTGCGACCAAAACCAGTGACATCGCAGCCAAGGCGGGTTTGCCCAAGCCTAACGTCTACTACTATTTCAAATCCAAGGAAAACCTCTACCGCGAGGTTCTGGAAAGCATCATCGAGCCCATCCTGCAGGCCTCGACGCCGTTCAACGCCGACGGTGTACCCAGTGAAGTGCTGAGCGGTTACATCCGCTCGAAAATCCGCATCTCCCGCGACCTGCCGTTCGCCTCCAAGGTGTTCGCCAGCGAAATCATGCACGGCGCCCCACACCTTAGCGCCGACCTGGTCGAACAACTGAACAGCCAGGCCAAGCACAACATCGACTGCATCCAGACCTGGATCGACCGCGGCCAGATCGCAACGATCGACCCTAATCACCTGATGTTCAGCATCTGGGCAGCGACCCAGACGTATGCAGACTTTGACTGGCAGATCACTGCAATTACCGGCAAGGCGAAGCTGGATGAAGAGGATTATGAAGCAGCGGCGCAGACGATTATCCGGTTGGTGTTGAAGGGGTGTGAGCCGGACTGATGTCATCGCCAGCAGGCTGGCTCCCACAGTTGAACTCTGACAATCAGATAACACCCTGTGGGAGCCCGGACTCATGTCATCGCCAGCAGGCTGGCTCCCACAGTTGAACTTTGACAATCAGACAACACCCTGTGGGAGCCAGCCTGCTGGCGATGGGGACGACTCCGATTCGGGTCAAACCCAGATAGCATCCCACAACGGATAGTCGCCAAGCTTCTCTACCAGTCCAGCCCGCAGCGGGTTGGCTACAACATATCGAGCCATTTTCACTAAATCCTCTTCCCGCCGCAGCGCCCGGTCGTGAAACCCTCTCTGCCAGAGACTGGTGGTTCGACCGGTAGACTGCTTCACTGCCTTGGTGCTCAAGGATTTAGTCGTTTGCACCAGTCCACCCAACGACCCCTGCCGCAACTCAATCAACCAATGAAAGTGATCGGGCATGACAACCCATGCCAGTGAGTTGGCGAAGCCTTGATCCTGAGCGCAGCGAAATTGATTGACCACCCCTCTACCCAAGGAGAAGTCCTTGAATATGGGCTCTCGGTCGCGAGTATTGATAGTCAGCAGGTAAATGCGGCTGGATTCAGCATAGCGGCCGATTCGCAGGCGCTTTGAAGCGGGTAAATCAGGCATTCCTTGCCCTTTGCATGATTGATTCAGGAACTAGGCTAGTCCTGATATTCCCCAAGGGCGGGGCAGACAGTTAGCTGGATGTGTCTGAATGTCCGTCATCGCCAGCAGGCTGGCTCCCACAGTTGATCTCTGACACTCCAGATAAACCCCTGTGGGAGCCAGCCTGCTGGCGATAGCGGTATCAATCACCCATAGATCAAGCCACTACTCCCGCATCCGCCCGCAACCCCGACGCCTCGATCGCACTGATTGCGCACTGCTCATCGACATCCGAAAGATCGCCGCTGATCCCCACCGCTCCCAGTACATTCCCGTCCTGATCCCGGATCAACACACCACCCGGTGCCGGCACCACGCTGCCCTGCCCCAAACTGTTCAAGGCCGCGATGAATGCCGGGCGTTGTTGTGCGTCCAGTGCCAGCAGGCGCGACCCCTTACCCAGGGCGATTGCGCCCCAGGCCTTGCCGATGGCCACTTGCGGGCGCAGCAGGCTGGCGCCGTCCTCGCGTTGCAAGGTGATCAAGTGCCCGCCGGCATCCAGTACTGCAATGGTCAGTGGAGCCGCAGAGATTGCACGCCCTGCCGAAATGGCCTGATTGACCAGGTTGACTGCAACTTTCAAGGTTAAAGCGCTCATGGTGCCGTCCTCATTTTGTTATAGGGAAAGCCAGTGGCCTGCGCGCTAGTGCCGCAGCCCGATGCAACAAATAGAACACAATGAGCTATTTTTTTGTATACAATAATTATCGAAAAGCGCCACATGCGACGAAAAGCCACAGCACAAAGGGCTTCCGACGAATGAAACAGTCGCTTGAGAAAATGGATTGACCTGCGCCGTCCGCCGTGAATAAACTCTGCGCAAAGCCACTTGTATACAATTACAAAACGTAAGAGGCACAAAACAATGAGCAAAATGAGAGCAATCGAAGCCGCCGTTCTGGTGATGCGCCGTGAGGGGGTTGATACCGCTTTTGGCATCCCGGGCGCCGCGATCAACCCGCTGTACTCCGCCTTGCAAAAGGTCGGTGGCATCGATCACGTCCTCGCTCGCCACGTTGAAGGTGCCTCGCACATGGCCGAGGGCTACACCCGCACCAAGGCTGGCAACATCGGCGTGTGCATCGGCACTTCGGGACCCGCTGGTACGGACATGGTCACCGGGCTCTACAGCGCCTCGGCCGACTCGATTCCAATCCTCTGCATCACCGGCCAGGCCCCCCGCGCCCGTATGCACAAGGAAGATTTCCAGGCGGTGGACATCACTGCCATCGTCAAGCCGGTCACCAAGTGGGCGACCACTGTGATGGAACCGGGCCAGGTGCCCTACGCTTTCCAGAAAGCCTTCTACGAAATGCGCTCCGGTCGCCCGGGCCCGGTGCTGATTGACCTGCCGTTCGACGTGCAGATGGCCGAAATCGAGTTCGACATCGACGCCTACGAACCACTGCCACTGGCCAAGCCGACCGCTAACCGCGTGCAGATCGAGAAGGCCCTGGCCATGCTCGACCAGGCTGAGCGCCCATTGCTGGTCGCCGGCGGTGGCATTATCAACGCCGACGCCTCCGAGTTGCTGGTGGAGTTCGCCGAGCTGACCGGAATTCCCGTTATCCCGACCCTGATGGGCTGGGGCACGATTCCGGACGATCACCCATTGATGGTGGGCATGGTCGGTCTGCAGACCTCGCACCGCTACGGCAACGCCACGATGCTCAAGTCCGACCTGGTGCTGGGCGTGGGTAACCGTTGGGCCAACCGTCACACCGGCTCCATCGACGTCTACACCGAAGGCCGCAAGTTCATTCACGTCGACATCGAGCCGACCCAGATCGGCCGCGTGTTCACCCCGGACCTGGGCATCGTTTCCGATGCTGCCGCCGCGCTGACCGTGTTCATCGAAGTCGCTCGCGAATGGCAAGCAGCCGGCAAGCTGAAAAACCGTAGCGCCTGGCTGCAGGACTGCCAGCAGCGCAAGGCCAGCCTGCACCGCAAGACCCACTTCGACAACGTGCCGGTCAAGCCGCAGCGCGTGTATGAAGAAATGAACCAGGTGTTCGGCAAGGACACCTGCTACGTCAGCACCATCGGTCTGTCGCAGATTGCCGGCGCGCAGTTCCTGCATGTGTACAAGCCGCGTCACTGGATCAACTGTGGCCAGGCCGGTCCGTTGGGCTGGACCATTCCGGCGGCACTGGGCGTGGTCAAGGCAGATCCGAGCCGCAAGGTCGTGGCGCTGTCGGGCGACTATGATTTCCAGTTCATGATCGAAGAACTGGCCGTGGGCGCGCAGTTCAAACTGCCGTACATCCACGTTGTGGTAAACAACTCGTACCTGGGCCTGATCCGTCAGGCGCAGCGCGGTTTCGACATGGACTACTGCGTGCAGCTGTCCTTCGATAACCTCAACGCTCCGGAACTCAACGGTTACGGTGTCGATCACGTCGCGGTCGCCGAAGGCCTGGGTTGCAAGGCACTGCGTGTGTTCGAACCGGCTCAGATCCAGCCTGCCCTGCGCAAGGCCCAGGAACTGATCGAAGAGTTCAAGGTGCCGGTGATCGTGGAGATTATCCTGGAGCGTGTGACCAACATTTCCATGGGTACCGAGATCAACGCCGTCAACGAGTTCGAAGACCTGGCGCTGGTCGGCAACGACGCACCGACTGCGATTTCGTTGCTCGACTGATCCACTATTGTTGATGGTTCGCCACGTGTAGGAGCTTCCGCAGGTTCGGGCCGCGTTCGGACGATCTTTTGATCTTTGATGCTGAAGATCAAAATCAAAAGATCGCAGCCTGCGGCAGCTCCTACACAGAGCCATCATTCTCAATTTATAACAGGAGATCACCATGCCGCGTTTCGCAGCCAACCTGTCCATGCTGTTCACCGAACAGGATTTTCTTGCCCGTTTCGAAGCGGCCGCCAAGGCCGGTTTCAGTGGTGTCGAGTACCTGTTTCCTTACGATTTCAGCTCGGCCGAGATCAAGGCCACCCTCGACGCCAACGGCCTGACCCAGGTGCTGTTCAACCTGCCGGCCGGTGACTGGGCCAAGGGCGAGCGCGGCATCGCGTGCCTGCCGGATCGGGTTGAAGAATTCCGCGCCGGTGTCGACCTGGCGATTGCCTACGCGCAAGTGCTGGGCAATACCCAGGTCAACTGCCTGGCGGGCATTCGTCCACAAGGCGTGGATGACGCCACCGTGGAAAAAACCTTTGTCGCCAACCTCAAGTACGCAGCCGACAAGCTGCAGGCGGCGGGGATCAAGCTGGTCATGGAAGCGATCAACACCCGCGACATTCCGGGTTTCTACCTGAACAACACGGCCCAGGCCCTGTCGATTCGCGAACAAGTGGGCAGCGCCAACCTGTTCCTGCAATACGACATCTACCACATGCAAATCATGGAAGGCGACCTGGCCCGCACCCTGCAATCGCACCTGGGCGAGATCAACCATGTGCAGTTGGCCGACAACCCGGGGCGTAACGAACCCGGTACCGGTGAGATCAACTACCGCTTCCTGTTCGAGCACCTGGACCGCATCGGTTACCAGGGGTGGGTGGGTTGCGAATACAAGCCGTTGACCACCACTGAAGCCGGTCTGGGCTGGCTCAAGACCCACAACGCGATCTAAACGAACATGACATCTCTGTAGGAGCTGCCGAAGGCTGCGATCTTTTGATCTTGATTTTGAAGATCAAGATCAAGATCAAAATCAAAAGATCGCAGCCTTCGGCAGCTCCTACAGGGAACCGCATAAAACAAGAGGAATTTCTCATGGCTAAAATCGGATTTATCGGCACCGGCATCATGGGCCACCCAATGGCGGCGAACCTGCAAAAAGCCGGTCACAGCCTGTTCCTGTCGGCACACCACGACGCCGCGCCTGCTGACCTGGTTGCCGCCGGCGCGATCGCCCTGGCGAACCCGAAAGAAGTCGCCCAGGAAGCTGAAGTCATCATCATCATGGTGCCCGATACCCCACAGGTCGACGACGTGCTGTTCCGCGCCGACGGCGTCGCCGCCGGTATTGGCAAAGGCAAGATCGTCATCGACATGAGCTCCATCTCGCCGACCGCGACCAAGGCCTTCGCCGCCAAGATCAACGAAACAGGCGCCCAGTACCTCGACGCACCGGTGTCCGGTGGTGAAGTCGGCGCAAAAGCCGCGACCCTGAGCATCATGGTCGGCGGCGATACCGATGCCTTCGAACGCGTACTGCCGCTGTTCCAGGCCATGGGCAAGAACATCACCCTGGTGGGCGGCAATGGCGATGGGCAGACCGCGAAAGTGGCCAACCAGATCATCGTGGCGCTGAACATCCAGGCCGTGGCCGAAGCGCTGCTGTTTGCTTCGAAAAACGGCGCCGACCCGGCCAAGGTGCGTGAAGCGCTGATGGGTGGTTTTGCTTCCTCCAAGATCCTCGAAGTGCACGGCGAGCGTATGATCAAAGGCACCTTCGATCCGGGTTTCCGTATCAGCCTGCACCAGAAGGACCTGAACCTGGCCCTGGCCGGTGCCCGCGAGTTGGGCATCAACCTGCCGAACACCGCCAACACCCAGCAAGTGTTCAGCACCTGCGCGGCGATCGGTGGCAGCAACTGGGACCACTCGGCACTGATCAAGGGCCTGGAGCACATGGCGAATTTCTCGATTCGCGATAAATAAACCCTGCACAAACCCTGTGGGAGCTAGCCTGCTAGCGATGAAATCAACGCGGTGTGTCTGTTAGACCTCAGCGCCTGAATCGCCAGCAGGCTGGCTCCCACAAGGAGCAGAGTTGCTCCACCTCCAATAACAAGAATTCCGGGAGCCTGCCATGTCGGTCGATCCGCAACAATTTCTTCGCGACCTGTTCGCCACCGCCATCGACGCGGCCCATCCACAACACGTTCTCGAAGCTTACCTGCCACGTGATCGCACGGGCCGGGTGATCGTAATCGGCGCCGGCAAAGCCGCTGCTGCCATGGCTCAAGTGGTCGAACGCTGCTGGCAGGGCGAAGTCTCCGGCCTGGTGGTCACCCGTTACGGCCATGGCGCACCCTGCGAAAAAATCGAAGTGGTCGAAGCCGCGCATCCGGTGCCCGATGCCGCCGGCCTGGCCGTGGCCAAGCGCGTACTGGAGCTGGTCAGCAACCTGAGCGAAGACGACCGCGTGATCTTTCTGCTCTCGGGCGGAGGCTCAGCGCTGCTCGCCCTGCCCGCTGCCGGCATTACCCTGGCTGACAAGCAGTCCATCAACAAAGCCCTGCTCAAGTCCGGCGCCACCATCGGCGAGATGAACTGTGTGCGTAAGCACCTCTCGGCGATCAAGGGTGGTCGTCTCGGCAAGGCCTGCTGGCCTGCCACCGTTTACACCTACGCCATTTCCGACGTACCGGGCGACCTCGCCACGGTCATCGCGTCCGGCCCGACCGTGGCCGACCCAAGCACCAGCGCCGAAGCCCTGGCGATCCTCAAGCGCTACGCCATCGAAGTTCCGGCGTCCGTACGCGAGTGGCTGCAAAATCCCGAATCGGAAACTGTAAAACCTGACGACCCGAGCTTGGCCCGCAGTCATTTCCAGCTGATCGCCCGGCCTCAACAGTCGCTGGAAGCGGCCGCAGTGAAAGCCCGGCAAGCCGGTTTCAGCCCGCTCATCCTCGGTGACCTGGAAGGCGAATCCCGGGAAGTGGCCAAGGTTCACGCCGGCATTGCGCGGCAAGTGGTGCTGCATGGTCAGCCCCTGCCCGCCCCCTGCGTGATCCTTTCCGGCGGCGAAACCACCGTGACCGTGCGTGGCAATGGCCGGGGTGGGCGCAACGCCGAGTTTCTCCTCAGCCTGACCGACAGCCTCAAGGGCCTGCCTGGGGTGTACGCCTTGGCTGGGGACACCGATGGCATCGATGGTTCCGAAGACAATGCCGGCGCGATCATGACGCCCGACAGCTACGCCCGTGCCACCGCCCTGGGCCTGAGCGCCAGCGATGAACTCGACAACAATAACGGCTACGGTTATTTCCAGGCGCTGGACGCCCTGATTGTCACCGAGCCGACCCGCACCAACGTCAACGATTTCCGCGCCATCCTGATCCTCGAGAGCCCTAAAAATGACGCCTGACAAGAAGGTTAAAATCCTCGCCACCCTCGGCCCCGCCACCGACGGTATTGACGACATTCGCGAGCTGGTCGAGGCCGGGGTCAATATTTTTCGCCTGAACTTCAGCCATGGCGATCACGCCGATCATGCTCAGCGCTACCAGTGGATCCGCGAAGTCGAGCGCCAGCTCAACTATCCGCTGGGCATCCTGATGGACCTGCAAGGCCCCAAGCTGCGGGTCGGCAAGTTCGCCGAAGGCAAGGTGCAGCTGGTGCGCGGCCAGGCCCTGCGCCTGGACCTGGATGCAACACCGGGTGATGAGCGACGAGTCAACCTGCCCCACCCGGAAATCATCGCCGCGCTGGAGCCGGGCATGGACCTGCTGCTCGATGACGGCAAGCTGCGCCTGCGGGTGGTAACCAAATACGCCGACGCCATCGACACCACGGTGCTCAATGGCGGCGAGCTGTCGGACCGCAAAGGCGTGAACGTACCGCAAGCGGTGCTAGAGTTGAGCCCCCTGACAGCCAAGGACCGCCGCGACCTGAGTTTCGGCCTGGAGCTGGGCGTGGACTGGGTAGCGCTGTCGTTTGTACAGCGCCCGGAAGACATCCGCGAAGCACGCTCGCTGATTGGCGACAAAGCGTTCCTGATGGCCAAGATCGAGAAGCCCTCGGCGGTTACCCAGTTGCGCGAAATCGCCGAGTTGAGCGATGCGATCATGGTGGCTCGCGGCGACCTCGGCGTGGAAGTGCCTGCCGAAAGCGTGCCGCAGATCCAGAAGAACATCATCAGCACCTGCCGCCAGCTCGGCAAACCGGTGGTGGTGGCCACGCAGATGCTCGAATCAATGCGCTTCTCCCCTGCGCCCACCCGCGCCGAGGTGACCGATGTCGCCAACGCCGTGGCTGAAGGGGCTGACGCGGTGATGCTCTCGGCGGAAACCGCCTCGGGCGAATACCCGCTGGAAGCCGTGCAGATGATGAGCAAAATCATCCGCCAGGTGGAAAACGGTCCGGACTACCAGGCGCAACTGGATGTGAGCCGGCCAAAAGCCGAGGCCACGGTGTCCGATGCCATCAGCTGCGCGATTCGCCGCATCAGCAACGTGCTGCCGGTCGCGGTGCTGGTCAACTACAGCGAGTCGGGGGCCTCCAGCCTGCGCGCTGCTCGTGAGCGGCCGACGGTGCCCATCCTTAACCTGACACCAAACCTGCAGGCCGCCCGCCGCTTGACCGTGGCCTGGGGTGTGCACTCGGTGGTCAATGACCGGCTGCGCCAGGTGGACGAAGTGTGCTCGACGGCACTGGAGATCGCACAGGCCCAGGGCATGGCCCAGCGCGGCGACACCTTGCTGATCACTGCGGGTGTGCCGTTTGGGCAGCCGGGGTCGACTAACTCGTTGCGTATCGAGACGTTGATCTAGAACGCCTATATCGGCCTCATCGCCAGCAGGCTGGCTCCCACATTGGTTTTGTGTCGTTCACATCATCAAGGCTGAACGGAGATTCAGTGTGGGAGCCAGCCTGCTGGCAATGCAGGCGCCCCATTTCACCTGACACACAATAAAAATGCCTGCCAACCACTTCAACACCCACTGCCCCGATTGGGCTACTGCCCTGCTCAACGGCTTCAGCCAGATTTTCCTCCAGCGGCACCCGCTGTTTGGCTTGCTGTGCCTGTTGGCCATTCTGTTCACCGCGCCCGCCCTGCTCGGCGGCGCACTGCTGGGCGGAGTCGCCGGCTTGCTTACCGCGCAACGTCGCGGCTACGCCAAGGCCGACCGTCAGGCTGGACTATTCAGCTACAACGGCGTGCTGCTCGGTTTGCTGCTGAGCCTGTATTTCCCTTGGTCCGCGTTGCTGCCACCGCTGATCATTGCTGCGGGCGGGCTGAGTGCGATGTTCACCCAACAGTGGCTCAAACGTGTGCGCTTCAGCCAGTACCTGCCAGCCTATACGGCGCCATTCGTGGTACTGGGCTGGTTGCTGTTGTGCTTCGCCACGCCCTCGAGCAATGCGCAGTTGATCGAAATCAGCCCGCAGAACATCCTCGCCGCTCCACTCAAAGGCCTGGGCCAGGTGATGTTCCTCGGTCATCCGCTGGCCGGCGCGATGATTGCCTCCGGCTTGCTGATCGCCGACCGTCGTGCCTTCTGCTGGGCGATGCTGGCGTCTGTCGCGGGCATGGGCTGGAGCATGCTGCATCACGACTTCTACAGCGCATTGATCGGCCTGGGTGGCTACAACGCCGTACTCGCCGCCCTTGCCTGCAACTCACTGCACCAGAAGCCTTGGCTGCCGCTGCTCGGAATTGCATTCGCACTGATACTGACACCGGTGTTTGCCGCCATCGGCCTGCCGACGCTGACCGCCCCTTTCATCCTCGCCTGCTGGCTGATCCGCACGGTTGTGCAAATGCTCGGAAAGGCCGCTGTCGCCCATACGCCTTGCGCTCTGGAGGAGAATCAACCTAGGCTTCGCTGATCATTGGTTCAGGCGGTATCCATGGACAGCAGCAGAAACTGGCGTGAAGAGCTTTACGTCATGGTTTTCCAGAGCGACACCAAGGCGGGGCGGCGCTTCGACGGCATTTTGCTGTTGATCATCCTCGCCAGCATTGTGATTGTGATGCTCGACAGCATCGACTCGATCCACCAGAACTACGCCAACGTGCTGGCGTATATCGAGTGGGGCTTCACGATTATTTTCGCCATCGAGTACGGCTTGCGGTTGTACTGCTCCCCCAAGCCGTTGCGCTACGCATTCAGCTTTTACGGGCTGGTGGATTTGCTGGCGATCGTGCCCGGCATCCTGGCGCTGTATTACGCCGACGCGCAGTACCTGCTGATCATCCGCATCATCCGCATGTTGCGGATATTCCGCGTGCTCAAGCTCAGCCCCTATCTCAAGCAAGCCAACTACCTGATGTCGGCGCTGCGTGGCAGCAAGCAGAAGATCGTGGTGTTCCTGGTCAGCGTATGCACCCTGGTGACGGTGTTTGGCACGTTGATGTACGTGATCGAAGGCCCGGAACATGGCTTCACCAGCATCCCCAAAGGCATCTATTGGGCGATCGTTACGCTGACCACCGTGGGCTTTGGCGACATCGTGCCAAAGACCCCGCTGGGCCAGGTAATTTCGTCGCTGGTGATGATCACCGGTTACTCGATCATCGCCGTGCCCACCGGGATTTTTACCGCAGAACTGGCCAACGCCATGCGCGGTGAGCAGCTGCAACACGACTGCCCGGTGTGCCGCAAGAACAGTCACGAACACGGCGCCGCATTCTGCTCGCGCTGCGGCAATGCGCTGTTCAAGAAACTGGAATAAGCACAGAGCTTTTTAATCTTTAAAGGACTATGCCGCTGCCGTTATAGTCGCTGCGGTAAGATGCCGACACCTACTGGACCTGAAAAAATGACCCCGTAGGAGCTGCCGAAGGCTGCGATCATCTTCCTCAAATCAGGATCAAAAGATCGCAGCCTTCGGCAGCTCCTACCAAACAAGGAATGCGCAGTGAAAAAACTCTTTGGCGCCTCACTTCTCGCCGCTGGCCTGGCACTGACCGGCATGGCTCAGGCCGCACCGACCCTGCTCAACGTTTCCTACGACGTGATGCGCGATTTCTACAAGGACTACAACACTGCCTTCCAGAAGCACTGGCAAGCCGAGCACAACGAAAACATCACCGTACAGATGTCTTTCGGCGGCTCCAGCAAACAGGCGCGTTCGGTGATCGATGGCCTGCCCGCTGACGTGATCACCATGAACATGGCCACCGACATCAATGCCCTGGCGGACAACGGCAAACTGGTCCCGGACAACTGGGTCACCCGCCTGCCGAACAACAGCGCGCCATTCACCTCGGCCACCGTGTTCATCGTCCGCAAGGGCAACCCGAAAGCCTTGAAAGACTGGCCCGACCTGCTCAAGGAAGGCGTGCAAGTCATAGTGCCGAACCCGAAAACCTCGGGTAACGGTCGCTACACCTACCTCTCGGCCTGGGGTTACGTGCTGAAAAACGGCGGTGACGAGAACAAAGCCAAGGACTTCGTCGGCAAACTGTTCAAGCAGGCTCCGGTGCTCGATACTGGCGGCCGCGCGGCCACCACCACCTTCATGACCAACCAGATCGGCGACGTGCTGGTGACCTTCGAAAACGAAGCGGAAATGGTTGCCCGCGAATTCGGTCGCGACCAGTTTGAAGTCATTTACCCCAGCGTCTCCGCCGAAGCCGAGCCGCCAGTGTCTGTGGTCGACAAAGTCGTCGAGAAAAAAGGCACCCGCGCAGCCGCCGAGGAATACCTGAAGTACCTGTGGTCCCCGGAAGGCCAGGAAATCGCGGCGGCGAACTACCTGCGCCCGCGTGACCCGGCAGTACTGGCCAAGTACACCGATCGCTTTCCGAAAGTGGATTTTCTTTCGGTAGAGAAAACCTTCGGTGACTGGCGCACCGTGCAAAAAACTCACTTCAATGATGGTGGGGTTTTTGACCAGATCTACGGCGGCCAGTGATCACTGAGCGGTAATGAAAAAGGCGACCTGAGGTCGCCTTTTTTGTGGGTGTGCACTTTAACTGGAGCTCCCCCCAAACTGCAGGGGGAAGGTCTGTTGGAGCAAGGCCTGTGGGGCCAAGGTCTGCTGTGCTAAGTATGTGGGAGCAAGGCTTGCCCGCGATGAACGATGACACGGTCTTCTCAGGGCTCTGCGACCATCAAGGCAAAACCGCCTCCACCTCAATCTCGATCAACCACTCCGGCAAAGAAAGCCCACTGACAATGACCCATGAAGACGCAGGCGGCTTATCCGCAAACCGTTCCAGCAGGACGCGGGTTATGTGGTCCTGCTCATCCCTTGCAGACTCCGCGACGTAAATCCGCATCATGACCACATGCGCCAGATTCCCACCGGCCTCATTCAAAATGCTCTCGATATTCTGGAAAGCTTTGACCGTCTGCTCGTACAGCCCGGGCGCAACCGTGCGCTCGAACTCATCGACCCCCACCTGACCAGACAGCAGCACCCGCCGCCCACCAGTGACTTCCACGGCCTGGCTGAATCCGTATTGAAGAGAATCAAAAACGGTCGATGGATTGATAGTTGTTTTCAGCATGGAAACTCCCTGTTCGTTGAAACGAATCGGGAAAACTAAACCAACCCAATGGCGAGTTCTACCCGGAGTATGGCCGCTGCAACACCGGGAAACTCAATAACCAGCGACCGTCGATTCGTCGCTACTCCTGAGGTTCGATGTTATCCAGCGCACGGTTTACCGCCAACTCGGCCAGCATGATGATCTGCGCTATTCCCAACAGGGCGTTGCGATACGGGCCAGTGATAAAGCCTGCCAGGTCGTTGGCCATCACATTCGCCGATGCAAGGGATTCGCAGGCGTGGGCCAGCAAGGTTTCGGTGGCGATGTCAGGGGCGATCATGAACATGCTTTCGGGTTTGTAGGGGGTTTCAGCGTGTTTAAGGGCGCTGAAGTTGAGATAGTTTTGTTGGGCTGAATCGTCAGATTCAGTGTGCTCTTCGTCTGGCTGCGGGGGGTTGGGCGTGGGTTTGAACATGGTGAAGCTCCTTGATTAATGGAGCCGCCACTGTTCGCTGCGAAACGAGGGAGGTGGCAGCTGTACGCAGGTTCGCAGACCGGGAATCAAGGAACCCGGCAGACCCGAAGATCTCCCGCGCACAGCCGCCATAACGAAATGCAGCGGACGTAAAAAACGCCAACTGAACGTAACGGTAGCGCTGAGCGCCTTGATTGACCCGGGCTGCGAAACCCGATCACTGATGAGCAGTGACGGAAATCAAGCTACCGGACGCGTCCAAACCGCACAAGCCGGCGGATTCTGACGTAGTTGTAGGCAAAGGCGCAAGGCGACGTAGCCTGCTTCCTACATCCGACATCATGCGGTGTTTGTCAGACCGCCATCGCGGGCAAGCCCGGCTCCCACAGAGATGTCAGCCGTACAAAAATGTTGCGTACACCACCAGTACCCTGTGGGAGCAAGGCTTGCCCGCGATGGCAATCTCCCTGCCGCATCGTTGTCGAATGTGCAGACGCCATCGCCAGCAGGCTGGCTCCCACAGTGATCTGCGCCGTACATAAATGCTGCGTCCACC
>NZ_JBEOPS010000038.1:0-19090 GCF_040310305.1 Pseudomonas sp. HY13-MNA-CIBAN-0226
AGAAGACTCGAACTTCCACGACCTTGCGGTCACCAGCACCTGAAGCTGGCGTGTCTACCAATTTCACCATCTGGGCAGTATCGGCAACGTCTCCGTCGTCGATGGCGCGCACTATACGGAGCGTCTTTTTAACTGTAAACCCCTGGCATCAAAAAAACCTGCAAAATGTTACCAGTGGCATTTAAATCGGCGTTGAGGTGTCGATAAAGGGCTTTGGACAGGCTCTCGCAGCCTGAAATTTCCCGTTTCATTACGCCTATGCCAAACTAACCGCATATAGACAAGGTGAAAACTCTCTAATGGCCGATTGGCAGTCCCTCGATCCCGAGGCCGCTCGTGAAGCGGAAAAATATGAAAACCCTATTCCTAGCCGCGAACTGATCCTTCAGCATCTTGCTGATCGGGGTTCGCCTGCTAACCGCGAGCAACTGGTCGAAGAGTTTGGTCTGACCACAGAAGACCAGATTGAAGCCCTGCGCCGCCGCCTGCGCGCCATGGAGCGCGACGCTCAACTCATCTACACCCGTCGTGGCACCTATGCGCCGGTGGACAAGCTCGACTTGATCCTCGGCCGCATCAGTGGTCACCGGGACGGCTTCGGCTTCCTGGTGCCGGATGACGGCAGTGACGACCTGTTCATGAGCCCGGCGCAAATGCGTCTGGTGTTCGACGGTGATCGTGCACTGGCCCGTGTTTCCGGCCTGGATCGTCGTGGTCGCCGCGAAGGCATGATCGTCGAAGTGGTGTCCCGTGCCCACGAGACCATCGTCGGTCGTTACTTCGAAGAGGGTGGTATCGGCTTCGTGGTCGCGGACAACCCGAAAATCCAGCAGGAAGTGCTGGTCACGCCGGGCCGTAATGCCAATGCCAAGATCGGTCAGTTCGTTGAAGTGAAGATCACCCACTGGCCGACCCCACGCTTCCAGCCGCAAGGCGATGTGGTCGAGGTCGTGGGCAACTACATGGCGCCGGGCATGGAAATCGACGTCGCCCTGCGTGCGTACGATATCCCGCATGTTTGGCCTGAAGCGGTGTTGAAAGAAGCCGCCAAGCTCAAGCCTGAAGTCGAAGAGAAAGACAAAGAGAAGCGCATCGACCTGCGCCATCTGCCGTTCGTCACCATTGACGGTGAGGATGCGCGCGACTTCGATGATGCCGTTTACTGTGAAGCCAAGCCGGGCAAGCTGCGCCTGTTCTCCGGCGGCTGGAAGTTGTACGTGGCAATTGCCGACGTCTCCAGCTACGTGAAAATCGGATCGGCCCTGGACAACGAATCCCAGGTTCGGGGCAACTCGGTGTACTTCCCCGAGCGCGTGATTCCGATGCTGCCGGAGCAGCTGTCCAACGGCCTGTGCTCGCTGAACCCGCACGTCGATCGCCTGGCCATGGTTTGCGAGATGACCATCTCCAAAACGGGCGAGATGACTGACTACTGCTTCTACGAGGCCGTGATCCACTCCCACGCCCGCCTGACCTACAACAAGGTCAGCGCGATGCTGGAAACGCCGAAACTCACCGAGGCGCGTCAGCTTCGCGGCGAGTACAACGATGTCCTGCCGCACCTCAAGCAGCTTTACGCGCTTTACAAAGTGCTGCTGGGCGCGCGTCACGTGCGTGGCGCGATCGATTTCGAAACCCAGGAAACCCGGATTATCTTCGGCACAGAGCGCAAGATTGCCGAAATCCGTCCGACCGTTCGTAACGATGCGCACAAGCTGATCGAGGAGTGCATGCTGGCGGCCAACGTGGCCACCGCAGAGTTCCTCAAGAAGCACGAAATTCCGGCTCTGTATCGCGTTCACAACGGTCCGCCACCGGAACGCCTCGAAAAACTGCGCGCGTTCCTGGGTGAGCTCGGCCTGTCCCTGCACAAAGGCAAGGACGGCCCGTCGCCGAAGGATTACCAGGCGTTGCTGGCCAGCATCAAGGACCGTCCGGATTTCCACCTGATCCAGACCGTCATGCTGCGTTCCCTGAGTCAGGCGGTGTATAGCGCTGATAACCAGGGCCACTTCGGCCTGAATTACGAAGCCTATACCCACTTCACTTCGCCGATCCGCCGCTACCCGGACCTGCTCACGCACCGGGCGATCCGCAGCGTCATCCATTCGAAGCAGGACACCCCGCACGTTCGCCGTGCTGGCGCGATGACCATCCCGAAAGCGCGGATCTATCCGTACGACGAAGCCGCCCTCGAGCAGCTCGGCGAGCAATGCTCGATGAGTGAGCGCCGCGCCGACGAAGCGACCCGCGACGTAGTGAACTGGCTCAAGTGCGAGTTCATGAAAGATCGCGTGGGTGAATCGTTCCCGGGTGTGATCACTGCCGTGACCGGTTTTGGCCTGTTCGTCGAGCTGACCGATATCTACGTCGAAGGCCTGGTGCACGTCACCGCGCTGCCTGGGGATTACTACCACTTCGATCCTGTGCACCACCGCCTCGCCGGTGAGCGCACCGGTCGCAGCTTCCGCCTTGGCGATACCGTTGAAGTGCGCGTGATGCGCGTTGACCTCGACGAGCGCAAGATCGACTTCGAGATGGCTGAAAAAACCATCAGCGCGCCAATCGGCCGCAAGAAGCGCGGAACTGAAAAAACCGAGCCAGCCAGCAAGTCCACGGCTAAAACCGTTGCCGAGCCGGCTGCCGCGAAAACAGGCCGTCGTCCAGCGAAGGAGAAGGCTGTCGAAGCCTATCGTCCGAGCGATGCGGCGGCAAAAAATGCCGAGCTGCGCAAAAGTCGTGAATTGAAGCAGGCATTGCTGTCTGAAGCGAAAAGCGGCGGTAAAGCGGCGTCTGGGGGAAAGACCGGACGGTCGGCGCCTGACAAGGCTCCCGGCAGCAAGCCAAGCAAACACCGTAAAGGCCCGCCAAAAGCGGGCTCGGCCCCAGCCAAAAGCGGCGGGGCGCGTAAACCTAAGGCCAAGTCATGAGTCAGTTGGAAAAAATCTACGGCGTACATGCCGTAGAAGCGCTGCTCCGCCATCACCCGAAACGCGTCAAGCAGATCTGGTTGGCGGAAGGTCGCAGCGACCCGCGCGTGAAAACCCTGATCGAACTCGCTGCCGAGAATCGCGTGGCGGTCGGCAATGCCGAGCGTCGCGAGCTCGACGCCTGGGTTGAGGGCGTACACCAGGGCGTGGTGGCGGATGTGAGTCCGAGCCAGGTCTGGGGTGAGGCGATGCTGGACGAGCTGCTCGATCGCACCGACGGCGCTCCACTGCTGCTGGTGCTCGACGGCGTAACCGACCCGCACAACCTTGGCGCCTGCCTGCGTTCGGCCGATGCGGCCGGAGCGCTGGCGGTGATCGTGCCGAAGGACAAGTCAGCCACCTTGACCCCGACAGTGCGCAAGGTCGCCTGTGGCGCAGCGGAAGTGATTCCGTTGGTTGCAGTGACCAACCTTGCGCGCACGCTTGAAAAGCTCAAGCAGCGTGGCTTGTGGGTTGTCGGCACGGCGGGCGAGGCCGAACAGAGCCTGTATCAACAGGACATGACCGGCCCGACTATCCTGATCATGGGTGCAGAAGGCAGCGGCATGCGTCGCCTGACCCGCGACCTGTGCGATTACCTTGTTCACCTGCCGATGGCTGGCAGCGTCAGCAGCCTCAACGTATCCGTGGCAACGGGCGTGTGCCTGTTCGAAGCCCAGCGCCAGCGTAGCGTCAAGGCGGCCGGGACTGGCAAAAAGTCCTGACACTACGCAGGACTTGTAGGAGCTGCCGAGAGAAATGAGGCTGCGATCTTTTGATTTTGGTTTTTAAGATCAAAAGATCGCAGCCTTCGGCAGCTCCTACAGGTGTCCGGCCGGTATCGCGGTGATTGTTCAAATAATCACCAATTACCTTGCACCTCTTCCGCCCCTTCTCTACAATTGCGCCCCTTGCTGTGACGGCAGGCACGCATGTGTCTATCGCAAGCAAGTCCATAAGTGTCATTCACTCCTTGTCTGACCGCTTTTGAGCGGCAGGCTACAACCCGTAAGGAGCATTCATGCGTCATTACGAAATCATCTTTTTGGTCCACCCGGATCAAAGCGAGCAAGTCGGCGGCATGGTTGAGCGTTACACCAAGCTGATCGAAGAAGACGGCGGCAAAATCCACCGTCTGGAAGATTGGGGCCGTCGTCAACTGGCCTACGCAATCAACAATGTTCACAAGGCTCACTACGTGATGCTGAACGTTGAGTGCACTGGCAAGGCCCTGGCCGAGCTGGAAGACAACTTCCGCTACAACGATGCAGTGATCCGTAACCTGGTCATCCGTCGCGAAGAAGCCGTTACCGGCCAATCCGAGATGCTCAAGGCTGAAGAAAACCGCAGTGAGCGCCGTGAGCGTCGCGACCGTCCTGAGCACGAAGGCGCTGAAAGCGCTGATAGTGATGACAGCGACAACAGCGATAACGCTGACGAGTAATCCACGGACCTTTTGAGGAGCCTATTACATGGCACGTTTCTTCCGTCGTCGTAAATTCTGCCGCTTCACCGCTGAAGACGTGAAAGAGATCGATTACAAAGATCTCAACACTCTGAAAGCCTACGTATCCGAGACCGGCAAAATTGTTCCAAGCCGCATCACCGGTACCAAAGCTCGTTATCAGCGTCAGCTGGCCACCGCTATCAAGCGCGCCCGCTTCCTGGCCCTGCTGGCCTACACCGACAGCCACGGCCGCTGAGACCGGGCAGTCGACTCGTAGCAAAGGATTGAATGCATGCGTGCCATAGCTGAGTTCATCATGCGCGGCCGTATGCAGGCCACTCTGGTAGTGGCTGGATGCGCGGCATTGCCGTTGTTGTATTGGTTGGGTGCTGCTGCGGGATGCTTCGTGCTCCTGCGGCGCGGATTGAAGGACGCGACGAGCGTTCTTGCTCTGGGACTGCTGCCGGCCCTGGTCTGGTGGCTTTATGCCGATGACCCTCGCTCACTTCTGGTGTTGCTGGGGTCTTGGAGCCTTGCGTTGGTTTTGCGCGCAAGTGAGTCCTGGAACCGCGTGCTGCTGGTCAGCATAGCGATGGGAGTGGTGTTTTCAGTGGTGCTGGGGATCGCTTTTGGTCCCCAGATCGAGATGCTGGCGCAGGCCTTGATAAAGGTCATGCCGTCGCTACTCGGTGATGTCTACCAGAAGTTGTCGGTAGACGAGCAAGCGCATTTTGCGTCCCTGATTGCACCGGTCCTGACCGGCCTGATTGCGGCCTTGTTGCAAATCGTCAGTGTGCTGAGCCTGATTGTCGGGCGCTACTGGCAGGCGTTGTTGTACAACCCGGGTGGTTTTGGTCGCGAATTTCGCGCCATCCGATTCCCGCTTCTACCAGCGATGTTGCTGCTGGCGTGCATGCTTCTGGGGCCGAACATCGGTCCACAGATGGCCATGCTGACGCCGTTGTGCAGCGTACCGCTGGTGTTTGCCGCACTGTCCCTGATGCATGGGCTGGTAGCGCAGAAGCGATTGGCCAGGTTCTGGCTGGTGGGGTTGTACGTCACGCTGTTGCTGTTCATGCAGCTGATCTATCCGTTGCTGGTGGTCTTGGCCATCGTCGACAGCCTGATTGATTTTCGCGGTCGTCTGGCGCCGAAAGACGCCGATAGCGCGAACGGTGAAGGTTAAAAGTTAAGAGGATTTTCACATGCAACTGATCCTTCTGGAAAAAGTCACCAACCTGGGCAACCTGGGTGACAAAGTGAACGTTAAGGCTGGTTACGGTCGTAACTACCTGCTGCCTTACGGCAAAGCTACCGCTGCGACCCCAGCCAACCTGGCTGCGTTCGAAGAGCGTCGCGCTGAGCTGGAAAAAGCCGCAGCAGACCGTAAAACTTCGGCTGAAAGCCGTGCCGCCCAACTGGCTGAGCTGGAAGTGACTATCACTGCCACCGCTGGTGACGAAGGCAAGCTGTTCGGTTCGATCGGCACCCACGACATCGCTGATGCACTGACCGCCTCTGGCGTTGAAGTTGCAAAAAGCGAAGTTCGTCTGCCGAACGGCACCATCCGCAACGTAGGCGAATTCGACGTAGCCGTGCACCTGCACGCCGAAGTTGAAGCCACCGTACGCGTTGTCGTGGTAGCAGCTTAAGCAGCACTTGTCGGCTGGCACCCTCGGGTGCTTGCCGGTAACATCGGGCACGATCCTGTTCACAGGTCGTGCCCTTTGTCTTTCTGCAGTTCCTGTTTTTCACAAACCTATTCAAGTGGCCATGAACGATATCTCCGCTCCTGAGCAATACGATCTGCAAACCGCTGCCCTAAAGGTGCCGCCGCATTCCATCGAGGCCGAACAGGCTGTGCTCGGTGGTCTGATGCTGGACAACAACGCCTGGGAACGCGTGCTCGATCAAGTTTCGGATGGCGATTTTTATCGGCATGACCACCGCCTGATCTTCCGCGCGATCGCCAAGCTGGCTGACCAGAACTCGCCGATCGACGTCGTGACCCTTGCCGAGCAATTGGACAAGGAAGGTCAGACCTCGCAGGTCGGCGGCCTCGGTTACCTGGGTGAACTGGCGAAGAACACGCCATCCGTCGCCAACATCAAGGCGTATGCGCAGATCGTTCGCGCACGGGCGACCTTGCGTCAACTGATCGGCATTGCTTCTGAAATTGCCGACAGTGCCTTCAACCCGGAAGGCCGCACGGCAGAAGAGATTCTCGACGAAGCCGAACGGCAGATCTTCCAGATCGCCGAGGCCCGGCCAAAAACCGGCGGCCCGGTGAGCGTGAATGACCTGCTAACCAAGGCCATCGACCGCATCGACACCTTGTTCAATACCGACAACGCGATTACCGGCCTGTCCACCGGGTACACCGACCTCGACGGCATGACCAGCGGCCTGCAGCCGTCTGACTTGATCATCGTCGCCGGCCGTCCATCCATGGGTAAAACCACCTTTGCGATGAACCTGGTGGAAAACGCCGTGCTGCGCAGCGACAAGTGCGTGCTGGTGTACTCGCTGGAGATGCCAGGTGAATCGCTGATCATGCGTATGTTGTCGTCCCTGGGGCGTATCGACCAGACCAAGGTCCGTGCCGGTCGCCTCGACGACGATGACTGGCCGCGCCTGACCTCGGCAGTCAACCTGCTCAACGATCGCAAGCTGTTCATCGACGATACGGCCGGTATCAGCCCGTCGGAGATGCGTGCGCGTACCCGGCGCCTGGTGCGTGAGCACGGCGATGTCGCCCTGATCATGATCGACTACCTGCAATTGATGCAGATTCCAGGTTCCGGTGGCGATAACCGGACCAACGAGATTTCCGAGATCTCCCGTTCCCTCAAGGCCCTGGCCAAGGAATTCAATTGCCCGGTGGTGGCTTTGTCCCAGCTCAACCGGTCTTTGGAACAACGTCCGAACAAACGCCCGATCAACTCCGACCTTCGGGAATCCGGAGCGATCGAGCAGGATGCTGACGTCATCATGTTCGTGTATCGGGATGAGGTTTATCACCCGGAGACCGAGCACAAGGGCATCGCCGAGATCATCATCGGCAAGCAGCGAAACGGCCCGATCGGCACGTCGCGCCTGGCGTTTATCGGCAAGTACACCCGCTTCGAAAACCTCGCACCGGGTAGCTACAACTTCGACGACGAATAAGCTGTAGCGCCTGAGAGGGCCTCATCGCGGGCAAGCCCGCTCCCACGAGAATCTCACCGAACCTGTGGGAGCGGGCTTGCCCGCGATGGCGGCGACGCAATTTCCGACCATTACCGTCGGAATTGGTTAAATTTTGTGCTATATTCCGCGCCCGCGATTTTTCATCTCAACACCGGTCATCGTCATGCAAACAGCCAAGCCGTTATTTGACTATCCCAAGTACTGGGCCGAATGTTTCGGCCCAGCGCCATTCCTGCCAATGAGCAGGGAGGAGATGGATCAGCTTGGCTGGGATTCCTGCGACATCATCATCGTCACCGGTGATGCCTACGTTGACCATCCGTCGTTCGGCATGGCAATCATCGGCCGGCTGCTGGAGTCCCAGGGCTTCCGCGTCGGGATCATTGCCCAGCCGAACTGGCAGTCCAAAGACGATTTCATGAAGCTCGGCGAGCCGAACCTGTTCTTCGGCGTCGCGGCCGGCAACATGGATTCGATGATCAACCGCTACACCGCCGACAAGAAAATCCGTTCAGATGACGCCTATACACCGGGCGGCCTGGCGGGCAAACGTCCGGACCGCGCAAGCCTGGTGTACAGCCAGCGCTGCAAGGAAGCCTACAAAAACGTACCGATCGTACTCGGCGGCATCGAAGCCTCTCTGCGCCGCATCGCCCATTACGACTATTGGCAGGACCGGGTACGCAACTCGATCCTGATCGACGCCTGCGCCGACATCCTGCTCTACGGCAACGCCGAGCGTGCGATCGTCGAAGTCGCCCAGCGTCTGTCCTACGGGCACAAGATCGAAGACATCACCGACGTGCGTGGCACTGCGTTCATCCGTCGCGACACCCCGAAAGACTGGTACGAAGTCGACTCCACGCGCATTGACCGTCCGGGCAAGATTGACAAGATCATCAACCCGTACGTGAACACCCAGGACACCCAGGCCTGCGCCATCGAGCAAGAAAAGGGGCCGGTTGAAGATCCAAGTGAAGCCAAGGTCGTGCAGATCCTGGCCAGCCCGCGCATGACCCGTGACAAGACCGTCATCCGCCTGCCATCGGTAGAAAAAGTCCGTGGTGATGCGGTTCTGTACGCCCACGCCAACCGTGTGTTGCACCTGGAAACCAACCCGGGTAACGCCCGTGCCCTGGTACAGAGGCACGGCGAAGTCGACGTCTGGTTCAACCCGCCGCCGATTCCGATGACCACCGAAGAAATGGACTACGTGTTCGGCATGCCCTATGCGCGCATTCCGCACCCGGCCTACGGCAAGGAAAAAATTCCTGCCTACGACATGATCCGCTTCTCGGTGAACATCATGCGTGGCTGCTTCGGCGGCTGTACCTTCTGCTCGATCACCGAGCACGAAGGCCGGATCATCCAGAACCGTTCCGAAGAGTCGATCATTCGCGAAATCGAAGAGATCCGCGACAAGGTGCCAGGGTTCACCGGCGTCATTTCCGACCTCGGCGGCCCGACTGCGAACATGTACCGCATTGCCTGCAAGACGCCGGAAATCGAATCCGCGTGCCGCAAGCCGTCGTGCGTGTTCCCGGGCATCTGCCCGAACCTGAACACCGATCACTCGTCGCTGATCCAGCTGTATCGCAGCGCCCGTGCGCTGCCGGGTGTGAAGAAGATCCTGATCGCTTCCGGCCTGCGCTACGACCTTGCGGTCGAGTCGCCGGAATACGTCAAGGAACTGGTGACCCACCACGTTGGTGGTTACCTGAAGATCGCCCCTGAACATACCGAGGAAGGTCCGCTCAACCAGATGATGAAGCCGGGCATTGGCAGCTATGACAAGTTCAAGCGCATGTTCGAGAAGTACTCCAAGGAAGCCGGGAAAGAGCAGTACCTGATTCCATACTTCATCGCTGCCCACCCGGGCACCACCGATGATGACATGATGAACCTGGCCCTGTGGCTCAAGGGCAACGGCTTCCGGGCCGACCAGGTGCAGGCGTTCTACCCGTCGCCGATGGCCACCGCCACCGCGATGTACCACTCGGGCAAGAACCCGCTGCGCAAGGTCACCTACAAAAGCGACGCCGTGACCATCGTCAAAAGCGAAGAGCAGCGTCGCCTGCACAAGGCGTTCTTGCGTTATCACGACCCGAAGGGCTGGCCGATGCTGCGTGAAGCGCTGACCCGCATGGGCCGCGCCGACCTGATCGGCCCGGGCAAGAACCAGTTGATCCCGCTACATCAGCCGGCCACCGACAGTTACCAGAGCGCTCGTCGCAAGAACTCGACGCCGGCGGGTAGCCATAAAGTGGCGGGGGAGAAGACCACCAAGATTCTTACCCAGCACACTGGCCTGCCACCGCGTGCCAGCGATGGCGCCAACCCGTGGGACAAGCGTGAACAGGCCAAGGCTGCGGCGTTTGCCCGCAATCAGCAAGCGGCCAAGGAGCGCAAGGACGCGGCCAAAGGCAAAGGCCCCAAGCCCGCGCGCAAGCCGGTTGTGCCGCGCTAAACGCTTAAAGCAGCTAACAGAACGCCAACCTTCGGGTTGGCGTTTTGCGTTTGAAGATCAAAGATCGCAGCCTTCGGCAGCTCCTACAGTTGGAATGCGTACCCCTGTAGGAGCTGCCGAAGGCTGCGATCTTTTGATCTTCGCCACATTTGCGTGCAATCACTCCCAACCAAATTCCCGCATCGCCCGATTTTGGTGCTGTACTGCCCTAAGCAAATCTGTGAAAGCGCCAGCGCTGCTGGATGGCATAAGTCTTGCGCGCTTTCGAATACGCTTAAGGCTCGCAGGAGGCACGCCGTGTCGATACATGTCGCATTGCATCACGTCACGCATTACCGCTACGACCGCGCCGTCGAACTCGGACCGCAGATTGTGCGGCTGCGCCCGGCCGCCCACAGTCGTACGCGGATCTTGTCCTATGCGCTGAAAGTCTCGCCCGAGCAGCACTTCATCAACTGGCAGCAGGACCCCCAGGGCAATTACCTGGCGCGGTTGGTGTTTCCGGAAAAAACCGAAGAGCTGCGTATCGAAGTCGATCTGCTGGCGGAGATGGCCGTCTTCAATCCCTTCGACTTTTTCCTCGAGCCCTATGCCGAGAAAATCCCGTTCACCTATGCAGCCGACGAGCGCAAGGAACTGGCGCCGTACCTGGAAACCCTGCCGCTCACACCGAAGTTCAAGGCCTACCTCGACGGCATCGACCGCACACCCTTGCCCAGCGTCGACTTCCTGGTCGGCCTCAACCAGCGCTTGAGCGAAGACATTGGCTACCTGATTCGCATGGAGCCGGGTGTGCAGACGCCCGAGCACACGCTCGAACACGCGAGCGGTTCCTGCCGCGACTCCGCCTGGCTGTTGGTGCAGCTGTTGCGCAACCTTGGCCTGGCGGCGCGTTTCGTGTCCGGGTATCTGATCCAGCTGACCGCCGATGTGAAAAGTCTCGATGGTCCTTCCGGCACCGAGGTGGATTTCACCGACCTGCATGCCTGGTGTGAAGTCTATTTGCCGGGTGCCGGCTGGATCGGCCTGGACGCCACCTCCGGGCTGTTTGCCGGCGAAGGCCACATTCCGTTGGCCTGCAGTCCCGATCCGGGCTCTGCGGCCCCGATCAGCGGCCTGGTGGAACCCTGCGAATGCGAGTTTACCCATGAGATGTCCGTTGAGCGCATCTGGGAAGCGCCTCGCGTCACCCGGCCCTACACCGAAGACCAATGGCTGGCAATTCAGGCCCTGGGTCGCCAGATCGATGCAGACCTGCTGGAAAGTGACGTACGCCTGACCATGGGCGGCGAGCCGACCTTTGTCTCCATCGACGACCCGGACGGCGCGGAGTGGAACACCGCCGCGCTCGGTCCGGACAAGCGGCGCCTGTCGGCCGAACTGTTCGAGCGCATGCGCAAGCACTACGCACCCAATGGCCTTGTGCATTTTGGCCAAGGCAAGTGGTACCCCGGTGAGCAACTGCCGCGCTGGTCGTTGAACTGCTACTGGCGTCGCGACGGCGTGCCGATCTGGAGCAACGGCGCGTTGATTGCCGACGAGCAGGAGGACTACGGCGCTGACGGCGAACTGGCCGGGCGTTTCCTGGCAAGCGTGGCTGAACGTCTGAAAATTCCGACGCGCTTTGTGTTTCCTGCCTACGAAGACAATTTCTATTACCTCTGGCGTGAAGGCACGTTGCCCCAGAACGTCAGCGCCGAAGATTCGCGCCTGGAAGAGCCCTTGGAGCGGGCGCGCCTGCGCAAGGTCTTCAGCCAGGGCCTGGATAAGGTCATCGGACAGGTTCTTCCCCTGGCACGTACTGCCAAGGGTGACCAGTGGCAAAGCGGTCGCTGGTACCTGCGCGATGAGCATTGCCGGCTGGTACCCGGTGACTCACCCCTGGGGTACCGCTTGCCGCTGGGCTCGCAACCCTGGGTCAAGGCTGCAGAGTATCCATTTATCCATCCCCGGGATCCGAACCAGGATTTCCCGCCGCTGCCCGACTCGGCTCAGTTGCAAAGCCAGGACCAACCGCCAGTGGTCGAGGAGCGCGCGCCAAAGCTAGAAGAATCCGCCGACTGGCTGACCCGCACCGCCTTCTGTGCCGAAGCGCGTGAGGGTCGCCTGTATCTGTTCATGCCGCCTCTGGAACGGGCCGAGGACTATCTGGAACTGGTCGCCGCCATCGAGGCCACTGCAGAGGAGTTGCATTGCCCGGTGTTGCTGGAAGGCTACGAGCCGCCGAGCGATCCGCGCCTGAGCAACTTTCGCATCACGCCTGATCCGGGTGTGATCGAAGTCAACGTCCAGCCTTCTGCCACCTGGGACGAACTGGTCGAACGAACCGAGTTTCTTTACGAACAGGCGCGCCAGACTCGCCTGACCACCGAAAAATTCATGATCGATGGCCGCCACACCGGAACCGGCGGCGGCAACCATTTTGTCCTGGGTGGTGCGACGCCGGCCGACTCGCCATTCCTGCGGCGTCCGGACCTGCTGCGCAGCCTGATCAGCTATTGGCATAACCATCCTTCCCTGTCCTACCTGTTCTCGGGACTGTTCATCGGCCCCACGTCGCAAGCGCCGCGAGTCGATGAGGCGCGCAACGATGCGTTGTATGAACTGGAGATCGCCTTTGCGCAGATGCCCGAGCCTGGCGAAGAGTGTGCGCCGTGGCTGGTGGACCGGTTACTGCGAAACCTGCTGATCGACGTGACGGGCAACACGCACCGTGCCGAGTTCTGCGTCGACAAGCTGTATTCCCCGGATGGCGCAACCGGCCGCCTGGGCTTGCTGGAGCTGCGCGCCTTTGAAATGCCACCCCATGCGCGCATGAGCCTGACCCAACAGCTGCTGCTGCGGGCGCTGGTCGCACGATTCTGGCGTGAACCCTATGCGCCGCCGAAACTGGCGCGCTGGGGCACCGAACTGCACGACCGTTTCCTGTTGCCGCACTTCATCGAACAGGATTTTGCCGACGTTATCGTCGACCTGAATTCGGCCGGTTATCCCGTGCGTGCCGAGTGGTTCGCCGCACACCTGGAATTTCGCTTTCCCAAAGTGGGCGACTACGCGGTCAGCGGTATCGAACTGGAGGTGCGTCAGGCGCTGGAACCCTGGCATGTGCTGGGCGAGGAGGGCGCGCCTGGTGGCACCGTGCGCTATGTCGACTCATCCCTGGAGCGCCTGCAGGTCAAGCTCAGCGGCTTGCCGCCACAGCGCTACCTGCTGACCTGCAATGGCGTTGCCGTGCCCCTGCAACCGACCGGACGAGTCGGCGAGTTTGTCGCCGGCGTGCGTTTTCGCGCCTGGCAACCGGCCAACTGCCTGCAGCCAACCATCCCGGTTCACGCGCCATTGGTGTTCGACTTGCTCGACACCTGGATGCAACGCTCACTGGGCGGTTGCCAGTACCACGTGGCTCATCCGGGAGGACGCAACTACGACAGCTTGCCGGTGAACGCGAACGAAGCCGAGAGCCGGCGCATGGCGCGGTTCTTCCGTATCGGCCACAGCCCCGGAAAACTGCCGGTGCCCCTTCTGGATATCAACGACGAGCTGCCAATGACGCTCGATTTACGACGTTTTTGAACCGTACGCGACGCCCGGGTTTTTCGTCTATCCGGGTGTCATGAGCGTGCGTTAGTCTGACCGTTCCTTGCTGTCTGCCGAGCTTTCCATGCCTGACCTGCTTGACCGCTACCCGCCGACGGCGGGCAATTACCACGAACTGCTCGACGACAGCGGAGCCGTGCGCGCGCATTGGCGTCGGTTGTTCGACCAATTGCAGCGCAGCACCCCTGCGCAATTGATGCAGCGTCAGGCCCTGTTGACCCGGCAGATCCACGAAAACGGTGTGACCTACAACGTCTACGCCGACCCCAAAGGCGCGGATCGGCCGTGGGAACTGGACTTGCTGCCGCATGTAATCGCCGTCGATGAGTGGCAGCAATTGTCGGCCGGCATCGCCCAGCGTGCGCGCCTGCTCAATGCCGTGCTGGCAGACCTGTATGGCCCGCAACGCTTGATTGCCGAGGGGCTGTTGCCGGCCGAGCTGGTGTTCGGCCACAACAATTTCCTCTGGCCCTGCCAGGGCATCAAGCCGCCTGACGGGGCTTTTTTGCACCTGTATGCCGTCGATCTGGCGCGTACGCCGGATGGTCGCTGGTGGGTAACGGCGGACCGCACCCAGGCACCTTCTGGCGCGGGTTATGCGCTGGAGAACCGCACCATCGTGTCGCGCGCGTTCCCGGAGTTGTACCGTGACCTGAAGGTGCAGCACCTGGCCGGTTTCTTCCGCACGCTGCAGGAGACCCTGGCGCGCCAGGCGCCGAGCGACGCCGAGGCGCCGCTGATCGTGTTGCTGACGCCCGGCCGTTTTAATGAAAGCTATTTCGAGCATCTCTACCTGGCGCGGCAACTCGGCTATCCGCTGGTGGAAGGTGGTGACCTCACGGTGCGCGATGCCACGGTCTACCTGAAGACACTGAGCGGTTTGCGCCGCGTGCACGCGATCATGCGCCGGCTGGATGATGACTTCTGCGACCCGCTCGAATTGCGCACCGATTCAGCCCTTGGCGTGCCAGGATTGCTCGAGGCGGTGCGGCAGGGCCGGGTGCTGGTGGCCAATGCGCTCGGCAGCGGCGTGCTGGAGTCGCCGGGCCTGCTCGGCTTTCTGCCGCGGATCAGTCAGTTCCTGTTTGGTGAGGAGCTGATACTGCCGTCCATCGCCACCTGGTGGTGCGGCGAGGCGCCGGTGCTGGCGCAGGCACTGGAGAAGCTGCCCGAACTACTGATCAAGCCGGCCTTTCCATCCCAGAGTTTTACCCCGGTGTTTGGCCGCGACCTGAGTGAAAAACAGCGCGAAGAGCTTGCCGAGCGCATGCAGGCGCGCCCTTACGCTTATGTGGCGCAAGAACTTGCGCAGTTATCCCAGGCCCCGGTGTGGCAGGCTGAAGACGGCCAGTTGCAACCTCGTGCCATCGGCATGCGCATGTATGCGGTCGCCAGCAATGAGGGTTATCGCGTTTTACCTGGCGGTTTGACCCGGGTCGCCGCCGACGCGGACGCCGAAGTGGTGTCGATGCAACGGGGCGGCGCCAGCAAGGACACCTGGGTGCTGGGCGATCGTCCACCCACCGGCGAACAATGGAAAACCCGACGCACGATAGGCGTGCATGACCTGGTTCGTCGCGACCCCTACCTGCCGTCGCGGGTGGTGGAAAACCTGTTCTGGTTCGGTCGCTATTGCGAACGCTGTGATGACAGCGCCCGGTTGCTGCGCATCATGCTCGCTCGTTATGTCGATGGCGACGATCCGCAAGCGCTGCAAGCCGCAGTCGATCTTGGAGAACGCCTGATGCTGTTGCCCGATGAGGGCGAACTGCAGGAACGCCTGCTTGCCGCGCTGCTCGGGGATGACTGGTCGTTCAGCCTGCGCTCCAACCTGCAGCGATTGCAGTGGGCAGCCTCGCAGGTGCGCGGCAAGCTCTCGCGGGAAAACTGGCAGGCCCTGGTGGAGCTGCAACGCGAAGCCATGGAACTGGAAACCGCCGAGCCTGACTTCGGTGAGCTGCTGGACTTTCTCAACCGACTGGTGATGTCCCTGGCCGCGCTGTCGGGTTTTGCCCTGGACGACATGACCCGCGATGAGGGATGGCGCTTTCTGATGATCGGTCGGCGCATCGAACGGCTGCAATTTCTCAGCGCCAGCCTAGCCGCCTTCCTGCGCGGCGCCGGTCCTTTTGATCAGGCGGGCCTGGAATGGCTGCTGGAACTGGGCAACAGCAGTATCACGTATCGCTCGCGGTATCTGGCGGTGGCGCAACTGCTCCCGGTACTGGACCTGTTGCTCCTCGACGAGCAAAACCCCCATGCCGTGCTGTTCCAGTTGAAGCTGGTCAATCGTACCCTCAAGCGACTGAATGACGATTTCGGTGCGCCACGTGAGACCGGTTTGCCGCAACTGGTCGAGCGCCTGGCCCGGTTCGACCTGGGGTGCCTGCAAAACTCGCTGTTTGGCGAAGCCAGCGTACGCGCCGCCGTCGAAGGCCTGGCCGATCTGCTGCAGGAAATCGCCGAAGCCAGCGGCCAGGCCTCCGATCGCCTGGCACTGCGGCATTTCGCCCATGTCGATGATGTCAGCCAGCGTACGGTGTCCGTCTGATGAGCGCCCATTACCAGATTTTTCACGACACCCACTATCACTACGACAGCCCGGTGTCGCTCGCCCAGCAGCTGGCGCACCTGTGGCCACGGCCTTGCGCCTGGCAGCATTGCACGGATCAGCGTTTGCAGATCAGTCCCGATCCCACCTCACGCCGGGATGAACTGGACGTGTTCGGCAATCCGCTGACCCGCCTGGCGTTCGAGCGCCCCCACGACGAATTGCTGGTCAATGCCAGCCTGACCATTGAAGTGACGGCCCGGCCGATGCTGGACTTCAACCGCTCCCCCGCATGGGAAGATACCCGCAGCGCGCTGACCTACAGCAGCCAGCCGCTTTCCCGCGAGATACTGGAAGCCTGCCGTTACCGGTTCGAATCGCCCTATGTGCACTTGAAGCGCAACTTCGTCGAGTTCTCGGAAAGTTGTTTTGCGCCGGGCAGGCCGTTGCTGCTTGGCGTTCAGGCATTGATGGAGAAGATTTTCAGCGAGTTCACCTTCGATGCCGAAGCGACCCAGGTCGCCACGCCTCTGGTGGAGGTCCTGGAGCGGCGGCGAGGGGTTTGCCAGGACTTCGCCCACCTGATGCTCGCGTGCGTGCGCTCCCGAGGCCTGGCAGCGCGTTACATCAGCGGGTACCTGCTGACTCAGCCACCACCCGGCCAGCCACGCCTGATCGGCGCCGACGCCTCGCATGCCTGGGTTTCGGTATTTTGTCCGGTACTGGGTTGGGTCGATTTTGATCCGACCAACAACGTGCAGCCGGCACTGGAGCACATCACCCTGGCCTGGGGCCGGGATTTTTCGGATGTGTCGCCGTTGCGCGGGGTAATTCTGGGCGGGGGCAATCATGACCCCGAAGTTCGGGTCACGGTGATGCCGCTGGATTAACGCGCATCCCCCGGTAGGAGCTGTCGAAGGCTGCGATCTTTTGATCTTGAGCGTCTCCAGAACATTTGAAGAGCAAGATCAAAAGATCGCAGCCTTCGGCAGCTCCTACAGGGTCAGCAGCACTGCTGCCAACCCTGGACACAGATCCGGTGGGCCTGATCAGATCATCCGGCCCTGAGGGTCTCAGGCGTCAGGCGCCTGATCTTTCGGTGCTGCGGTTTCGTCTGTAGCCACTTCACCTTCGGCATCCGGGTTCAGTGCTGCTGCTTCTTCTTCAGCTGTAGCTTTCTTGCGCTGAAGCTTTTCCTCTTTCTTCTGCTCCTTGGCCAAGTCTCTCTGACGTTTGGCGAAGGAATAATTAGGTTTAGCCATGGGCGATCCTCTTGGGTCGAAGGTGAGGTTGAGCGGCGCATATTCTGCCCTGTATCGGGCCCGAGCCGTTAGCTGGGTTTTTGCTCGGCCCATTTTGGCGTGACCACCGGGTGCCAGGCATCCAGTGCGTCGAGCAGGGTTTGCGGCGATTCGCTCGTTTGCAGCATGTCACGGTGCGCTTCGCGAACGAAGCCTTCGCCGACGATATGATCAAGAAAACCAGTCAATTTGCTGTAGAAACCGTTCACTTCGAGCAGGCCGAGCGGTTTTGCATGATAGCCGAGCTGGCCCCAGGTCCAGACCTCGAACAGTTCTTCCAGGGTGCCGAGGCCGCCGGGCAGCGCGATGAAAGCATCGCTCAGCTCGGCCATCCGCGCCTTGCGCGCATGCATGCCGTCAACCACTTCCAGGCGAGTCAGGCCGCTGTGGCCGATTTCCTTGTCCTTGAGACTTTGCGGAATGATACCAATGACTTCCCCGCCGGCTGCCAGGGCGGCATCCGCGACTATCCCCATCAAACCCACGGCACCACCGCCGTATACCAGGGTCAGCTTGCGTTCGGCGATGGCGCGCCCAAGGGCGATAGCCGCTTCACGATAAGCCGGGTGGGTGCCAGCGCTGGCACCGCAGAAAACACAAACGGATGCTAATGACATGCTTTGCTCCACGGTCACGATGACCACAGGGTAAAGGCACGGCGTTAGCGATCCAAGGGTTAAAGGTCGCGGGCAGGGGTTTCGTAACTGCCGCTGGCACCACAGGCATACGCGGCAAGCAGGCTGCACAACAGGCTATTGAGGGTCATGACGGATTCCAGGTAGGTGGCGATGGACCGATGATAGGGCCGGGCCAGGCATCTGGCTGGTAGATTGTTTCGATCGGTGTCATAGCCCGAAAGTTGTATACAATTTTTGATTCAGGTCATAGGAACTTGCGCAGTTTTCAGGCAGTCTTCTGTCCATTCGCACTTTTGTTAACCCTGCCTTGGAGATTCACCATGTTTGCCAAACTTGTTGCGGTATCCCTGCTGACACTGGCCAGCAGCCAACTGATGGCTGCCGAGTGCAAGACCACCATCGACTCCACCGACCAGATGACCTTCAACAGCAAGGCCATTGAGATCGACAAGAGCTGCAAAACCTTCACCGTCGAGTTGACCCACTCTGGCAGCTTGCCGAAGAACGTCATGGGTCATAACTGGGTGCTGAGTAAAGAAGCTGACATGCAGCCGATCGCCACCGATGGCCTGGCTGCCGGTATCGACAAGAACTACCTGAAAGACGGCGACACCCGCATCATCGCCCACACCAAGATCATCGGCGCCAAGGAAACCGATTCGGTGACTTTTGATGTGTCGAAGCTGAGTGCGGATGAGAAATACGGTTTCTTCTGCTCGTTCCCGGGCCACATCTCGATGATGAAAGGTACGGTTACACTGAAGTAAGCGAATCAGCTTCAAAAAAAGCGTCCATTGCGGACGCTTTTTTTGTGCCTGGCCTTTGACCGCGTCAGCGTTCATCGCGGGCAAGCCTGAACTGGTCTAATAATTCCGGACACCTCTTAAGGGCGATATGATTTCGCCAACTTGGAGGTTCCATGAACGATAGA
>NZ_JBEOPS010000039.1:0-13759 GCF_040310305.1 Pseudomonas sp. HY13-MNA-CIBAN-0226
TCGGACAGGTTGGCCGAAGAGCGGGCGCGCATCGTCAAGATGTTCGAAGGCTCTCGCCCGCACTACCTGATCGACACTATCGTCGATTTACCTGCGGTCATTGAAGACATCAATGCTCGTCTGGCACGGGGTGAAACGCCTCAGGGTTCCTGAACCTGTGCGGCTTGTGCCGCTGACACTGGCCGCCCACGGGCGGCCGCTTTGCCGGGATTGTTTAATTAAGCAACAACCAAAGATCCACAAATGCCGATTTAAGGAACACTCGGGCGGTGGGAGTATTCGAAGCCATGATTTCGACTCTGCACTTGATCCGTCGCCCTCTGCGCCCTTACCTCCCGAAGGTGCGAGCCCGTCTTTGCGAAAACCCCCTGCTCAATATCATTCTGGCCTTCTGGGCGCTGTGGCATTGCCGTCACGCGCGCCCACCAGATAGAGCCCTCGCGTCGACTTGATTCCATTGGCCTGAACACGGCCGATTTCAATGCGAGAAGGAATGATCCCATGACTGCAGCTATGCGCAATGTCATTGGTGCTGCCCAGCGCAGCGCCTCCTATTACACCGCCAGCCTCAATGACCCAACCCAGTACCCGACATTACAAGGTCAACACAGCGTCGACGTTGTGATTATTGGTGGTGGCTTTACCGGTGTTGCCACCGCCGTAGAGTTGGCCGAACGAGGGCTCAAGGTCGCGATTGTCGAAGCCAACCGTATCGGCTGGGGCGCCAGCGGGCGCAACGGCGGCCAGGTCACCGGCAGTCTGTCGGGAGATACGGCCATGCGCCAACAGATGCGCAAGCGCCTGGGCGATGAAGTGGATGATTTCATCTGGCACCTGCGCTGGCGAGGCCATCAAATCATCGAGAACCGGGTGAATAAATACGCAATTGCCTGCGACCTCAAGCATGGTCATCTGCATGCAGCGATGAAACCTTCCCACGTGATGGAACTGCAAGCCTTCTACGAAGAAGCACAACGACGCGGCATGGGTGATCAGGTCACCCTGCTCGATCAGGACGGCGTGCGACAGCATTTGGACAGTGAACTGTATCTGGGCGCCCTGAAAAACACGCGCAATTTGCACCTGCATCCGCTGAACCTATGCCTGGGAGAGGCTCGCGCCGCGCACAGCCTTGGCGCATTGATCTTCGAGAACTCCGAGGTGTTGGAGATCGTCCATGGTAACCGGCCCGCCGTTATCACATCTAAGGGCCGCATCGATGCGGGCCAGGTTCTGCTAGCCGGCGACGTCTATCACAAGCTCGAGCGCAAACAGCTAAAGGGCAAAATTTTTCCGGCCATGGGCGCGATTGTGACCACTGCTCCGCTGGGCGAGTTGGCGCGCCAGATCAACCCGCACGACCTGGCTGTTTATGACTGTCGATTCGTCCTTGATTACTACCGCCTCACGGACGATGGTCGATTGTTGTTCGGCGGCGGAGCCAACTATTCTGGACGCGACTCGCGAGACATCGCCGCCGAACTTCGCCCGTGCATCGAACGCACTTTCCCGGCCCTGAAGGGCGTGGACATCGAGTTCCAGTGGAGTTGTGCGATGGGGATTGTGATGAATCGCATTCCGCAGTTGGGCAAGGTTTCGGACAATGTTTGGTATTGCCAAGGCTATTCAGGGCACGGTATCGCTACAAGCCACATCATGGGAGAGATAATGGCAGAGGCGTTGACAGGCACTTTGGCAAAATTTGATACCTTTGCCGGGTGCAAGCACATCAAGGTGCCGCTGGGCGATATGCTCGGTAATCCGATGCTCTCGGTGGGGATGTGGTACTACCAGATGTTGGAAAAGCTTCGCTGATAGCCAATAAAAACTCCATATGAACTACCTGGAAAGTCACTCTCGATCTTTATGATAAAGAATTCGCTATCCCGCTAACTGAACGCTACCCGGTTGATGAGCTATCGCCAGCCGTTAACTCCGTACAACTGACACTTTGCACTATCCAAACTAGCAAGCGGGCCAAACTGACTAGCCCGCTTGTGATGACCACTTTAGCCATGAACCGCTGTATCGATGCACATCATCGCAATAGGTCTCGTAGGGAGCTCGTCCGGCATAGTCACTTTCCGAACTCCAACAGTAAGGGTGATGAGCTCTTGGCATACGCATGGGCCGAATGCCATCTTCCCTAAAGCAGCCATGAGGTTCGTAAGCTAAGTGTGTAGCAGTTATCACAAAATCTGTGCTCTCGGACATTACGTCGCCAGCTGAACAGTTTACGTACGGAAGCCTCAATCAATGCGCATGGTGAAAAACTCAGCTTTGTCTCACGCGGTTCGAAGATGGGTAGTGGCATCATTCCTGTGCTTCGCGGCTCTTGCCAATGCTGATACGTTTTCCAGTAATGCCACCATCGAACGCACCTCCGACGAAAGCCTTACCGACTGCACTGACGGATGCGGCGCTTCTTTGGCGGGGTCTTGATTCAAGCATGAGTCAGGCCTCGACCTGGGACGCCATGTGGTGAGGTTTGGAGATAGAAGAACAATTTGCTCGCGACTACAACTCGGCTGGTACCCGCAATCAGCTCGCTCTTAAGCTAGTGCAGATACTGCTGTTGCCTCTGATTTTGTGGTTGGTCATCCGCAGCCGACGCACACTACGTTTTAAGGATGAGCCGGCAAAGCTGACACGCGCGTTACGTCGTCTTTTCTCAACCTGGCTGCTGCTGTGCATGCTTGCCGTCCTTGTGCTTGTGCTGGAGCCGGATGCCCCGTTATTGGCTCAAGAAGTTGCACTGTTGCTGGCCCTGGTGCCATCCTGGATATCACCGGCCAGATAGGAGATGAACGCTTCAGCGCTCATTGCTTTGGCGAAAAGCCAACCTTGGGCATAGCGGACGTTGTGGGAGCGTAAATAGGCCAATTGATCTGCTGTCTCAACGCCTTCAGCCACAATAGCCAAGCCCAGCGAGTCAGCCATGTCGATCAAATGGTCGATTAAAACCGCTGCCGCCTGCGGTTGAGAAATGCCATCAACAAAAGACTTGTCGATTTTCAGGATGTCCAGCGGTAGCTGTTGGAGGTTTTGCAGGTTGGAATATCCGGTCCCGAAATCATCCAGTGCAGTCACGTAACCCAACGCGCGAGCTTTGCTCATCGTCTCTTTTGCCGGTTTTAAATCCATGAACCCAGTCTCGGTTGCCTCTAGCCAAATTTGGGAAGGGAGGACTCCGGCTTTCTCCCTCATCTTTTCCAGAACAACCATGAACCGTCCGCTACACACGTCAGATGCTGCCAGATTAATGGCCACATGCATTGAACGATCAGCCACGAGCACATTCCTCAGATCGCGTATCACCTGACTCATGACCTGGTCGGTAATTGCCAGAATTAATCCGGTTTTTTCTGCCAGAGGGATGAACAAGTCAGGGGACACTGTCCCATGACCGGGCTTGACCCACCGTATCAGGGCCTCCGCCCCCACACATCGCCCATGCTCAAGCTCGATAATCGGCTGATAATGCACGACAAACTCATGGTTCCTCACCGCGCGTTCAAGTGCAGCGACCGGTGATAGACGTCGCTTCGATATTCGGACGATACCGAATACCGATACACCTGCAAGTAAAGCACCCAGCGGGAGCATGTATGCCGAGTGCCAGAGAAAAATATCTAACAGTTCAGAGCGGGGTATCGCTGCAATCGCTACCCAGGAACCTTGACGGATGGAGGTATAGAGGTAGCCATCCCTAAGCCCTCTAGTCGGGCCCAAGTGCGCCAACGCCACTATGTTTTCACTGCCTTGACTGCTGGCACGTATGAGATCGCCGTTAAGAGTGGCTATTGCAAGCCTGACACGATGATCGAACAGCACGTCCAGCAACTGCTCTGAGTCAACAAGAACGTTGAAGGCGGCATATTCCAGAGCCATCAGTGGCTTGGCTGACTCAAGCACGGGCGACACACTTATCGCGACTCTCACACCACCGTCAGTTGTAAAATCTGCCGGCAATGCGTCGACTTTCTTCCCGATCATTCCCCAGGAGCCGCATACAAAGATGTCCTCCTGGACGTAGCCTACTGATTTCACTGAAAGGGTATTGATCGCAACCAGACGCATCTGGTCGATGTTTTCCGGGCTGCAAGGAAGCAGATCGCTGGACGCAATTGACTTCAGAGCATCTGAAGCTTGAAGGAGTGTCGAATGGGCACGCTGGGATAACAAAACAGCAATTTCTTCCAGTTGTCGTTCGGTGCTGTTAAGCGTTAGCAACCATCCGACACCGCCCATTACGCCGAATGCCAAGCAAGTTACAAGAACACTCGCAATTACGCCCTGCCAGATCACAGACGACCGCATTGGCCCCGCCTTGGTTATAGAGAAAAGAATTCATTGCTCAAACTTCAGAACCATATCTTAACGTGACAAAATGGGTCTGGCTTGTCCTGGTTTGGCCATCCACCCTTGTTAGCGCATAGCCGTTCAGGTTTTGACCCAGAGAAGAAGAATCCCACATGAGAATCAACTTTTCCCGATGGATCACTTGATGCTGAAGCTGATTGTGTACGGCACAGCCTCACCACGCCTGGCCGAGGCGCGCATCTGAAAAACCTGCACGGTGTATTTGCCCGACGCAGGTAGCGCTCCAGTCCAGTCTGAGCCAACGCCGCCATTAGCCAAGGCACTGGACTGCCCCGGTTGATCGCCTGGCGCGAACACGTTGAAGTTCGCGTTGCTACTGCCGGTGATCTGCACAGTCATACGTTGGCCCGAATTCGCCGCCAAGGTGTATTGAACAGTGTCATGGCCCTTGAATGTACCTTTAACCTGGGCGCTGTTAGCCCCCTTGGCGAAGCTCACCGGTACGGTGGTTACGTTGTCGGCGGCCCAGCACACCGAGGTCGTGAGTGTGAGCACGAGGCTGCAAATCGTCGCTTTGTTCATGAGCATTTTTTTAATCTCGGTGAGGTTGTCCAGGGAGATGTGTCGCAAAGGCACCACGATTTACCAAGAAATCAGCGACCGAAAAAAAACCAAGACTTTAAAGTCAGAGAATTTTTATCTTAGCCACTCGCTTATAGATGACCTCGGCGTCAACACATTGTTCGATACCACATTGTCGTCTTGCCTAAGGCAGAGTCCGCATCGCTAAGAGTGAACAGCGAAATCAGACCTTGTGATGCGTGTGCTTTTCAATACGCAACGGACACATGAGTAACGGCGGCACGCTACATTTCTCTATCAGCTTTTTCAACAGGGTTAGAGAAGACGGTTTCCAACAACTGCCCGCCTGGAGTGCGTAGGAAAATGCGCCGCTCGTTGAGGCTTGGAACCTGCATCGTTCTATATGCAATGCCAAGGTATTCAAGCTTTGCCTTGAATGCCTCGTAGTCGCCCATGCGGAAACCGACATGATCAATAAACTCAGACACTCGAAGCAGGCCCGAGCCGTGGGATTCAATGATATGAACCAGAGGCTCACCATCGCTGTACAACCAATGGCCAGCGATGCCGCTTATTTCAATGGGCCGACGACCTTCTACCAGATCAAAGACTTGCATCATAAAATCGCGAGTCCCGCAGAGGTCTAGGGTCCGCAGGGTAACGTGATCGATAACCATCGATAGGTTCCTCATTAAGTCAATGGGGGAACAATATCGTTAATTGAGATAGCGTAGAATCCAGCTAAAAGCGCAATCATATTCAGGGAAATCCGAATAATGCTCTTCGAAAATCTAGCGCTGTTCTTACTGATTGTGGAGAAAGGTGGTTTGTCGGCGGCAGGCCGAGAGGTAGGGCTTTCGCCAACCTCAGTGTCGGAGCGACTCGGGGCTTTAGAGAAGCATTACGGGGCGACATTGCTAACCCGCACTACCCGCTCAATCAGCCTGACCGATGAAGGGCGGCTTCTGGTGGACGGCGCGCGTCGACTGCTCGCCGATGCTGAAGACATCGAGAGCAACATCAAACTGGGCACCGAGCGTATTTCCGGCCTCATAAGATTGAGTGCACCAGTCGACTTGGGGCGAAATCGAATCGTGCCCATTCTGGATCAGTTTCTCGAAGAAAACCCTAATGTCAGCCTTGACCTGAACTTGACTGACGGTTTTCTGGATCTTGCGGGACAAGGGATCGACTTTGCCATCCGCTATGGGGCTTTGTCCGACAGTACGCTGCGCGTACGAAAACTTAGCGAGGGACGCCGTGTGGTGTGTGCTTCACCGGCCTATATAGAGGTTCATGGAACGCCACGACATCCATCTGAGTTGGCCCAGCAGCAGTGTATCCTGATGCGCTTCGGCTCCAACATCCATCGTCAATGGCAGTTCCGCGCTGACGGTCGCTCTTTCAAGGTTCTGGTATCAGGCAGGCGTATCGCCAACGACGGCGATCAAGTGCGGCAGTGGTGTTTGGCTGGTTATGGTATTTGCATCAAGTCCTACATTGATGTGCGCGATGACTTGGCGGCAGGTCGACTGATCGAGTTGCTGGAGGCGTATTCTTTAACGGGTGTGGACTTGCAAATTGTCTACCCTTCCGGCCATGCGTTGCCACGTCGAGTCAAATTGCTGATGGACAAAATCGCCTTGGCGCTGGCGACTTAAGCCCGCGTCAAGGAGATTAATGGCTGGATTTGCCGAGCCTTATGGTTCAGCCGTGCTGAGACCAGACAGGAAAATCGGAGTAACCACGTTCGGTGCCACCAAACAACTCGGCACCTTCCAAACCGGCTAATGGGTAGCCCTTCTCCAGCCTCAGCGGCAGATCCGGATTGGCTACGAATTTGCGACCGAAAGCGACAAAATCGGCATAGCCTTTATTTAACACCCAGTCTGCCAATTCCAAGTCGTATTTGCCGGCCACCACAATGGCGTTGCGAAAGCGCTCACGCACAGCCTGGCGGAACTCCTCTGGGAATTTAGGGGCGTCATCCCAGTCCGCCTCGACCAGATGCAGGTACGCAATACCTTGTTCCTGCAAATAGGTGGCTGCTTCCAGAATCGTCGGGAGAATATCCGGACACGCCATGCCTCGCGCCGTCAGGAATGGTGCCACGCGAATCGCCGTGCGATCAGCACCTACTTCATCGATCACGGCATCCATGACTTCTTTAAGAAAGCGCAGGCGGTTTTCGCGCGAGCCGCCGTACTCATCCGTACGCACGTTGGATGTCGTGCGCATGAACTGATCAATCAGGTAACCGTTGGCGCCATGCACTTCCACACCATCGAAACCGGCCGCCATGGCGTTACGGGCCGCTTTTCGGAAGTCGTTGACGACGTCGTGTATTTCGTCACGGCCCAGGGCTCGCGGGGTCGGGCATATGACCATGCTGCCCACACCCGTCGATGGGTCAACTTTCCAGATGCTGCCGTCGAACGGGATTGCAGACGGCGCAACGGGTAGCTCACCGTTATGGAAGTCTGGATGCGACATGCGTCCCACGTGCCACAGTTGCAGGAAGATGCGACCGCCAGCAGCATGCACAGCATCGGTTACCAGGCGCCACCCAGCAACCTGTTCGTCACTGTAAATGCCGGGGGTATAGGAATATCCCTTACCCTGCGCAGAAATCTGGGTCGCCTCGGTGACAATAAACGCTGCCGATGCCCGCTGTGCGTAATAGGTGGCGTTCATTGCGTTAGGTACATCACCTGGCTGAGTGCTGCGAGAGCGAGTCATGGGAGCCATAACTACGCGATTGGGGGTACGCAATGCACCAACAGAGCCGGGTGTAAATAGTGGGGACATCAACGTTTCCTCGGAAGGTTTCAGTGGATCTACTGGGCGCAGAATAGCCTGATAAAAATGCCTGATAATCGCCTCTGTCCGTAAAACATATTACGGTCAATCCGGATAATCGATAATGCCCACCCTTGTCTTGAATGAAACGGGTCTGCATGAAACGCCAGAATTATCAGGCAGCGTCTATGCTCCGGTGCGTTTCGATCAGTTGCAGTACCACGCTGGGATCTGCCAGTGTCGAAATATCCCCCAACCCATCGTACTCAGCGGTCGCAATCTTGCGCAGAATCCGCCGCATGATCTTGCCCGAACGCGTCTTCGGCAGCCCCGGCGCCCACTGGATCACATCTGGTGAAGCAATCGGCCCGATCTCTTTACGCACCCAGTTCTTCAACTCCAGGCGCAGCTGCTCGCTCGGCTCTTCGCCACCGATCAGGGTCACATACACATAAATGCCCTGGCCCTTGATGTCGTGCGGCACTCCCACCACGGCCGCCTCGGCGACTTTAGGGTGAGCAACCATCGCGCTCTCGATCTCGGCGGTACCCATGCGGTGGCCGGACACGTTCAGCACGTCATCCACGCGACCGGTGATCCAGTAGTAACCATCCTCGTCACGACGGGCACCGTCACCGGTGAAGTACATGCCACGGAAGGTCTTGAAGTAGGTGTCGACAAAACGGTCATGGTCGCCATACAGCGTGCGCGCCTGGCCTGGCCACGAATCCAGAATCACCAGGTTGCCCTCAACCGCGCCTTCCAGAATATTACCCAGGTTGTCCACCAGTGCCGGCACCACGCCGAAGAACGGACGAGCCGCCGAACCAGGCTTCAAGCCATGCGCGCCCGGCAGCGGGCTCATCATGTTGCCGCCGGTTTCGGTCTGCCACCAGGTGTCGACGATCGGGCAGCGCGACTGGCCGACCTTCTTGTAGTACCAATCCCAGGCTTCCGGGTTGATCGGCTCACCCACCGAACCCAGCAGGCGCAGGCTGCTGCCGTCAGCGCCTTCAACTGCCGCGTTACCCGCCGCCATCATCGCGCGAATCGCCGTTGGCGCGGTGTAGAGGATGTTGACCTTGTGCTTGTCGACGATCTTCGCCACCCGGGTGATGTCCGGGTAGTTCGGCACGCCTTCGAACAGCACGGTAGTCGCGCCATTGGCCAGCGGGCCATAGACGATATAAGTGTGGCCGGTGACCCAGCCGACGTCAGCGGTGCACCAGTAGATTTCACCCGGGCGGTAGTCGAACACGCGCTCGTGGGTCATGGCCGCATACAGCAGGTAACCGCCAGTGGTGTGCTGCACGCCTTTAGGCTTGCCGGTGGAACCGGAGGTGTAGAGGATGAACAGCGCTTCTTCAGCGCCCATCTCTTTCGGCGCGCAGACGCTGCCCGCCACTTTCATCAGGTCTTCGTACCAGATGTCGCGATGCTGGTTCCACTTGATGTTGCCACCGGTGCGCTTGCACACGATGACCTTCTGAATGCTGCTGGTCTCCGGGTTGGTCAGGGCGTCATCGACGTTGGACTTGAGCGGGATCTTCTTGCCGGCACGAATGCCTTCGTCAGCGGTGATCACCACCTTGGATTTGCAGTCGATGATCCGACCCGCCAGGGCTTCCGGCGAAAAACCACCGAACACCACCGAGTGAATTGCGCCGATCCGGGTGCACGCCAGCATGGCGACCACGGCTTCGGGAATCATCGGCATATAGATAGTCACCACGTCGCCGCGATGCACATCCTGGCCGCGCAAGGCGTTGGCGAACTTGCAGACTTCTTCGTGCAATTCACGGTAGGTGATGTTGCGGCTTTCGGCAGGGTCATCGCCTTCCCAGATGATCGCGATCTGATCGCCGCGCTCGGCCAGGTGGCGGTCCAGGCAGTTGTAGGAAACGTTCAGGGTGCCATCGGCGAACCACTTGATGTCGACGTGGTGATCGTCGAAGGAAGTCTGCTTCACCGTGGTGAAAGGCTTGATCCAGTCGAGGCGCTTGGCTTGCTCGCGCCAGAAGCCGTCCGGGTTGACGACCGACTGCTGGTACATGGCTTTGTAGGTTGCCTCGTCGGTCAGCGTGTTGGCTGCTACCTCGGGACGAACGGGATACAGGGAAGCCGCACTCATCTTTCTTACCTCGGTGGAGTAGTTGTTTTTTGTGATCTGAAACTTTGCGTTCAGTTGTCATTCAGCATTGAGACGGGCCGCCGTTCGCAGCGGCCGATGCCGTACTTAGCCACGGACAATGTCATTCAGTTGCGTACTTCAAATCCTGAAACGGCTGAGAAGTCTGTCTTGCTCGCCTACATGTTCCCCCATCTCTGAACATTGGCGGACCTGCTTCTCGGCACCGCCGAATACTTCAAGACTGATATCGCGGATGTTGGTCGTGTTGCGATTGATTTCCTCGGTCGTGGCACTCTGTTCTTCAGCGGCAGCGGCAATCTGCAGATTCATATCATTGATGCGGTAAATGGCTTCACGTATGCGCTCGAGCGTTTCATTTGCTGCATAGGCATCCCCTGCCGTCTTGCTGGCAGTGTCGCGGCTCTGCTGCATACGCACTTGTGCGTGTTTCACACCCGTCTGCAATTGATCAATCATCAGGCGTATTTCCTGAGTGGATTGTTGAGTGCGTGAAGCCAGTGAGCGCACCTCATCAGCCACCACGGCAAACCCGCGTCCCGATTCACCAGCGCGTGCCGCCTCGATGGCTGCATTGAGCGCCAGGAGGTTGGTTTGGTCGGCGATGCTGGTGATAACCGCCACGATTGATTCGATGCTTTGACTGAGCGTGGACAACTCATTGATGGCATGACCTGTACTGTCCATCTCCTCAGCCAGACGCTTGATCGCCCCGGTTGACTTGGAGACCAGCGCCACTCCGTCTTCGGTTTCCTCGTTGGCAGTGATTGCCGCCACAGCTGCAGCTTGAGCACTTCGCGCAACGTCTTCGGCGGTCGAGGCCATCTCCTGCATGGCGGTGGACAGTTGATCCAGCTCCTGCAACTGGATCTGTACACGGTTGGCCGCCTGATCCGCTGCAGATGAAGTGGTTGCGGTGCTCTCGCGGACTTGTTGCGAGCTGCTCTTCACATCACCAATGAGCGTTTTCAGGTTCTGCAGAAACCGGTTGAACTCTCCGGAGACCCGTGCAATTTCATCATCGCCACGCACGGGTAATTGCCGGGTAAGGTCGCCGTCCCCGCGATTGATATCGACGAGCGAGTCTTGGAGTTGCTGCAGTGGCCAAAGCAGTCGCTTCACTAACAGGCCTAACAGAAGCAGGCTGATTATCACGCCGAGCACGGTACCCATGACGGCTCGCCAGCTCAGCACATGGGCTGCGGCCATGACGATGTCCTGGTCAAGTACAACCCCGATATACCAATCCATACCCTTGAGCCGGGAAAGCGGTATGAAGGACAGCAGAAGTTTCTTCTCCCCGACCTTGATCTCTTGGATCTGACTGTTCAGTGGAGGCTGGGCCCCACCGAAAATCTCCGTGTAGGACTTACCGTTTAGCTGGGCGTCCGGGTGGGAAATGATGTTGCCGTTTCGACTTAACAGGAACGCATAGCCAGCCCCACTGAAATCAAGCGTATTGACGGCCTCGGCCACCGTATTCAAACGCAGGTCCCCACCTAGCACCCCGACAAACTGATTGGCATCGGTGATCCTGGCAACGGCCGAAATCAGGATGTCACCGGTAGTGGAGTCTTTGTAGGGTTCGGTTAAAACGGCCTGCGTAGCACCTTTACCGGTCGCATACCAAGGGCGTAAGCGTCCATCGTAATCAGGTTTTGGATTCCAGGAGGCGGAGTTCTTGATGGGTTTGCCGTCAGACTCCAGCGCACCGAAAACCAGCTCGAATTCATTCTTCAGTGTTGGGGAATTGATGATGCGTTGAGTGGCTTGCGGATTGTACTGGCTGTCGACGGTTTGGACCGTCAGGTCCATCAGCCGAAGTTTCGCGTTCAGCCAGTTTTCTATCTGCCGTGCCACGGCATTGCTCGACTGGGAGATGCCCTCCTCGACTTGCGTGCGCAGAATGGTACGAACCTGACTGACCTGGATCAGAGACAGCAAACTGGTTGTTATGAACAGCACGCAGGCAGCCACAAGGCTTACCTTGTAACGGATTTTCATCGAGGACTCCGAAGGTTCGATAGCAATCAATTCGTACGTGAGCAACCGTTCCTGTAAGAGCCTGCGATCTGTTGATCCTGATCTTTAAAATCAAAAAAATCGCAGCCTGCGGCAGCTCCTACAGGTTCAGCATCACAGGATTTTGCGCGGGGTTAGAAGAACCCCAACGGATTGATGTCGTAGCTCACCAACAGGTTTTTGGTCTGCTGGTAGTGGTCGAGCATCATTTTGTGGGTTTCACGACCGACGCCGGATTTTTTGTAACCGCCGAACGCGGCGTGCGCCGGGTACAGGTGGTAGCAGTTGGTCCATACGCGACCGGCCTTGATGGCGCGGCCCATGCGGTAGGCGCGATTGATGTCGCGAGTCCAAAGGCCCGCACCCAGGCCGAACTCGGTGTCGTTGGCGATGGCCAGGGCTTCGGCTTCGTCCTTGAAGGTGGTGATGCTCACCACCGGGCCAAAGATTTCTTCCTGGAACACGCGCATTTTGTTGGTGCCCTTGAGCAGGGTCGGCTGGATGTAATACCCGGTCGCCAGGTTGCCCTCGAGTTTTTCCACCTTGCCGCCGGTCAGCAGCTCCGCGCCTTCGCCCTTGGCAATTTCCAGGTACGAAAGAATCTTGTCGAACTGCTGCTCGGACGCCTGTGCGCCGACCATGGTGTCGGTGTCCAGCGGGTCGCCCCGCTTGATCTGCAGGACTTTTTTCATCACCACTTTCATGAAGTCGTCGTAGATCGACTCCTGCACCAGTGCGCGAGACGGGCAGGTGCAGACTTCGCCCTGGTTGAAGAACGCCAGCACCAGGCCTTCAGCGGCCTTTTCAATGAAAATTTCTTCAGCGTCCATGATGTCGGCGAAGAAGATGTTCGGCGACTTGCCGCCCAGCTCCACGGTGGACGGGATGATATTTTCGGCGGCGCATTTCATGATGTGGGAGCCGACCGGAGTCGAGCCGGTGAAGGCGATCTTGGCGATTCGTTTGCTGGTGGCCAGGGCTTCGCCGGCTTCTTTGCCGAAACCCTGGACCACGTTCAACACGCCGGGCGGCAGTAGGTCGCCGATCAGCTCCATCAGCACGGTGATGCCCAGTGGAGTTTGCTCGGCTGGCTTGAGCACTACGCAGTTGCCGGCTGCCAGCGCCGGGGCAAGCTTCCAGGCGGCCATCAGGATCGGGAAGTTCCACGGAATAATTTGCCCGACCACGCCCAGGGGTTCATGGAAGTGATAGGCCGCGGTGTGTTCGTTGATTTCGGCCGAGCTCCCTTCCTGGGCGCGAATGCAACCGGCGTAGTAGCGGAAGTGGTCCACGGCCAGCGGAATGTCAGCATTCAGCGTTTCACGCACAGCTTTACCGTTGTCCCAGGTTTCGGTAACGGCCAACAGTTCGAGGTTCTGTTCGATGCGGTCGGCTATTTTCAACAGCGCCAAAGAGCGGTCCTGCACCGAGGTTCTGCCCCAGGCATCGGCCGCGGCATGGGCTGCATCCAAAGCCTTGTCGATGTCCTCAGCGCTGGAGCGGGGAAATTCGGCAATTGGTTGGCCATTCACGGGCGAGGTGGTGGTGAAGTACTGACCTTTGACCGGCGCGACGAACTCACCGCCGATGTAGTTGCCGTAACGGGACTTAAAGGAAACGATGGCACCGGGAGTGCCTGGGTGGGCGTAGTTCATGGTTGGATTCTCTTGTTGTTTTTTGGTTGTGACCGTCCTTAGGACGGTCACTGTCATTGACACAAGCCGTGTGGGATCAAGAGCCCTGCGGGGTTTCTCCACGCGCCAGTCGGGCATTGATGTCCTCAATGACGGCAGGTAAATCGACGATGGTGTCGATCAGGTAGTGCGGGCGAGAGCCTTCGAACATCTTGACGATGCGCGCCCGCTCTTCGGCCAACCTGTCCGA
>NZ_JBEOPS010000040.1:0-9983 GCF_040310305.1 Pseudomonas sp. HY13-MNA-CIBAN-0226
TACCTGTCGCCAATAGCTATGGAGCAAAAAGCGGCATAAGCACCGTAAACGGTGTCCGGGATTGCTTGACCAGTTCACCGAAGGCTGCGATCTTTTGATCTTGCCGTTAAATAAAAGCGCAGATCAAAAGATCGCAGCCTTCGGCAGCTCCTACAAGTAGGGCATTAAGCGGATCCAAAGATCGTCCGATCGCGGCCCGAGCCTTCGGCAGCTCCTACAGGTGAAGCGTTAAGCGAGCATAGGCCATAAACAAAACGGCCCCGCCAATTCACATGGGCGGGGCCGTTTTTGTTACATCAAAGGTTACTGGGCATCTTCCGTCGGAGCTTTCTCACCGTGAGACAAGCTGTAGACGTAAGCGGCCAGCAGGTGAACCTTGTCGTTGCCTTGCAGCTGTTCCTGGGCAGGCATCTGGCCCTGGCGGCCGTAACGGATGGTCTGCTGCAGTTGGGCGAAGCTCGAACCGTAGATGAACGCGCCCGGGTGGGTCAGGTCAGGTGCACCCATTGCCGGGGTACCTTTACCGGCCGGACCGTGGCACGCCACGCAGTTGGCCGCGAACAACTTCTGCCCGGCAGCCGGGTCAGCCTTGGCGCCTTCCGGCAGCTTGCGGCCATCGAGGTTGGTCAGCACGTAGGCAGCCACGTCCGCCACGCCTTGCTCGCCAATCACTTCAGCCCACGCCGGCATCACCGCGTGACGACCGCCCATGATGGTGGTCTTGATGGTTTCGGGCTCGCCGCCCCAGCGCCAGTCGGCGTCGGTCAGGTTCGGGAAGCCGTAGGCGCCCTTGGCGTCGGAACCGTGGCACACCGAGCAGTTGGAGGCGAACAGACGGCCACCCATTTTCAGTGCTTGCGGATCCTTGGCCACTTCTTCGATTGGCATGGAAGCGAACTTGGCGAAGATCGGGCCGAAACGCGCGTCCGACTTGGCCATTTCCTTTTCCCACTCGTGCACGCCGGTCCAGCCGGTCTGGCCGTTGGCGAACGCGGTCTGCTTTTCGTTATCCAGGTAGTTGTAACCTGGCAGCAGGCCTTTCCAGTTGCCCAGGCCCGGGTAGAGCACCAGGTAGCCGAGGGCGAAGATGATGGTGCCCACGAACAGCATGAACCACCATTTCGGCAGCGGGTTGTCGTACTCCTCGATCCCGTCGAAGGAGTGTCCAACCGTTTCTTCCGTCTGCTCGGCGCGCTGGCCCTTGCGGGTGGACAGCAGCAGCCAGGTCAGGGCGAAGATGGTGCCCAGACTGAGGACTGTGACGTACAGACTCCAGAACGTAGTCATTCTTTGTTACTCCTAGAAGCTTGCTCGACGTGCTTGATGGCTTCGGGATCATCCGCGAAAGGCAGCAAGGTAGCGTCTTCAAACTCCGACTTGCGCTTGGGGCTGAACACCCACAGCGCCAGACCGATGAAGGCCACCATCACGACAACGGTGCCCAGGCCACGAATCATCCCGATATCCATCTAAATCACCGTTTGCTTTTGATGATGGTGCCCAGGCCCTGCAGATAGGCCACCAGCGCGTCCATTTCGGTTTTGCCCTTCACAGCATCCTTGGCACCGGCGATGTCTTCGTCGGTGTAAGGGACGCCGAGCGTGCGCAAGACTTCCATTTTCTTGGCGGTGTCTTTGCCGTCGAGCTTGTTTTCCACGAGGAACGGGTAGGCCGGCATTTTCGACTCGGGCACTACGTTGCGCGGGTTGTACAAATGCGCACGCTGCCAGTCATCGGAGTAACGACCGCCAACACGGGCCAGGTCCGGGCCGGTACGCTTGGAACCCCACAGGAACGGGTGGTCCCAGACGCTTTCACCGGCGACCGAGTAGTGGCCGTAGCGTTCGGTTTCAGCACGGAACGGGCGGATCATCTGCGAGTGGCAGCCGACACAACCGTTGGCGATGTACACGTCGCGGCCTTCCAGTTCAAGGGCGGTACGCGGCTTCATGCCTTCGACCGGCTTGTTGGTGACGTCCTGGAAAAACAGCGGAACGATCTGGGTCAAGCCGCCGATACTGACGGCGATAACCATGAAGAAGGCCAGCAGGCCAATATTCTTCTCGACTGCTTCATGCTTCATCAGTGAGCTCCAACTACAGCAATCTGTTCGGCAGCTTCGGCTTCAGCCGGGTTCGAGGCACGTACGGTACGCCATACGTTGTAGGCCATGAACAGCATGCCGCTGGCGAAGAACGCACCGCCCAGGGCGCGAACGATGAAGCCCGGGTGGCTGGCTTGCAGCGCTTCGACGAAGGAATAGGTGAGGGTGCCGTCGTCGTTGATTGCACGCCACATCAGGCCCTGGGTGATGCCGTTGACCCACATCGAAGCGATGTAGAGCACGGTACCGATGGTCGCGAGCCAGAAGTGAGCGTTGATCAGGCCGATGCTGTGCATCTGCACACGACCGAACAGTTTCGGGATCATGTGGTAGATCGCGCCGATCGAAATCATCGCCACCCAGCCCAATGCACCGGCGTGTACGTGGCCGATGGTCCAGTCGGTGTAGTGCGACAGCGAGTTCACGGTCTTGATGGCCATCATCGGGCCTTCGAAGGTCGACATGCCGTAGAACGCCAGGGAGACCACCAGGAACCGCAGGATCGGGTCGGTGCGCAGCTTATGCCAGGCGCCCGACAGGGTCATCATGCCGTTGATCATGCCGCCCCAGCTCGGAGCCAGCAGGATGATCGACATCGCCATGCCCAGGGACTGAGCCCAGTCCGGCAGTGCGGTGTAGTGCAGGTGGTGCGGGCCGGCCCAGATGTACAGGGTGATCAGCGCCCAGAAGTGCACGATGGACAGGCGATAGGAGTAGATCGGACGCTCGGCCTGCTTCGGAACGAAGTAGTACATCATCCCCAGGAAGCCGGTGGTCAGGAAGAAGCCCACCGCGTTGTGACCGTACCACCACTGGATCATCGCATCCGTTGCACCGGCGTAGGCCGAGTAGGACTTGAAGAAGCTGACCGGCAGGGAAGCGTGGTTGACGATGTGCAGCATCGCCGTCACGACGATGAAGGCACCGTAGAACCAGTTGCCCACATAGATGTGCTTGGTCTTGCGCTTGGTGATGGTGCCGAAGAACACCAGACCGTAGGTGACCCAGACGATGGCCAGCAGAATAGCCAAAGGCCATTCCAGCTCAGCGTATTCCTTGGTGGTGGTGTAACCCAGCGGCAAGGTAACGATGGCGCCGACGATCACCGCTTGCCAACCCCAGAAGGTGAAGGCGGCGAGGCTGTCGGAAATCAGTCGCGTTTGGCAGGTTCGCTGCACGACGTAGTAAGAAGTGGCAAACAGTGCACAACCACCGAAGGCGAAAATCACCAGGTTGGTGTGCAACGGGCGAAGGCGTCCAAAGCTCGTCCATGGCAGACCGAAGTTTAATTCCGGCCATACCAGTTGCGAGGCGATGAAGACACCAAGCCCCATGCCAAGGATCCCCCAGACCACCGTCATGATGGCGAACTGGCGGACTACCTTATAGTTATAAGCAGTCGGACTGATTGCTGTGCTCATTCTAAGGTTCCACGGTTTGGGTGTTTTATTAGGAGTAAAAATCGGCCGCAAGTATGTAGAAAGCGGGGGGTCATTGCAACGCGCCATGACCTGGGTCAATGCTTTCAAAAGCTGATTCTGCGGCCTTTCCATGCGCCGCGTAAGGACAAAATTGCCCATGGACAAAATGTCGCAGCAGACGAAAGAGCCGAGGGGGTCAGGTCAGATGTAACGGGGTGTGTTCAAACACAACGATCAGGTGACAGGAGGCAATTTGCGCGACAGCCGGTATCTACCAGCCTTTGCGGCCTGTCATCGAGCACATTCGTCGAACGCATCGCGTCGGGTCGACCTGGAACCGGCTCATGCCAGTCCGCATCTGGGCAAGCTTAGACCCGAATTCGGGGAACCGAAAGGCGTACTAAGGAAGGGTGCGACACTTGGTCGCAAAGGAGCAGGGAACTGCCGCATGCAGGCGAATGCGGCAGTAGAGCGGTCGAGAGTTATTCGCGTTTGCCTTCAGCCTGCAAACGATCGGTATTCAAACCGTGGGACAGGCTGTACACATAAGCCGCCAACAGTTGCACCTTATCGTTGCCCAGCAGCTCATTCTGCGCCGGCATGTGACCCTGGCGACCATGACGAATCGTTTGCTCGAGCTGCGTCAGGCTGGTGCCGTAGATGAAGCCGGCCGGGTGCGTCAGGTTCGGCGCGCCCATGGCCTCGGTGCCCTGGCCATTCGCGCCGTGACAGGCCGTGCAGGTGCTGCTGAACGCTTGCTGGCCGGCTTGCAGGTCGGCCTTGGCATCCGCTGGCAACGGCAGCCCTGCCAAGTCGTGACGCACGTAGGCGGCCACGTTCTTCACGCCGGCTTCACCGAGGATTTCGCCCCAGGCCGGCATCGCCGCCATGCGACCGCCCATGATCGTGGTCTTGATCATCTCGGCATCGCCGCCCCAGCGCCAGTTGCTGTCGGCGAGGTTGGGGAAGCCGAACGCGCCCTTGGCATCCGAGCCGTGGCACACCGAGCAATTGGAGGCGAACAGGCGGCCACCCATCTTCAGCGCTTGCGGGTCATTGGCCACTTCTTCCACGGGCATCGACGCGAATTTGGCGTAGATCGGCCCAAACTTCGCGTCAGCCTTGTTCATCTCCTTTTCCCACTCGTGCACGCCGGTCCAGCCATCTTCATAGCCGGGCAGGATGCCTTTCCAGTTGCCCAGGCCCGGGTACAGCACCAGGTAACCGACGGCAAACACCAACGTGCCGGCGAACAGCATGAACCACCACTGCGGCAACGGGTTGTCGTACTCCTCGATGCCGTCGAAGCTGTGGCCCATGGTCTGGTCGACGCTGCCCTTGGTCTCGCCCTTGCGTGTGCCGATCAGCAGCCAGGTCAGGCCGATCAGGCTGCCGATGGTCAGTACGCAGATCCACGTACTCCAGAAAGTGGTCATGACCGGGTACTCCTTGTTGTTGCAGGTTCTGGGGGGCTGTCAGGTTGCGGCTCGTCGGCGAACGGCAGCAGGCGCGCTTCGGCGAATTCCGGATTGCGCTTGGTGTTGAACACCCACAGCGTCAGGCCGACGAAGGCCACGAACACCACGACCGTGCCCAGGCCGCGGATCATTCCAGTGCTCATCTCAAACATCACTCACCTCTTGCTCTTGATGGCAGTGCCGAGCACTTGCAGGTAAGAAACCAGGGCGTCCATCTCGGTCTTGCCCTTGAGGCTGGCCACCGCGCCGCTGACGTCGTCATCGGTGTACGGCACGCCGAGGGTGCGCATGGTGCGGATCTTGGCTTCGGTATGGCTGCTGTCCACCGCCTGCGTGACCAGCCATGGGTAGGCCGGCATCTTCGACTCGGGCACCACGTTGCGCGGGTTGTACAAGTGCGCGCGATGCCAGTCATCCGAGTAGCGGGCGCCGACCCGGGCCAAGTCCGGTCCGGTACGCTTGGAACCCCACAGGAACGGGTGATCCCACACGCTCTCGCCGGCCACCGAGTAGTGCCCGTAGCGTTCGGTTTCGGCGCGGAACGGCCGGATCATCTGCGAATGGCAACCCACGCAACCTTCCCGAATGTAGATGTCGCGCCCTTCCAGCTGCAGCGCGGTGTAGGGCTTCATGCCTTCCACCGGCTTGTTGGTCACGTCCTGGAAGAACAGCGGCACGATCTGGGTCAGGCCGCCGATACTCACGGCCAGCACCATCAACAGCATGAGCAGGCCGACGTTTTTCTCGATTGTTTCGTGTTTCATCGCGGACTCCTCAGGCGATCTGCGCGGCAGTGGCGACGTCGGCAGGCTGCGAGGCCCGTACGGTGCGCCAGGTGTTGTAAGCCATCAGGAACATACCGCTCAGGAAGATCGCGCCGCCTACCAGGCGCACGACGAAGCCTGGGTGGCTGGCCACCAGGGTTTCGACGAAGGAGTAGGTCAGCGTGCCGTCTTCGTTGATAGCGCGCCACATCAGGCCCTGGGCAATGCCGTTGACCCACATGGAGGCGATGTACAGCACGGTGCCGATGGTCGCGAGCCAGAAGTGCGCGTTGATCAGGCCGATGCTGTGCATCTGCGCACGACCGAAGATTTTCGGGATCATGTGATACAGCGCGCCGATGGAAATCATCGCCACCCAGCCGAGTGCACCAGCGTGTACGTGGCCAATGGTCCAGTCGGTGTAGTGGGAGAGGGCGTTGACGGTCTTGATCGCCATCATCGGGCCTTCAAAGGTCGACATGCCGTAGAACGCCAGCGAGACCACCAGGAAGCGCAGGATCGGATCGCTGCGCAACTTATGCCAGGCGCCCGACAGGGTCATCATGCCGTTGATCATCCCGCCCCAGCTTGGAGCCAGCAGAATCAGCGACATCACCATGCCCAGCGACTGCGCCCAGTCCGGCAGCGCGGTGTAGTGCAAGTGGTGCGGACCTGCCCAGATGTACAGGGTGATCAGCGCCCAGAAGTGCACGATCGACAGGCGATAGGAATACACCGGCCGCTCGGCCTGCTTGGGCACGAAGTAATACATCATGCCAAGGAAGCCGGCCGTGAGGAAAAAGCCCACCGCGTTGTGGCCGTACCACCACTGCACCATCGCATCGGTCGCACCGGCATACACCGAATAGGACTTGGTGAAACTCACCGGCAGCTCAAGGTTGTTAACGATGTGCAGAATCGCCACGGTGATGATGAACGCACCGAAGAACCAGTTGCCGACGTAGATGTGCTTGGTCTTGCGCTGCATGATCGTGCCGAAGAACACCACGGCGTAGGCGACCCAGACGATGGTGATCAGAATGTCGATCGGCCATTCCAGCTCGGCGTATTCCTTGGAACTGGTGTAACCCAGCGGCAGGCTGATCGCCGCCAGCAGGATCACCACTTGCCATCCCCAGAAACAGAACGCGGCAATTTTTGGCGCAAACAACTGCGTCTGGCAGGTGCGTTGCACTGAATAAAACGAACTGGCGAACAGGGCGCAACCGCCGAAGGCGAAGATCACCGCGTTGGTGTGCAAAGGGCGCAGGCGCCCGAAGCTGGTCCACGGCAAATCGAAGTTAAGCTCGGGCCACACCAATTGGGCCGCGAGAAAAACCCCGAGCCCCATGCCGATGATGCCCCACACCACCGTCATAATGGCGAATTGGCGGACCACCTTGTAGTTGTAGGCGGTACTGATAGAAGTGTTCATGGTTCCCCATCCACGGTTCAGCCGAAGTGAGCACGCGTGCGACAAGGCAGCGCGTCCTTCGCCTGGAGTTATAGGCAGACTAAAAGCGAGGCAAGCATGGACAAAGAGCACAAGGCCAGTATTGACGGGGATCAATGGGCGCGGTGTGTGCAGGATCACGGATGGTTATGGGATGCCGCTGTAGGGCCGGCATCTGCGACGTTGATCCTCGCCCATGGCGCCGGTGCGCCGATGGACAGCGACTGGATGAACGACATGGCTGCGCGCCTTTGTGCGCTGGGCGTCAACGTGTTGCGCTTCGAGTTTCCTTACATGGCGCAACGGCGTGTCGATGGCGGCAAACGCCCACCGAATCCGGCGCCGAAACTGCTGGAATGCTGGCGGGAGGTGTATGCCGTGGTGCGACGCCATGTCGCCGGGAAACTGGCCATTGGCGGCAAGTCCATGGGCGGGCGGATGGCCAGTTTGCTGGCCGATGAACTGGGCGCGGATGCGCTGGTGTGCCTGGGGTATCCGTTCTACGCAGTGGGCAAGCCGGAGAAACCGCGGGTGGAACACCTGGCCGGCTTGAAGACCCGTACGCTGATTGTGCAGGGCGAGCGGGATGCGCTGGGGAATCGGGAGGTTGTCGAAGGGTACCAATTGTCATCGAGCATCGAGGTGTTCTGGCTGGTGGCGGGGGATCATGACCTCAAACCGCTGAAGGCTTCGGGGCATACCCACGAACAGCATCTGGCCGCTGCGGCGCAGAAGGTTGCCAGCTTCCTTCAGTGACATCTGCGGTGGCTGTAAGGGCCTCATCGCGGGCAAGCCCGCTCCCACAGGTTTTGTGCAGCAACAAAAAACCCGGAAGCTACCCGGGTTTCTGCTCATACACGCCCCCGTAGGAGCTGCCGAAGGCTGCGATCTTTTGACCTTGACCTTACCCTAGCGATTAAACCGCTCAACCAACGAATACTGCGTACTCGCCGTCTTCGTCAGCTCTTCACTCAACAATGCCGAATGCTGCGCCTGCTCCGACGTCTGATCCGCCAGCTGCGAAATATTGCTGATATTGCGACTTATCTCCTCAGCCACAGCACTCTGCTCCTCAGTCGCCGCCGCAATCTGCGTCGTCATATCAGTAATATTGGCCACCGCCTCACTGATCCCCACCAACGCCTGATCCGCCTCCAGCACCCGCGCCACACCTTCCTCGGCCTGACGATGCCCGGCTTCCATGGTCTGCACGGCGGTACTGGCCGTCTGCTGCAGCTTGGCGATCAGGGCATGAATCTGCCCGGTGGACTCGCTGGTTCGCTGCGCCAGTTGTCGCACCTCATCCGCCACCACCGCAAAACCACGACCCATCTCACCGGCACGGGCCGCTTCGATCGCCGCGTTCAGCGCCAGCAGGTTGGTCTGGTCCGCGATACCCTTGATCACGTCCACCACACCGCCAATCTCGTCACTGTCCTTGGCAAGCTGAGTCACCGTCATCCCGGTTTCCCCAACCACCACCGACAGGCGCTGAATGGCATCACGGGTTTCCCCGGCAATGGTACGACCACGCCCCGTCAGGCGATTAGCTTCCTGGGTGGCATCTGCCGTGCGCTGCACATGGCTCGCCACTTCCTGGGTCGTCGCCGCCATCTGGTTCACCGCTGTCGCCACCTGCTCGGTCTCAACCCGCTGACGCTCAAGGCCAGTCGAACTGTTGTGCGCCAGGGTGTCGGACTGCCTGGCCTGATCGGTCAGATGCTCGGCCGTGTCCTGCAAACGGGTCAGGCATGTCTTCAGGCGCGCTTCCTGACTCAAAATCGACATCTCCAACCGCGCCTGAGCACCGCGGCTGTCGGTGTACATCTGCGCAATCAACGGATCGGAGGTGGTCTGTTCAGCCAAGCGCAGCAAACGCTTCAACCCACGCTGCTGCCAGCTCAAGCCCATCAGGCCCAACGGCACCGAAAGCCCGGCGGCAAGGGCAAAGCCCCAGTGCGAAGTCAGCGTGGCGCCAATCATGAAACTCAACTGGCTCACCAGAATAAACGGCAACCAATCCTGCACAACCGGCAGCCACTTATCACTGGCAGGAACCGCCGACTTGCCCTGGTTAAGCCGCTGATACAACGCCTCGGCACGACGAATCTGCTCGGCCGTCGGCTTGACCCGGACCGACTCGTAACCGATCACCTGATTGCCTTCGAAGATCGGCGTCACATAGGCGTTAACCCAATAGTGATCACCGCTCTTGCAGCGATTCTTGACGATGCCCATCCAGGGCTGACCCTGCTTGAGCGTGCCCCACATATGCGCAAACACCGCCGATGGCACGTCAGGATGACGAACCAGATTGTGCGGCGCACGGATCAGTTCCTCACGCGAAAACCCGCTGATCTCGACAAAGTCGTCGTTACAGTAGGTAATCACGCCCTTGGCATCGGTCGTGGAAATCAACCGCTGCTGAGCCGGGAAGGTCCGCTCGCGTTGAGTGATGGGCTGGTTATTACGCATGGCATATTCAATCCGTGAGGCTTTCACAGGGTTTCGGCGGCGCCAGGGATTTGTTGAATTTTTTTATTGCCCATGGCCCGCAAAGACGGCCTGACAGCCACCAGATCCCGCGAAATGAAACAAAGCCCCTTGTGGGAGCTGGCTCGCCAGCGAAGGCGGCCTGACAGCCAACCTGATCCGGCTGAGTGAAACAAAGCCCCCCGTAGGAGCTGCCGCAGGCTCGGGCCGCGATCGGACGATCTTTTGATCTTGATTTTCAAGGGTGAAGATCAAAAGATCGTCCGATCG
>NZ_JBEOPS010000041.1:0-9965 GCF_040310305.1 Pseudomonas sp. HY13-MNA-CIBAN-0226
GAACTCAGCAGTGAAACGATGCATCGCCGATGGTAGTGTGGGGTTTCCCCATGTGAGAGTAGGTCATCGTCAAGATTGAATTCCAAAACCCCTGTCTGCTAACGCAGACAGGGGTTTTGTCGTTTAGCGCCCTATGAATGCCACTTGCCCATCACCGATGACTCAGGCTTTGCCTTGCAGGGTGACCCACCAGCGCGTTCGGTAGTGCAACTGGACGGGAAGGGCGTGCGTCAGGGTAACGAGGAGCTGGTCAGTGTCGTCCAGACGGAATGCACCGGTGAGGCGTAGGTCAGCAATATCTGTGGCGCAGCTCAGGTGGCCATGCCGATGGCGGCCCAGCTCATCCAGGAAGTCTGCGAGACGCATATTTCGCGTAACCATCAGGCCGTCCACCCACGTACCTGGCTCCAGGTCAGGCGGTGACGCCATTGACGCTTGTTGGCGATCGACCAGGTAACTTTGCCCGGGACGCACCTCAATGGGCACGCCAGCGGCGGACACTGGTGAATGAATGATCACCTTGCCGGCCGTTACGCTGAGCCGGGTGCGGTTCGGTTCCTGAAGAAGGACATACCGGGCATCCACTCCCTCGAACAATCCATGAACACTTTGCACTCTTAACGGACGATCAAACGAGGCGGCTTGATCGATCCCGCCACAGGTCACGAGTATCTCGCCTCGGGTCAGTTTGATCAGTCGCTGATGAGGGGTGTAATCCAGGTCTGCCGAACTGGCGGTATTGAGCTCGAGGCGGGTGCCGTCAGGCAGCTGGAAACCACGCCGTTCGCCAGTGGTGGTGGCGAAGTCGCAGGTCCATTGTTGCCAGTGGTATGCGTCCTTGGCCAACCAGGCTGTCGAACCCAGCAGCAGCAAGCCGGAGAGCATCTGCAGGGCTTGCCGGCGGCCTACGCCCAAGGCACTGGCTGGCGAGGTATTCAAGTGATCCGGGGCGCCTGCTATGGCGCGCGGATCGCTGCTCAGCTCGGCCTGCAGGGATTTGACACGCTGCCAGGCCAGTTCGTGTTCCTGGCGCTCCGCGCGCCATACATCGCATTGCAGGCGCAGCCGGGGATTGCCAGCGTTGTTGCGCAAGCGCAGGAGCCAGTGGATAGCCTGTCTCACCACATGTTGATCAGGCACCTGTGCTGCCAACGGTGATGAAGACATGATGCGGCTGCCCGGATGTCACAATGATAATTAGTCGCATTGTCTTTCACCGGTAGCCAATTGCGCAACTGATCGCCACGCGTCTGTCGAATGACATCGGTCAAGCCTTCTTGGAACGGCTATTGCTCGGGGCTATTGAGATAACGCGTAATCACTTCCACCGCACGATTGAGGTGCTGTTCAAGCAAGCGCACTGCGCCCTCGACATTACGGTCCCCCACTGCGCGCAACAGCGCCCGGTGGTCCTCCTGGGACAATTCACCCAAGTTCATCGCCTCCAGATTGAAGCGCAGGAAGCGTTCCTCTTCATTCAGCCCGTCCTCCACCAGCCGCAACAGCCTGCGGTTGGGCGCTTTACTGTAGAGCGCCATGTGGAAGAGGCGGTTTAGACGACCGATCTCGGTAAAGTCGCGCTCTGTCTCGAGATCATGGATATGGCGCGCTGCCTGTTCAATGTCCTCCGCGGTAAGCAGAGGGATCGACAGACGCAGCGCTTGCGACTCCAGCAGAATGCGCAGTGCATAGGTTTCCACCGCATCGCCTTGGACAAGCGGCGCAACAACGGCGCCTTTGTGTGCGATGACGCTTAGCAGCGACTGCGCCTCAAGCTGACGCAGTGCTTCGCGAACCGGCATGCGACTGACCCCGAAGAAATCCGCCAGGTCTTGTTGACGCAATGCCGTGCCACACGGGATTCGGCCGTCGAGAATCGCCGAGCGCAAGGTCTCTTCAATCACTGCGCGGGCCATGTGTGCAGGGATTGGCGCGTTGATCTTGATACTGCCTAGAGGGTTGGGCTTTTGTGTCACAACGCACCCTGAATAAGTTTTAATGTGATTGGATCCAAATTGACACTAGAGACTGCCAGACAAGATGTCAAACCGGCGGCCGCGCTGAAAGCTTAGCGCGCTATCAGTGATCTCATCGTGCCATTGTCTTTTGTCGGGCTAACCTGCACCATCAACCGAATTCCACCTGCCTGATCTGGATGCCTCGCATTGGCGGTACGTTTCGCAATCCCTCGGACTTTGCGCTGGCTCTCATTCGCCCTGCTGCTGGCTGGCGTCATGCTGGGCGGCCTGCATGCCGATTGGGATTTCTCGCTGATCAGTCGCCGTGCCCAGGCATTGTACGGCCCCTTGGGCGAAGGGCAGCAACGCATTGACGCCTGGCAGCATTTATTGGCTACACAAAAGCAGGTCGGTGAACTCGAGCAGCTCAATTTGGTTAATCAGTTCTTCAACCGCAAAGTGCGTTATGTGGAGGATATCGACCTGTGGAACGAGGTTGATTATTGGGAGACGCCGGTCGAAGCGTTGTGGAAAGGCGCAGGAGATTGCGAAGACTATGCCATCGCCAAGTATTTCAGCCTGCGCCATCTTGGTGTTTCCAGTGACAAACTGCGCATCACCTACGTTAAGGCCCTGCGCCAGAATCGCGCGCATATGGTATTGACCTACTATTCGAGTCCCGAGGCAATGCCGCTGGTGCTCGACAGCTTGATCGATGCAATCAAGCCTGCCAATCAACGAACCGACCTGTTACCGGTCTACTCTTTCAACGCAGAAGGGTTGTACCTTCCGGGCGCCAAGGGCAATAAAAAAGTCAGCGACACCAAACGCCTGTCCCGCTGGCAGGATGTGTTAAAGAAAATGCAGGCCGAAGGTTTTCCGGTCGAGACGACTAACTAGGAGCACGCGCTCAGATGTCTTTGTTCAAACAGCTTTTGATCGCTATCTGTCTGTTCCTGGTAGTCGCTTTCACTGGCAGCTTCATGGTCAGCCTGGAAAGCTCGCGGACCCAATACGTCAACCAGCTGCGCTCCCACGCCCAAGATGCGGCAACGGCCCTGGCGTTGTCGCTGACGCCTAATATTGATGACCCGGCGATGGTCGAGCTGCTGGTCAGCTCGATTTTCGACAGTGGTTACTACGCCAGCATTCGGGTGATAGACGTCAGCAACGACAACGTCATCGTGGAACGCAGCGGCATTCCAGCGGTGACCAACGTGCCCGACTGGTTCGTCAAGCTGATCGGGCTGGAGCCCGCCGGTGGTGATGCCATCGTCAGCCGTGGCTGGGAGCAGGCGGCGCGGGTCGAGGTCGTCAGTCACCCGATGTTTGCATTGGCCAAGTTGTGGCAGAGCGCACTGGGCAGCCTGGGCTGGCTCCTGCTCTGTGGCGCCGTCAGTGCGGTGCTGGGTGCGCTGCTGCTGCGTCGGCAATTGAAGCCCCTGGACTACATGGTCAAGCAATCCCACGCCATTGCCCGACGTGAGTTTCTCAGCCTGCCGGACCTGCCGCGCACCCCCGAATTGCGACGCGTTGTCCAGGCCATGAACCAGATGGTCGAGAAGCTCAAGGCGCTGTTCCAGGAGCAGGCCGAGCGCAGTGAAAAGCTGCGCGTCGAATCGTATCAGGACACCCTCACGGGTTTGGCCAATCGGCGGTATTTCGAGATGCAATTGAACGCCCGGGTGAGCAACCCGGAGCAGGCCAGCTCGGGTTATCTGCTGTTGCTACGGGTGAAGGATCTGGCCGGTTTGAACCAGCGTCTCGGCGGTCAGCGCACCGACGAGTTGCTGATTGCGGTCGGCGAGCAGCTATCGCGTGAGTGCGCCAAGTATCCCGAGACTCTCAATCTGGTCACACGTATTCGCGGCGGCGAGTTTGCCGTGCTGGCCCCTGGGCTGGTCCGTGAAGAAGCGCTGCAACTGGCGCGTAACCTCGACAGCGCCCTGGCGAGCCTGCATGCCACCGGAGCCACCGATGTGGCCTCGGTTGCCTCCCTGGGCCTGGCACCGTTTGTCCATGGTGACTCACCGCAGGCGGTCATCGGGTTAGCCGACCAGGCACTGGCGCAGGCGGAAACACAGGGTGAGCCGAGCTGGGCCTGCCTGGATCACAGCGCTTCGTCCCGCGTCGCAGATGACCACCATGCCTGGCACAATCTGCTGGATCAGGCACTGACAAATCGAGGCCTGCAACTGTACTTCCAGCCGGTAGTCGCCAGTCAGGACCCGCAGCTGGTGCTGCACTACAAGGTGCTGTCGCGGCTGATTGACGATCAGGGCCAGACCATCCCTGCGGGGCGTTTCCTGCCCTGGCTGGAGCGCTTTGGCTGGACCGCGCGCCTGGACCGGCTGATGCTGGAATTGGTGCTGGAGCAAATGGCCGGTCATGACGAGTCACTGGCGCTGAACCTGTCTTCGGCCACGCTGGCGGATCCGCAGATGCTGAACAAGGTGTTCGAGATCTTGCGCGCACATTCGAACATGGGGCCGCGCCTGACCCTGGAAATCGGCGAGGAGCAGATTCCCGAGCAAGCCGTGCTCGAGCAATTGACCAAGCGTTTGCGTGAACTGGGCTTCTCCCTGAGCCTGCAACGTTTTGGCGGACGCTTCAGCATGATAGGTAACCTTGCACGCCTGGGCCTGGCCTACCTCAAGATCGACGGCAGCTACATCCGTGCGATTGATCAGGAGGGCGACAAGCGCCTGTTCATCGAGGCGATCCAGCGCGCAGCGCACAGCATTGATCTGCCGCTGATAGCTGAGCGGGTCGAGACTGAAGGGGAGTTGTCGGTGATCCGCGAGATGGGGCTTTATGGGGTGCAAGGGCAGTTGTTTGGTGAGCCCAAGCCCTGGCAGTAAACACTTCAGAAGCACAAAAGATCGTTCGAAGGCTCGGGCCGCGATCGGACGATCTTTTGCTTTGGCAAAGGTCCTAAATCAACCCCGTCTCTTCATCATCAATCAAGTGACTCAATCCACCCAACGCCTCACGCGCCTGGTTCCGGTCCATCAGCTTGGCCTGCGCCGCCGCCGGCAAGTCCGTCACCCGAATCACGCCTTTGCTGGTCAGCACCTGGATCAAGTCGTCGAGTACCCGGATCATTTCCAGGTCGCTCTGCTTGAGCTGTTTGAGGCTGACTTCCATCACTTCGTTGGCGTACCACGCCTGGATCTCATGATGATCCGCGGGCAGCGTCTCGGTGGCCTCGGCGTAAGCCGCCGCCTCCACGCGCACTAATTGGCCTTGCGCATCGCGTTGCACGTAAAACATTGAGCATCCCTCAGAAATGGACCAGCTTCATGCTGTCAGCAGCATAGGACAACTGCGCACGAGTATGCGGTGCGACGACGAAATCGTCACCGGGGTGATTGTCACAAACGTGACGGCCGCCCGGTTTGGGCGGCCATCCGCTGGCTATCAGCTGTTGTTGTGATCAACCTTGATGGTCGGATCGCTACCGGCAATCAGGTTGTGCAGGTTGGCGGTAGACCAGTTGTTGCCTTCGAGTTTGATCGTCACATCGGCCTTGGCAGCTGCTGCGTCATTACTGTTGAACTTGCCGGCAGAGTTCACTTCCAGGGACGACACGCCGCCCGCCGTGGTGATCTTCAGGAAGTTGTCGATGGTGCTACCGGTCTCGCCCTGCAACAAGTCACGCAGGTCGATACGGTCGCCTTCGGCGGCCTTGAAGTCCTTGATCACGTCGGTACCGGTGTCGCCTGCTTTCCAGACGAAGGTGTCGCCACCCAGACCGCCGATCAGGGTGTCGTCGCCTTTGCCACCCATCAGGATGTCATTGCCATCGCCACCGTCGAGCAGGTCGTTGCCGGTTCCGCCAAGCAGGATGTCGTTGCCATTGCCGCCGTACAGTTTGTCGTCGCCACCCTGGCCGAAGATGATGTCGTTGCCGGCACCGCCCAGCAGCGTGTCGTTGCCGTCATGAGCACCGGACACGTCGAACACTTTGTAGTTCTCGGTCACGAACTGGTGCACGTTGCTTGGGGTGACCTTGTTGGTTTCGACACCTGTTTCCTGGCCGACGAACGCTTGCAGTGCGGTGTAGCCCTCACCGGTAACGCCGTTGAAGCTCACCAGGTCGCCGAAGATGATGTCGTTGCCATCGCCGCCGTTGATGGTGTCGCTTCCTGGCAGTGTCGCCTCGTTGTGGCCGAGGATCGCGTTAGCCAGGTCATCAGGGTTGATGTTGGCCAGCGGTTTTCCTTTGGTCGTGTTGTACGGAGCCAGGTCGTTTTCGGTAACTGCGTTGTTCAAGCCAATGGCTTGTACGGTGGAGTTGGCGGCTGCGAACAGTGCCAGTGCTAGTCCTGCGTTAGTGGCACTGGCGCGATCGACCCTGCCTTGGCCGTCGTTGTAAGACAGTTCGTAAGTGCCATCCCCCTGCGCGTGAATCTTCAAGTCGCTGTCGATCTTCGAAGATTTCCAGTCGCCGGAACTGTCCTGGGTCCATTTGTAAACGTTGCCGCTTGCATCAACCAATGTCCGGAGTTTGCCACCGATCATCGTGTTGAACGCGGTACCAGGCTTGTAATCACCGGCCTTCATCAGGCTGTCGAGGTTGATGTCGCTGGTGTTGTTTGACCAGTAATCAACGACTTTTGGATTGACTACCTCATAGGAGGTATAGGCAGTTGGCTCACCATCGGTGATGAAGTAAGTCAGGTTAATCGCATTCGGGTTGCTCTTAGCGTCGGTGCTGTAGAACCAGTTGGCCGTGGTCTTGAATACGTCCTCGTAGTTAGTCCAGCCACCCTTGTTCATGCTATCGAGCACGGTCTTCAAGCTGTCTAGCGCCCCATTGACCGACAAGTCGACCGAAATCGATTTGTTCACCTGCGTATCGAAGTCCACCAGGAATACCTTAACGGTACCCGGGTTCTCGCCTTGCGATGTGGCGCTGGCGATCAGCGAGGTAAATACCGCTATCAGTGAGTTCTTGGCCGACGTCACAGAGGCCTCGCTCATGCTGCCCGAACTGTCGACCATGAATGCGATGTTGTAGTTCTGCCCCGGGATCGGCGTAAGCCCGGCGACGTCGGCTACGATGATGTCATTGCCAAAGGTGCCGTCCTGAACGTCATTGCCCGCAGTCAGCGTGATCGGGTTGTACGTCGCCGGGTAAATGGTGACCGGAATCGTCGCCGTACTCGAAGCCGAACCACCCAGTTGCTCGGTAGAAGTCGAGGTCACGGTCAGGTCGAACTTGCCATTGTAGTAAGCCGGTGGCGTCAGGGTCAGGTTGGCCAGGTTCCAGCCAGTCACTACCGCCTTGCCATCGGTGCCCACCGTCCAGCTGTGGCCGGCGTCGTCGCTCAGCACCATGCCTTTGGGGAAGCCGCCGATGGTCACGCTGAGGCTTTCCGAACCGTCGGTGTCGGTCAGTGCGGTGGTGATCTTCGACAGATGTACGCTGCCGTTCTCCGCGCCTTCGTTGAGCTTGTAGCCCTCGTAGTAACCTTCACCGTTAGCACCGTGCAGCTCGGACACCGTCACGCCGGATGCGGCCAGGTTGGCCACGCCGGTGTACAGCGGGATACCGGAACTGCTCAGGTCGACAGCGGCGGCGCCGTTGATCGACAGGTTGACGTCATAGCTGCCCGGGCCACTCTGGTTGTGGTGGTAGATGTCGATGGTGTAGTAGCCGCTGGTAGTCGGCTTGAAGCCTGTACCCGAGATGGCGCCACCTTTACCCCACAGCGCGCTGGCTACATCCTTGCCGCCAATAGTCACCAGCAGACTGTCGTCAGCGCTGCCGCTGAAGGTGTAAGTTTTGCCGGCTTCCAGGTAGATCAGGCCGGACGTTTTCGATGCGGTACCCACAGCGACATCGCCACTGGATTGCACGTTGGTCGAGGTGCTGGTGCTGTTCGGATTCTTCGCCGCATCAATCACCGACTTCAGGGTGGCCGTTGCCGCACCGCTGCCTACGCTGCCGTCATAACCTGCGCTCAAGCCGGACAGGTTGGTCCAGACTTCCTTGAGCAGGCCGGTCGAGGTGACTGCGTTGCTGTCCACAGTCAGCGTCGGTCTGTCAGCTACTGGGGTAATGTCGACTTTGAGTGTCGCTTCATTGCCCTGGTTGAAACCGTCGGTAGGCTTGAACTTGATCTGCGCGTAGTCAGCGGCCTTGTTGCCAATGCCAGTGCCGCCGTAACCGTCAGCACCGGACTCGTTGCCCACTGGTACAAACTTCAAATTGCCGCCGGCGATATCCGCCTGGCTGATGACCTGGCCCGCCGCGACCTTCACCCAGCCAGCCGCACCGTTGAACATCAGGTCACCGCGACCGGCGATGTCCGTGATGGTGATGCTCAGAGGGCTGTCGTTATCGACATCGGTGGTTTGGAAGTTGGCCCACGTCAGCACCAGGTCAGTGTCTTCAATACCGGTAACACCGCCGCTTACAGCAACCGGTGCATGGTCGTTGTCGACGATGGTGGTGGTGACGCTGGTTTTCGCAGGGTCGATCGCGATGTTCTCGAAATTACCGCCAGCGACGCTGTCGATGGTGATCACGAAGTTCTCGGAACCTTCCACCAGTTTGTCGTTGATGGTCGAGATGTCGAAACCGACGCCATTGCTGTTGGCCGGTATCTTGACCGTGACGACACCGTTGAAGTCAACGTTGTTAGTCGCTGTGCCGCTGTATTTCAGGGTGACAGTGACTTCGCCGTGGGCAGTGTTGCTCAGGTTCAGCGTGTAATGCGCTGTCTGGCCTTCAACGACTGAAGCATCGCCAGTGATGCCCACGGTGACTTTGTCGCCTTGGCCTGCAGGCTCGTCGGTGATGGTAGTGGTCAACGGGGTCTTGTCGAGGGTCAGCTGTTCAAACTTCACGCTGCCGCCGGAGACGGAATCGAGCTTGTTCACCAGCGCAGTCTGGCCGCCGGTGTAGACGTCATCCGCGATCGGCACCAACAACGAGCCGGAGCTGGCGTTGGCGGCGATGTTGACGATCTTGCCATCGCTCAGGGTGAAGTTCATCGCATCGTGGCTGTTGATCGGGAGGCCATTGATGTTGGTCAGGGTCACGGTATAGGTGATCTGGCCGCCTTCGGCCACCGTGGTTTTATCCACGGTCAGCTTGGCGATGACTTCGCTGGTGGTGTCGTTGATGGTTACCGACGCTGGGCCACCGATCACTGGGTTTTCCAGTGCAGCGCCATTTGACGTGGCGCCGGTAATGCTCAGTTGTGCGGTGCCGCCGTCTTTGTAGACGTCGTCGCCTTGCGGATCGAGGGTGTGGACCTTCTCGGTTTCACCAACAGCAAAGACCACGGTTTTACCGTTGCTCAAGGTCACAGTGACCGGTTGCAGCTGAGCTTTGTCGAGCTTGATGGTGAAGGCGGCACCCTGGTTTTCCAGGACTGGGCCGTTACCGGTGATGGTGATGCCGACGGCATCGCCTTGACCGGTAGGTTCGTCAGTCACGGTGGTTTGAACCGCGTTATCGCCCAGAGTCAGTTTTTCGTAGGTGTCCGCACCGGTGACCGATATCAGTTTGTTGATGATGGCTGGTTGACCACCGACCGCGATGTCATCGGCTGCCGTGATGGTGGCTTGGCCAGTGACGCTGTTCGCCAGCACTTTAATCAAGGTGCCATCGGTGAGCTTGAAGGTCAGCTCAGGATGGTTAGTCAACGGCAGACCGGTGCTGGTGGTCAGGGTCACGGTGTAAGTGACTTTGCCGCCTTCGGCCACAGTGGTTTTGTCTGCGGTCAGGGTCGCAAACACTTCACTGGTGGTGTCGCCGATGATGACCGAAGCTGGGCCACCGATGGTTGGGTTTTCCAGCTGCGCGCCATTGGAGGTGGCACCCGTGATGCTGAGTTGCGCAGTGCCGCCGTCTTTGTAGACGTCGTCGCCTTGCGGATCGAGGGTGTGGACCTTCTCGGTTTCACCAACAGCAAAGACCACGGTTTTACCGTTGCTCAAGGTCACAGTGACCGGTTGCAGCTGAGCTTTGTCGAGCTTGATGGTGAAGGC
>NZ_JBEOPS010000042.1:0-4218 GCF_040310305.1 Pseudomonas sp. HY13-MNA-CIBAN-0226
CGTCAAAACTGCGTAACTCATTGTTTACCAAGGAGTTTTCCGTTTCGACTGCGCCGGAAGTGGGGCGAATTATAGACACCTGAGATCTGCCGTCAAGCACTGATTCTGGATTTCTATCAAAAGGGCTGATTTGCTGCTCAAACAGAGCAACACCGCCATTCAAAGCCCCCTCCTGACAACCGCTTCTATATAGAGAGAGGCAAGACAGCCCCCCCCTACGAAGCTTTGATGACCTCGCTAAAGCGACCCGCATTCAGGATTGACACTATATAGCTGAGTATTTTCCGATGCCCCTGCCCCCCCCCCCTGGGATCGTGACGGTCGAGTCACGCCACAACGACCGAGGAATGCCACCCACAAAAAAGCCCCGCTTGCGCAACGCAAGCGGGGCTTTTTTACTCCCATCGCCATACTGCTTTCGCAGCAATATTTCAGCTAATCAGAGTAGGGGCTCAAGAGCCTGAATAATTTGGTGTCCCAGGGCAGGTTCGAACTGCCAACCTTCCCCTTAGGAGGGGGATGCTCTATCCAATTGAGCTACTGAGACACTGATCGCCACCGCTCTTGCGAAGGACGGCCTGCATGTTAACGGCCAGTTCCCCGTTTGTCATGTCGTACCCATCCTTTTTAAGCGTAGGCATTTTCGTCAGGAAATTCACGCCCATCGTGCAGATTGCACCAGGGCAAAAATCCCATTCTTGCAAAATGCAATGCCGGCATGCCTACCAATAGCGCTAACCTATTGATTTTATTGTGATAAAAGCCAATAAATCATTGGCATGCTGCCTGCTTTAACTGCTTTCATACACAAGCGGAGGCCAGCCTCATGAACAGCACTCTATTAGTAGCCAATGCAATCGCCCTGGCGATCGTACTGGGTGTTCATTTTGCGCCGGAGAATGACGAGGTCGCCGCCAACCAGCGAACGCCTCACTACCTTCAGCTGCAAAGAGCTCCTCAGCTTGCCGTCATTAACAACCCAACCCGCGCATCCGCACAGGACGCGAGTCAGGCGATGGCGGTCGCCATCACGCCATCTTCGGATCGCCTGGTATTTTGAATTTCTTCATCAGGAGCACAGCATGTCCAAATGGGCCACAGGATTTCTCGCCTTATGTCTAATGAGCGGCATGCTGCATGTGGCCCTGATCGAGGATACCCTTGTGACTGCGCCGCTGGTTGTGTGCGCAGTATCTGGCATCCTGTTCCTGCTGGCGCTGATTGCCGGTCGCAAAATCAAGTTTGATCCCGTATTGCGCTAACGCCTGCGGATCGAATTGCACTCTGCAACAAGGGGCCTCAAAGGGCCCCTTGGCTTTTCGCCAGGCAGCTTCATCGTCGGCCAGCGCCCGGACAAGGCAGACTCGACTGCCATCCATCCTGAATATACCCTCCTCCACACGTCCTCCCTAGTAAATCGGCCAATTGCCACTACTCTCTAATAGAAGGCGCAATGAGGGCGCGCTTTGACACGAGCTTATGGTGTCTTCGGACATCATCCGCCAGGGAAGCAGGCAACCGGAGACGTGGGCCCGCCAAACTTACCAACCAGTCCGCATTTCTGATAATTGGTGCTGGCAGAAAGCCTTTATCCGGTTCAATATTTGTCACAGAATTGACGCCAACGAACTGGCAATCTTGAGGCATCATGCGGGCTTCTATCAATTCAGGTTGAACATTTGGCCCGAACGCTTGTCCTATCAGACATCCTGCGGCCAATCCCAAGAACCGCTCCCCTGAACTAACCGGTTAAATATATGCGCCCATTGAAACAGGCAATTTATTCCAGCCGTACGGCTGACAAGTTTGTCGTACGTCTGCCAGACGGAATGCGTGAACGCATTGCCGAAGTGGCTCGCAATCATCATCGCAGCATGAACTCCGAAATTATTGCACGCCTTGAGCAAAGCCTTATTCAGGAAGGTGCGCTGGGCGAAGAGCTGAGCATGCGCCTGGACAGCCCGGAGCTGTCACTGCACGAACGCGAACTGTTGCAACGCTTCCGCCAACTTTCTCATCGCCAGCAAAACGCGCTGGTTTCACTGATCGCCCATGACGCCGAGATGGCTGCAGACGCGTCCTGATTCAGCCGAATTCCCCAAGCCAGCTTAATTGCTGGCTTTTTTTTGCCTGAAATCCAGGCGTAAAAAAACCCGCCTGATGAGGGCGGGTTTTTAGCTCTGCAGGTCAAAGCAGGAAGATAGTTGCCAGCCCCAGGAAGATAAAGAAACCACCGCTGTCGGTCATGGCAGTGATCATCACGCTGGCACCCATTGCCGGGTCTCGTCCCAGCCGGGCCAGCGTCATGGGGATCAGCACCCCCATCAATGCCGCAAGCAACAGGTTGAGCGTCATGGCGGCCGTCATCACCACCCCCAACGACCAGCTGCCGTAGAGCAGATAGGCAACGATGCCGATAACCCCACCCCAGACCAGCCCGTTGATCAGGCCTACCGCCAGCTCCTTGCGCATCAATCGCGAGGTATTGCCGGTGCTCACTTGGTCCAGGGCCATGGCCCGAACAATCATGGTGATGGTCTGGTTACCCGAGTTGCCACCAATACCCGCCACAATCGGCATCAATGCCGCCAGTGCTACCAGCTTCTCGATCGAACCTTCGAACAGGCCGATGACCCGCGAGGCGATGAAGGCGGTGACCAGGTTCACTGCCAGCCAGGCCCAACGGTTACGCAGGGACTTCCAGACGGACGCGAAGATGTCTTCCTCTTCACGCAGACCCGCCATGTTGAGCACTTCGTTTTCGCTCTCTTCACGGATCAGGTCGACCATCTCATCGATCGTCAGACGACCTATCAACTTGCCGTTCTTGTCGACCACGGGTGCGGAGATCAAGTCATAACGCTCGAACGCCTGGGCCGCGTCGTAGGCATCTTCGTCCGGGTGAAAGCTCACCGGATCGCTGGCCATCACTTCCGCAACCTGCTTGTCGGGGTCGTTGACCAGCAGACGCTTGATCGGCAGGACACCCTTGAGCACGCCGTCGTAATCGACGACAAAAAGCTTGTCGGTATGACCCGGCAACTCTTTCAAGCGCCGCAGGTAGCGCAGGACCACTTCCAGGCTGACATCCTCGCGGATCGTCACCATCTCGAAGTCCATCAGCGCGCCAACCTGCTCCTCGTCATAGGACAACGCGGAGCGCACGCGCTCACGCTGCTGACCATCGAGGGTTTCCATCAGCTCGTGCACGACGTCGCGCGGCAGTTCGGAGGCCAGGTCAGCCAGTTCGTCGGCGTCCATGTCCTTGGCTGCTGCCAGGAGCTCGTGATCGTCCATGTCGGCGATCAGGGTCTCACGGACCGAATCAGAGACTTCGAGCAGGATGTCGCCGTCGCGATCAGCCTTGACCAGCTTCCAAAGCGTCAGGCGGTCATCAAGCGGCAGCGCTTCGAGGATGTAGGCGACGTCGGCGGAGTGCAGGTCATCGAGCTTGCGTTGCAGCTCGACCAGGTTCTGCCGGTGAACCAGGTTTTCGACCCGTTCGTGGTGCGGCCCTTCCTGACGGTGCGTCAGGTCTTCGACCACACGTTGGCGCTGCAACAGCTCAACGACTTGAGCGAGGCGGTCTTGCAGGCTTTCTTGCGTTTTCTTTACTTCAACTTCAGACATAGGCGAACTCCACTCCCAGCAGCGGGGCACGCCGGGAGGATCAATCAGTCAATTCATGATTGGACAATCGGGATTTCAAGTGACTCTTTAAGTAACTACTGGGTAAGTCCATGAAGGTATTCCACAAGCCCCGGCGGGGCTGACGGGCGCAATCATACACCGCCGGGGAGTTTTAAACGTTAAAAAATCGCGGCTGGAAACAAGCGCTTGCAAGACAAACCTGAGTGCCGCCCTGACCGTTTAATGTGCGACGACCCATGGCCAAGAGAAAACACAGTGCTTGAGGAAAATGTAGCGGCCACCCTCCTCTAGGACCGTCATGGAGAACGATTAATGCCATCGCTTGGCTATTATTTTTCCTGGCTGGATTTTTCTGCCTGCCAGGCCCGCGCAGCAGCCACGACACTTCACCGCAGCGCGGTGGTGCAATTGGATGAGAGAAGGGGCATTGAGGAAGAAGGCAAATCCCAGACGGCAAAAAGCCCGCTTTAGAGGCGGGCTTTTTGGTGTTTGGTGCACTCGACAGGATTCGAACCTGTGACCGCTCGGTTCGTAGCCGAGTACTCTATCCAGCTGAGCTACGAGTGC
>NZ_JBEOPS010000043.1:0-3077 GCF_040310305.1 Pseudomonas sp. HY13-MNA-CIBAN-0226
TCGTTCTTTAAAAATTTGGGTATGTGATAGAAAGATAGACTGAACGTTACTTTCACTGGTAACGGATCAGGCTAAGGTAAAATTTGTGAGTTGCTCTTAATTGAGTATTATCGAATTTTCGGCGAATGTCGTCTTCACAGTATAACCAGATTGCTTGGGGTTATATGGTCAAGTGAAGAAGCGCATACGGTGGATGCCTTGGCAGTCAGAGGCGATGAAAGACGTGGTAGCCTGCGAAAAGCTTCGGGGAGTCGGCAAACAGACTTTGATCCGGAGATGTCTGAATGGGGGAACCCACCTAACATAAGTTAGGTATCTTAAGCTGAATACATAGGCTTAAGAAGCGAACCAGGGGAACTGAAACATCTAAGTACCCTGAGGAAAAGAAATCAACCGAGATTCCCTTAGTAGTGGCGAGCGAACGGGGACTAGCCCTTAAGTGGCTTTGAGATTAGCGGAACGCTCTGGAAAGTGCGGCCATAGTGGGTGATAGCCCTGTACGCGAAAATCTCTTAGTCATGAAATCGAGTAGGACGGAGCACGAGAAACTTTGTCTGAATATGGGGGGACCATCCTCCAAGGCTAAATACTACTGACTGACCGATAGTGAACTAGTACCGTGAGGGAAAGGCGAAAAGAACCCCGGAGAGGGGAGTGAAATAGATCCTGAAACCGTATGCGTACAAGCAGTGGGAGCCCACTTTGTTGGGTGACTGCGTACCTTTTGTATAATGGGTCAGCGACTTATTTTCAGTGGCGAGCTTAACCGAATAGGGGAGGCGTAGCGAAAGCGAGTCTTAATAGGGCGTCTAGTCGCTGGGAATAGACCCGAAACCGGGCGATCTATCCATGGGCAGGTTGAAGGTTGGGTAACACTAACTGGAGGACCGAACCGACTACCGTTGAAAAGTTAGCGGATGACCTGTGGATCGGAGTGAAAGGCTAATCAAGCTCGGAGATAGCTGGTTCTCCTCGAAAGCTATTTAGGTAGCGCCTCATGTATCACTGTAGGGGGTAGAGCACTGTTTCGGCTAGGGGGTCATCCCGACTTACCAAACCGATGCAAACTCCGAATACCTACAAGTGCCGAGCATGGGAGACACACGGCGGGTGCTAACGTCCGTCGTGAAAAGGGAAACAACCCAGACCGTCAGCTAAGGTCCCAAAGTTATGGTTAAGTGGGAAACGATGTGGGAAGGCTTAGACAGCTAGGAGGTTGGCTTAGAAGCAGCCACCCTTTAAAGAAAGCGTAATAGCTCACTAGTCGAGTCGGCCTGCGCGGAAGATGTAACGGGGCTCAAACCATACACCGAAGCTACGGGTATCACTTAGGTGATGCGGTAGAGGAGCGTTCTGTAAGCCTGTGAAGGTGAGTTGAGAAGCTTGCTGGAGGTATCAGAAGTGCGAATGCTGACATGAGTAACGACAATGGGTGTGAAAAACACCCACGCCGAAAGACCAAGGTTTCCTGCGCAACGTTAATCGACGCAGGGTTAGTCGGTCCCTAAGGCGAGGCTGAAAAGCGTAGTCGATGGAAAACAGGTTAATATTCCTGTACTTCTGGTTATTGCGATGGAGGGACGGAGAAGGCTAGGCCAGCTTGGCGTTGGTTGTCCAAGTTTAAGGTGGTAGGCTGGAATCTTAGGTAAATCCGGGATTCTAAGGCCGAGAGCTGATGACGAGTGTTCTTTTAGAACACGAAGTGGTTGATGCCATGCTTCCAAGAAAAGCTTCTAAGCTTCAGGTAACCAGGAACCGTACCCCAAACCGACACAGGTGGTTGGGTAGAGAATACCAAGGCGCTTGAGAGAACTCGGGTGAAGGAACTAGGCAAAATGGCACCGTAACTTCGGGAGAAGGTGCGCCGGTGAGGGTGAAGGACTTGCTCCGTAAGCTCATGCCGGTCGAAGATACCAGGCCGCTGCGACTGTTTATTAAAAACACAGCACTCTGCAAACACGAAAGTGGACGTATAGGGTGTGACGCCTGCCCGGTGCCGGAAGGTTAATTGATGGGGTTAGCTAACGCGAAGCTCTTGATCGAAGCCCCGGTAAACGGCGGCCGTAACTATAACGGTCCTAAGGTAGCGAAATTCCTTGTCGGGTAAGTTCCGACCTGCACGAATGGCGTAACGATGGCGGCGCTGTCTCCACCCGAGACTCAGTGAAATTGAAATCGCTGTGAAGATGCAGTGTATCCGCGGCTAGACGGAAAGACCCCGTGAACCTTTACTATAGCTTTGCACTGGACTTTGAATTTGCTTGTGTAGGATAGGTGGGAGGCTTTGAAGCGTGGACGCCAGTTCGCGTGGAGCCAACCTTGAAATACCACCCTGGCAACTTTGAGGTTCTAACTCAGGTCCGTTATCCGGATCGAGGACAGTGTATGGTGGGTAGTTTGACTGGGGCGGTCTCCTCCTAAAGAGTAACGGAGGAGTACGAAGGTGCGCTCAGACCGGTCGGAAATCGGTCGTAGAGTATAAAGGCAAAAGCGCGCTTGACTGCGAGACAGACACGTCGAGCAGGTACGAAAGTAGGTCTTAGTGATCCGGTGGTTCTGTATGGAAGGGCCATCGCTCAACGGATAAAAGGTACTCCGGGGATAACAGGCTGATACCGCCCAAGAGTTCATATCGACGGCGGTGTTTGGCACCTCGATGTCGGCTCATCACATCCTGGGGCTGAAGCCGGTCCCAAGGGTATGGCTGTTCGCCATTTAAAGTGGTACGCGAGCTGGGTTTAGAACGTCGTGAGACAGTTCGGTCCCTATCTGCCGTGGACGTTTGAGATTTGAGAGGGGCTGCTCCTAGTACGAGAGGACCGGAGTGGACGAACCTCTGGTGTTCCGGTTGTCACGCCAGTGGCATTGCCGGGTAGCTATGTTCGGAATAGATAACCGCTGAAAGCATCTAAGCGGGAAACTAGCCTCAAGATGAGATCTCACTGGGACCTTGAGTCCCCTGAAGGGCCGTCGAAGACTACGACGTTGATAGGTTGGGTGTGTAAGCGCTGTGAGGCGTTGAGCTAACCAATACTAATTGCCCGTGAGGCTTGACCATATAACACCCAAGCAATTTG
>NZ_JBEOPS010000044.1:0-2576 GCF_040310305.1 Pseudomonas sp. HY13-MNA-CIBAN-0226
TGCGTATTCCACGGCTATCCGGCCACTGATTCCATGAACATCCGGCCACCTATTCCACGGTGATCCGGCCACCCATTCCACGCACATCCGGCCACCCCCAAGGCAGGCAGCAACGCAGGATTAATTCACTACCATCGACCTCTTTTATCGAAGCAGAGAGGTCGTCGTGGAGCGGTTATCCATGCGTAAGATTCGAGAAGTATTACGCCTCAAATTTGAGGTCGGTCTGTCTGCTCGTCAGATATCCACCAGCTTGCAAGTCGGGCGAGCCACCGTCGGTGACTATCTCAATCGCTTTGCGGCCAGTGGCCTGACTTGGCCCTCTGCACTGACAGACGCCGAGCTGCAACGATGCCTGTTCCCGCCAGCACCGACAGTTCCCAGCGATCAAAGGCCGATGCCCGACTGGGCATGGGCGCATGCCGAGTTACGCCGCCCCGGCGTGACTTTGGCTTTGCTTTGGCAGGAATATCGGCTCAGCCACCCGCAAGGTTTCCAATACAGCTGGTTCTGCGAGCACTACCGCCTCTGGGCTGCCAAGATCGATGTGGTCATGCGCCAGGAGCATCGCGCCGGCGAAAAGCTGTTCGTCGATTACGCAGGACAGACTGTGCCGATCATCGACCGGCAGACCGGGGAAATCCGTCAGGCCCAGATCTTCGTCGCTGTCCTGGGCGCCTCCAGCTACACCTTTGCCGAGGCCACCTGGTCGCAGCAACTGCCCGACTGGCTGGGCTCGCATGCGCGCTGCTTCGCTTTTCTCGGTGGGACGTCGGAGATCCTGGTGCCGGACAATCTGCGCAGCGGCGTCACCAAAGCGCATCGCTATGAGCCGGACATCAACCCCAGCTACCGTGATCTGGCTGAGCACTACGGAGTCGCCGTTCTACCTGCCAGGGCCCGCAAACCCAAGGACAAAGCCAAGGTCGAAGTCGGTGTGCAGGTGGTCGAGCGCTGGATCCTTGCGGCGCTGCGCAACCGCCAGTTTTTCTCGCTGGGTGAACTCAATACGGCCATCGGCGTGCTGCTCGAACGCCTCAATCAACGGCCCTTTAAAAAGCTGCCCGGCTCACGCCGCTCAGCCTTCGAAGCCATCGACCAACCCGCGCTGCAACCGCTGCCGGAGCATCCGTACGTTTACGCCGAATGGAAAAAAGTACGGGCGCACATTGACTACCACGTTGAAGTCGACGGCCACTATTACTCGGTGCCGTACCAGTTAGTGAAACAGCAACTGGAGGTGCGTCTGACGGCCAAGACCGTCGAGTGCTTCCACGCCAACCAACGTGTGGCGAGCCACCTTCGCTCGCCTCACAAAGGCCGCCACACCACCCAAACCGAACACATGCCCAAGAGCCACCGCGAACACGCCGAGTGGACGCCGCAACGGCTGATCCGCTGGGCAGAGCAGACCGGGCCGAACACCGCTGGCGTCATCGCCTACATCCTCGAACGCCGAATCCATCCGCAGCACGGCTTCCGAGCGTGCCTGGGCATCCTGCGCCTGGGCAAACAGCACGGCGAAGAGCGGCTGGAAGCCGCGTGCCAGCGCGCCCTGGCGCTGGGCGCATGCAGTTACAAAAGCCTCGAATCGATCCTGCGCCAAGGCCTGGAGCGGCTGCCGCTGGGACAGCAGAACCTACCGCTGTTGCCCGACGAACACATCAACCTGCGTGGCCCTGGCTACTACCACTGACCTGAAAAAGGAACACGAACATGCTACCCAACCCGACCCTCGACAAGCTGCAAACCCTACGCCTGCACGGCATGATCAAGGCGCTTGGCGAGCAACACGCAACGCCCGACATCAATGACCTCAGTTTCGATGAACGCCTGGGTCTGATGGTCGACCGCGAGCTGACCGAGCGTGAAGACGCACGCTTAACGACTCGCCTCAAGGCCGCCCGACTGCGCCACAACGCTTGCCTGGAAGACATCGATTACCGCAGCCCGCGTGGTCTGGACAAGTCGCTGATCCTGCAACTGGGCAGCGGCCAATGGCTGCGCGATGGCCTGAACCTGATCATCGGCGGGCCCACCGGCGTGGGCAAAACCTGGCTGGCTTGCGCGCTGGCCCACAAGGCCTGCCGGGACGGCTACAGCGTGCGCTACCTGCGCCTGCCACGCCTGATGGAAGAACTGGGGCTGGCCCACGGCGATGGCCGCTTCGCCAAACTGATGGCCAGCTACGCCAAAGCTGATCTGATAATTTTGGACGATTGGGGCCTGGCCCCGTTTACGGCGCCGCAACGGCGCGACATGTTGGAGCTGCTGGACGACCGCTACGGGAACCGCTCGACGCTGGTCACCAGCCAGATGCCGGTGGACAAATGGCACGCACTGATCGGCGATCCGACCCTGGGTGATGCGATCCTCGACCGGCTGGTGCATAACGCTTATCGAATCGAACTGAAGGGCGAATCGTTGCGCAGGCGCACGACGAAATTGACGGTGACAGGTACTTCAGACTAACAATGCAAACCTGCGTCGCTGCGCTCCGACTGCCTGGCCGGATGAGCGTGGAACGAGTGGCCGGATGTTGGTGGACTGGGTGGCCGGATGGCGTGGAATGCGCA
>NZ_JBEOPS010000045.1:0-2514 GCF_040310305.1 Pseudomonas sp. HY13-MNA-CIBAN-0226
GCGGGCAGGCTCGACACCTTGCCCTTCACTACAGCGCCGAGCATGTGGAAGCCGTCAGTGCCGATTGTTTGACCTACCAGGGTCGCCATGCGGTTGTCAGTGTCTTCGTATCGGCCAGTCTTGCGGATGGACGGCAAAACCTCGTCACACACCCACGCCTCGAAGCGCTCAGCTTCCTCTTTGCGGCTCTTAATGATCAGGCGGTAGAGGTTGCCCTCCGCGATGAACGTCAGGGCCTGCTTGCCACCGCGAGTAAGGGTGTCTCTAACAGATACACCCTCTGGGCGGCAGTTCTTCTGGATGGCCTGGCGGCTGTTCGCATAACCGAGCACTTCGCAGACATCAGTCGCGCAGAACCATGGCTGATCATCAATCACGATGGTGCGAACTTCGCGGGCTTCAAAGCGGAACGGAATGACTTGGGCTGATTGCATGGCGGTGATCCTCTTAAGTCTTGCTGACCGCTTTCCAACGCCAATTGGGTGAGCGGAACCGTGCGGGTTGGCGTACCGGTAAGAGGGCCGGCGAGCCCGAAGGCTCCCACACACGGCCCGCCCATAAAGGGTGCAGCCATGCTCCGGGCACAAAAAAACCGCTCATAGCGGCGGTTGTGTGTCCGCCCCTTAAACCGGGACGCCAATCCCGTGTCGCAGGATTTACTGCGACGAGGGAAAGGTATCCCGCAAAAGGCGGCATGTCAACAATGTTTTCCGTTGAAGAAATTGGAATGTAGAACCCTATGGAAAGGGCCTAATCAACAACCTTTTCCGAATACCCATATTTTCTCGGGTGGAGTACAGATGTACTCCTTTCAGGGTTAGACGCCCGGGCGGCCTTTGAAGGCCAGCCAGATGTAGTGGCGGCCCTTGGCGGTAACCTTGATCTTGCCAACCTGCCGATTCCAACTAATCAGCCGCAGCTCCTCGAGGATGGTCGTCAGCGTGTGTCCTTGGTGCCATCCAGCCAGCGCCTTGATGCACCCTTGGGCCAGTAGCCCGCGGAAGTCATCGTGACCGAAATTGGTGCCCTGGAATGAGCTCTGCACCTGCTCATCGGTCACCAGATCGGTGATGGTTCTCACGTTCGGGTCGAGCCTGTAGCTTTTGTGGGTCATGGCAGTTCGTCCCCGACGATCATCTTGCAGGGGCCGCTCCGCACTTTCGCGAGTTCTGCCACCAGCTCATCAATCCGCTGATCCGCTGCGTTCAGGCGCAGCTGCAGGGCGTCACGCTCGGCGGTGACCCGGTCGAACTCGGCAGTGCCGGCACTTGCCTCGATCATCGGCAGCCATCCGCCAGGTGTGCCGACACCTTGCGTGAAGTGGTCGTGAGTCCAGCACCATCCGGAGAACCGCCAAACGTCCTCGCCGTCGTTGTCGAAGTTGTTCGCGCCGATCGTCGGAGCTTCATCAGCATCCTCAGTCGAATGTTCGTCGAAGCTGACCAATAGGCGGAGCAGTGTTCCATCCCTTGGAGCGCTTTCCATATCGCGCCATTTCGGATCGTGGTCTTCTTGTGCTCCGCATTTCGTGCATACCAACAAGAACTCGCCGTCGTCAGTCCATTCGTGATCGCACACCGGCTGCGCATCGACTTCTGGAGCAGCAGGCGCCGCGCTGAGCATGGCCGCCCAACACAATTTGGCGCGGAATGCCGCTTGCTGGCAGCCGCTCATCTCTTGGTACTGTTCCCAGACCTCCTCATCGGAAAAGCACTCATCTGGCTCCGATTCAAAACCGTTTATCACCATGGTTTCGGTCGGCTCGACCGGCACCAGTTTCCATTGAATGTTCATCCTGCAACCTCCATCGATACCAGATCATGGGCATTCGCAACCGTCATGCCGAGCTCGCGGGCAATGTGCACTTCGAGCCTGGCGCCTTTCGAGTTCTCCCAACCGGGTAGCACCGCGACCTGGCCGCACAGGCCCAGGCGGGTCAGGTCATACGCCATGTAGTCGGCCCAGTCTGCATCCTCGACGACACCGTGCTCGGCTGGGTTCTCGACGACGTAGCCGCGGGCGCGGAGGTCGGCGGCCATCTTGTTGAAGGCGGGGAAGTTGAAGTCTTCGAAACCGGTCATGGGCCCGGCCAGGTACAAGCGATTGATGCGGGAGGGCGCAAGCGTCACGCCAGGCGCAACTACTGCCGTGATTCGTTCCACTGCCCGGTCAATCGGGCCTTGAATGAATGGCGGCATCGGCTCGTTCGCCGGAGGGGTCATTGAGGTTGCGGCGGCGATCATCCCAATCAGTGACTCGGTGACTACCGTGCGGATGTTTTCTGGGGGCATGGGCCCTCCTATGCCGGGGCATGCCCGGGAGGTGTAGTGGCAATTTAAGGATGGTTTGTGGTTTATTGCTGCAACTTTTTAGTTAGACGAGGCAGCTAGTGAGCATAGAAAATCTGATGATGACAATTCACAGAGTTCCTAAAATTGGGTATTCGGAAAATCCTGTTGATACAGGACTTCCCAAACCCCAAATCTCAAACTGATGGGTGTGTTGATGGGGCGT
>NZ_JBEOPS010000046.1:0-2117 GCF_040310305.1 Pseudomonas sp. HY13-MNA-CIBAN-0226
TCCCGTAACGTCCAGCGCCATTTCCGGATAGGTCCCGGAGGTCCTATTTTTCAGCGACCTTGACGTAACACGCTCCTCAAGCCGTGTTCCCCATTTCTCGTTGTGCAGCTAGCAAAATGGCCATTGCGCGTCTACAGCTTGCCTCTGAGTCGCTCGTAACGGCCTCTGGCTGTTTGCCCTCGATCAACAGGATGAAAACCCACATTTTCAGCATGACGCCTCCATGGCTTTAGGAGCGAAGCGAGTGGGGGTGCTGTTACACCCCCACTTTATTGTGATTTTCCACAATTTCAGCCATCACTCCGACTCAATTATCACTTCACCGCTTTCGGTGATCCTTGCGTAAGGCACTGATTTTTCAAGAATTTTATGGACAAGCTCGCTATCCCGCATCGGCTGTTTTCCGTTCTTGATCAGTATCTTATTGAATTCTATAGCTTTTTTGCGGATAGCTTCTTGCTCCGCAGTCGTCAATCTCACATTCGTGGCCATGCCTTCACCGTTCATCAAAAACTCCTCTGATAATACATGTGTGCACGTCGACACGTATTGACGTGTGCAGTTCCACATGTGTAGATTGCGACCCTATGTTACTTGTGTGCATGTGTAAGGACGCTCCGCATGATCATCGATTGGCTTACCGTTTCACAGGAGCATGACCACGACCTCCCGGTTGTGTGCGACGTTTTCACGTTAACAATCGATGCAAACACAAACGAAGTGCTCAGCACTCGGCAGCCTCGTTTCAAGCATGAGGCAAGCCATTCCACGTCGGTGACCATCCACGTTCAAGGCCGCAAGGTCCGCGTCGAAGGAAACCCCAGCAGAGTAGGGCGCCTTGATAACCTTTTTGGCTTCGAATCAATCGAGCAATGTATCTCTGTCTACAACTCGTTACTGCGTGAATACGGGCTTCCGGCTTTCACTCGTTGCACTCGCGTTGATATCCGTCAGGGAGCGTCAGGCGCTAAATCAGGTGATCGCGTCGCCGATGGGGCCAAAATTGAGCGAATCGACCTAACTACAAATCTTTCCATGGGGGAGGGCAACGTTCTTGCTTACCTCCGAGGCGTATCAAGCCAGCGAATCGGGCATTCCATCGGTTTTTTGTACCCCAACGGGCGCACCGTGGCTTGGACCCCGAAAGGAAACGGGCAGGGTGGTCGCCTGCAATACCGAAAGGCTTATGACAAGGCTTTTGAAATGGATCAAAACCTGATCCCAAAAATTAAACGCCTTTATGGCGATAAATCTCCAGAATTCGCATACGTAATGCGCGTGAGAAACTACTGCGTTCAATTTGGCGTAGTGCGCTTAGAACAAGAGTTGAAAAGTGAATACCTCCAGCGCGAGGGCCTCTGCTATTGGGGCTTATTTGACGAAAGGCGTCTTGCCGAACTCCACAGTGAGTTTTTAAAAATTGACGAACGGTTAAAGGTGACCGCTATGGATATCGTGAGCATCAGTGGGCAACTCGTCGCAGAAGGGATCTGCGACAACATTCGCACAGCACGCACAACTGCGAGCTATGCACTTGAGTGGATGACGGGCGCAGAGCTTGATTTCACAAAGAAACAAGTAAATACCCACGCTGCAAAACTTAACCGAATCGGTATCAACATTCGCAACGCCTGCGATACAAGTAGATTCGCCCCGGTATTTGTTAGGCAATGCCGTGAAATCGAGAAAGCACCGCTTGCAATTCCTGCTTGGTACAGCAGGCCTAACCACCTCAAGGTAGCTGCATAATGCTAGAGATAATCGCCTTATGCCTGAGAGCCGCTGGTGCGTTAGCGATCTTCGTATTCTGCGTTTTTTATCTCTTTAGACTCATTGATAAGCGCCGCTAACAATGGGCATTGCACTGATTCAAACTATCGCCCTATTTCTTTTTTCGGGCATTTTGATACATCTACTCGGCGTGTGGGCTCGATCATGATAGTTAGTTTCCAAGGAAGTGCACTTTCTGCTGGTCAGCGTCGTTTGGTTGCATTCCAGAATCAGTGCAAGCCGGCTTTTCTGAACCCGGTACTAGCTGATTCAGTTGCGGCAACCATCAAAGTTATTGATGAGCGAAAAGAGCAGGGCATAAAGCCTGAAAAAATTTGGACTAAAGA
>NZ_JBEOPS010000047.1:0-1996 GCF_040310305.1 Pseudomonas sp. HY13-MNA-CIBAN-0226
TCTTTAGTCCAAATTTTTTCAGGCTTTATGCCCTGCTCTTTTCGCTCATCAATAACTTTGATGGTTGCCGCAACTGAGTCAGCAAGTACCGGGTTCAAAAACGCAGCTCTACACCGGTTCTGGAACTCCTGTTGCCGCTGCTGGCCTTTGCTTATTGCCGTTCCTTGAAGACTATTGATCATGAACGCGCCCACCTACCAAGAGTTTTTATGAGCATGACAGCGCAAATGACGAGAAACGTAGTCTCCATTAATGGGCCCATCATTACGCAGCAAGCCTCAAATGCGTCGGGCGTTTATACCAACTTGGCGGAGCAATACTTTTAACTGGATTGATTTCGCGCATCTCTCGTATAAATACGTTGCTAAACGTAGTCAAGTCGCATGCATTTCGAATATTAATGCCGATGCGATTGAGTCTAGCTGCGTGAGTCTCAAAAGACCTCTGAGAACAAACGATTTCCATGCCGTGCATCCAAAGATGGGCGTATGAGGCAGTTACGTTTGCTGCTCTTGGAGTGTCACAAATGTTTTCTAGAAGTAATTGCTGAGCAATGCTTGCCATATCCATTTTAGTCACCTTTAAGCGTTCATCGACGCTAAGAAACTCTTTATGAAGAGTTTGATATTCGCCTTCATCAAAGAGGCCCCAATAACATAGCTTTTCACGGCTTAAAAATTCGCTTTTTAGTTCTTGTTCTAAACGAACAATGCCAGTGTCTAAGGCGTATTGATAAATGTCCTGAGCGTATTTCAGCTCTGCGGAATCGTCTCCGAAAAAGCGTTTAACTTTTGGGAGATGATGCTTGTAAATTTCGAATGCCTTGTCGTATGCCTTGCGATATTGAAGACGAACACCCTTCCCGCTTCCACTAGTTGTCCAATCTACAGAACGGCCATTTGGAAATAGTCGGCCAATAGAGTGGCCTATTCGCTGAGAAGCCAATCCTCGCAAGTAAGGGATTTCGTTGCCCTTCCCTACTGAGATATTTGTTGTGAGGTCGACTCGCTGAATACAGCAACCGTCCGCCCAAATATGTGAAGCTTTCGCGCCCGATTCACCCTGGCGTACCTCAGACCGCGTGCAACGGGTGAAAGAAGGAAGGCCGTACTGTGCAAGAAGCTCGTTGTAAACGGAGATGCACTGCTCGAGGGTTTCAAAACCCCAGAGGTTGTCATCACGATTGAGACGTGAAGGATTGCCATCGATTGTGATTTTTCGGCCTTGGACGTGAATTTGTACGGTTGAACTGTGGCTTCCCTGGTGCTTAACGGATCGATAGCTGGTGCTCAAGACTTCGCCGGTCAGGGTATCAATGGCCTTGAACGCGGTATCGGAGATAACCGGAAGGTCAAAATAATGTTCCTGTGAAACCTTGAGCCAGTCGATGAACATCTATTAATCCGTCAAGGGGGATGAACTTGACCTTTAAGGTACGAGATCGTGCACCATTTGGTCAAGCACGATCTTACACCTTATGGTGTCGTATCATGACGGTGTAAATGCATACAGGAGATAAGGTGATGGAAGAAATTGGCAATGAGAGTGACCTAACGATGACCATCGGTGAAAACCTACGCAAAGCCAGAGAGGCTGCGGGTTTAACGCAACATAAGGCATGGGAAGCGGCGGGAATATCTGAGTCCTCATACAAGGGTTATGAGGCGGGAAAGGCGACTCCACCAGGGGACAAGATCGCAACCCTTGCTAAGATTTTCGGAGTTTCAACCGACGAACTACTGCTCGACGAGTCAGAACGTACAAACTCTGCAGAATTTAGCGCCATATGGAGAAGGCTGGATTTGCTGCCTGTAGAGCTACAGCAGCAGGCCAAGGTTGCGATGAGAGGCGTCCTAATGGGCATCGAGCAGGAAGCTTTAAGGCGGGCGGGCTGATGCCGGCACCGAAGTTAGTTGCGGTAAAGTGGGGGTGTAACAGCACCCCCACTCGCTTCGCTCCTAAAGCCATGGAGGCGTCATGCTGAAAATGTGGGTTT
>NZ_JBEOPS010000048.1:0-1849 GCF_040310305.1 Pseudomonas sp. HY13-MNA-CIBAN-0226
CCGTGACCCTGACCACCAGCACCGGTCTGCCGTTGACTAACCATCCTGAGCTGACCTTCAAGCTCACCGATGGCACCACCATTACTGTTCCGGCGAACAGCGTCACTGGCCAAGCTACCATCACGGCAGCCGATGACATCGGCGTCGGTGGTCAACCAGCCATCATCAACAAGCTGGTATCGGTGGAAGGTGCAGGCACCTACGAAAAACTGACTCTGGGCGAGAACGCGGTGCAAACCACCGTTACCGACGAACCTACCGGTCAAGGCGATGCCGTCGGCATCACTATTGTTGGTAACGGCCCAGTCCTGGAAAACCAGGGCGCAGCGTTCACCATCAAGCTCGACAAGGCTCAGCTGCAACCGGTCACTGTGACCTTGAGCAACGGTAAAACCGTGGTCTTTGCTGTTGGCGAAACCGAGAAGGTCCACACCTTGGATCCGCAGGGCGACGACGTCTACAAAGACGGCGGCACTGCACAACTGAGCATTACTGGTGCCACTTCGAATGGCGCTCAGCTGGAAAACCCAACCATCGGTGGCCCAGCGTCTGTAACCATTAACGACACCACCAGCGAAGTGTTTGCGACCCTGACCGCAGACAAAACCACTGTTGCTGAAGGCGGCAAAGTCATCTACACCGTGACCTTGACCACCAACACTGGTCTGCCGTTGACCAACCATCCTGAGCTGACCTTCAAGCTCACCGATGGCACCACCATTACTGTTCCTGCGAACAGCGTCACCGGCCAAGCCACTATCACGGCAGCCGATGACATCGCGATTGGCGGTCAGCCTGCCATCGTCAACAAACTGGTATCGGTCACCGGTGCGGACACCTACGAAAAACTGACTCTGGGCGAGAACGCGGTGCAAACCACCGTGACTGACGAACCTACCGGTCAAGGCGATGCCGTCGGCATCACCATCACCGGTAACGGCCCAGTCCTGGAAAACCAGGGCGCAGCGTTCACCATCAAGCTCGACAAGGCTCAGCTGCAACCGGTTACTGTGACCTTGAGCAACGGTAAAACCGTGGTCTTTGCTGTTGGCGAAACCGAGAAGGTCCACACCTTGGATCCGCAGGGCGACGACGTCTACAAAGACGGCGGCACCGCACAACTGAGCATTACTGGTGCCACTTCGAATGGCGCTCAGCTGGAAAACCCAACCATCGGTGGCCCAGCGTCTGTCACCATTAACGACACCACCAGCGAAGTGTTTGCGACCCTGACCGCAGACAAAACCACTGTGGCTGAAGGCGGCAAAGTCACCTACACCGTGACCCTGACCACCAACACTGGTCTGCCGTTGACCAACCATCCTGAGCTGACCTTCAAGCTCACCGATGGCACCACCATTACTGTTCCTGCGAACAGCGTCACCGGCCAAGCCACTATCACGGCAGCCGATGACATCGCGATTGGCGGTCAGCCTGCCATCGTCAACAAACTGGTATCGGTCACCGGTGCGGACACCTACGAAAAACTGACTCTGGGCGAGAACGCGGTTCAAACCACCGTTACCGACGAACCTACCGGTCAAGGCGATGCCGTCGGCATCACCATCACTGGCAATGGCCCAGTCCTGGAAAATCAGGGCGCAGCGTTCACCATCAAGCTCGACAAAGCTCAAGACCAACCGGTTACCGTCAAGCTTAGCGACGGTTCGACCTTGGTCTTCGCTGTTGGTGAAACCGAAAAGGTCCACACCCTCGATCCGCAAGGCGACGACGTCTACAAAGATGGCGGCACTGCACAACTGAGCATTACCGGTGCGACCTCCAATGGCGCTCCGCTGGAAAACCCAACCATCGGTGGCCCAGCGTCTGTCACCATTAACGACACCAC
>NZ_JBEOPS010000049.1:0-1666 GCF_040310305.1 Pseudomonas sp. HY13-MNA-CIBAN-0226
GTAGGTCAAACAATCGGCACTGACGGCTTCCACATGCTCGGCGCTGTAGTGAAGGGCAAGGTGTCGAGCCTGCCCGCTGCCATTCAACGCCGTGCCACTTCGAAAATCTGGTCACAGACTCACGCTGCTTTCGGTGTGCGCTCCGCTGCCGATATCCCGGCTGACCAGCTCGACAGCGCTCGCAACTTCATTGCGGCTTACGCCTTGGAGGGCGAGTGGCTGCCGAAACGCGACACGGATATCCCTGAATCGCTGTCGGTAACCGAGCGCTACATGCTGTACGCCGATCACAACGGCAAGCGTCAGATCACGGCCATCCCTTACGATGCCTGCGTTCTGAGCCACAAGGATCTGATCAAAGGCATGGTCACACCTGGCGGTATCATGGTTTCCACCGAGGACATGTTCGAGTTCGCCATAGCCGCCCTGGTCAACCTCAAGTCGAGGTCTGACTACCAAACGAAGCGAGTGCGCGATCTGACCGCCGCCTGCAAACAGAACAGAGTCAAAGTTTGAACGCCCCCGCTACCATGCTGCATCCCCTGAGGGCTCAAGTCCTGAGCTTTCAGGAGGAGGAACACGACTACCACTTCCAGGTGGAGTACCCGGATCCGAAGGCCTGTCACAGCTGCGGCACCATCGGCCAGACCGTCCGCTTCGGCAAGAAGCAGGTGAAGTACCGGGACGTGCCCATGCATGGCAAGCGTGTGACCCTGTGGGCCGTGCAGCGGCGCTTCCAGTGCAGGAGCTGCGACTCGACCTTCACGCCAAGGTTCGACGAGATGGCCGAGGATCACCGCATGACGAAGCGGTGCTACGACTACATCATCCGCAAGGCGCTCATGAGCACCAACGCCCAGGTGGCTGAGGAGATCGGCTTCGATGAAGGCACGGTGCGCGGCGTCATCAAGGCGTACTGCAAGATCAAGGAATACAGCTACCGGCCAACCCTGCCGCGCATCCTCGGTATCGATGAGCTGTACCTGAACCGTCAGTTCCGGTGCGTCCTGACTGACATCGAGCGCGGCACCATCATCGACATCCTGGAGTCTCGGCAATTCGACGTGCTCTACAACCACCTGGCCAACATGCGCGGTCGGGACAACGTGCAGATCGTCTGCCAGGACATGTGGAAGCCGTACCGCGACGTGGCGTCCAAGCTGTTCCCCAAGGCAGCCATCGTCGTTGACCGGTTCCACATCCAACGTATGGGCAATGAGTGCCTGGAGGTGCTGCGCAAGGGCATCAAGAAGGATCTGACGCAGCACCAGCGCAGGCAGCTCAGGGGTGACCGCAAGCTGTTGCTGATGCGACGGCGCGACCTGAACCCGATGAACGAGCTGGTCATCCACACTTGGCTGGATCAGTTCCCCGAACTGGGAATCGCCTACAAGCTCAAGGAAGCGTTCTTCGACATCTGGGAATCAACCACCGAGCCGGAGGCGCGACAGCGTTACAGCGACTGGCTAGCCATGATGCCGGACAGCCAAAAGACCCACTGGAAGCCGATCACCACGGCTATGACCAACTGGGACAAGCAGATCTTCTCGTACTTCGGCCCGGCGCAGCGCAACACCAACGCCTTCACCGAGTCGATCAACCGATCCATGCGCGACCTGAACCGCGATTCTCGGGGCTTGTCGTTCGAGATGTTCCGGGCAAAGAC
>NZ_JBEOPS010000050.1:0-1477 GCF_040310305.1 Pseudomonas sp. HY13-MNA-CIBAN-0226
AACCACCGGTTTGGTCGTCGCACTTATCGCCCGGCTTTTTAGTATTCAACAGAGAGCAGAGCTTAGTCACCTCATTGTAAGTAGAGCCAGCAGGGCAAGTATCGCCAGTTCGGGTATAAAGAGCAGCCTCGTAAGGGGAGCCATGATTATCATAAACGCAGTAACCGCCGAAATAGGTTTTTTGGCTAGCGCCGCTGTAAGTCAAAGGATCACCAAAGAGAACCCATCTCTGCGGACAAACTGATGAAGGGTCGGGACCGGAAACATCCCCGAAGTGGTAGACGAAGGTTGCAGCAAAACTTTGTGAAGCAAAAAGTAAGCAGCCGAATAGGGCTGCGGCTTTAATGCGAGATAGTAAGCCCACGGCTGCATACTCTAGAAGTTATAAAGATTGCGGGTCAATAACGGCATGCCTCATGCTTCGGCATTGCCTTATATTGTCCCTTTCTGAATAAAAAACGCCCCGGTAATTAGCCAGGGCGTTACTGCGTCGCAAATAAGCGTTCAGCCCTGTTAGAACGCCGAACGAATGTATTTGAAGGTTTTGATGATGACGATCACACCCAGCACAGCGGTGCCGATGAGGGCAGCAGCTGGTCCAGCTTCGGTGATAGACGCGACCACTGGAGCCACGTCGAACGCTGCTTGCGAGGCGCCTGCAGCAGTAAGCAGCGCAGTGGCGGCGGCGATTTTACCAGTGTTGCCGATGATTGCTTGTTTCATGGGTATTGCTCCTGTGTTGGCTGAATGCCAGTTATGTTGTTACTGTTCTATTGCTTTTTTTAACAGCGAGAAAACTAGGATGATGCAGATCAAACCTGCAATTGCACCAAACACCTCGTCGTACTGCTCTTTTGTCATCCCCAAGCTATCAGCTTGAAGAACTGAACTTGATATTTCCTCGTAAACGCAATCGCTTGGAGTGGCACCGCCCGGAGCAAATCCGCTTTTGCAAACTACAATCCAGACTTTATCAGGGAGCGCCATACGATTAAGCTGCCGAGACTTTTGGTTGTTGAGTCATACGGCGCCCTTGGCGCGGATCGACAGTAAGTGCAAAATTCTTGGCGCGCTCATCTGGAATCAAATCGCACTCATACATTCCGGGCTGCGGAACTTGCTGTTGGGTTTCAGCGAAGAACATATTCTTAGTAGGGTACGGAGCAGGAGGAACGAAGACATAAGCTTCGAACATGCAGAATGGTTTGCCGGAGGCAGTAGAAGTGCCGGAACGAGTGATGCCGGTAACTTGGACTCGAACGACTGTTTTTTCGTCAGACATGGTTAGTACCTTCTATTCAATGAATGCTTAGGCTTGTGCCCGATTGTTAAATGCTCTTCTGAGCAGGTTTTAGTAACCCATCCATTCAGCAACGGAAGAGGTTCCTGATTCTTCAAACTCTTTAGTCCAAATTTTTTCAGGCTTTATGCCCTGCTCTTTTCGCTCATCAATAACTTTGATGGTTGCCGCAACTGA
>NZ_JBEOPS010000051.1:0-1310 GCF_040310305.1 Pseudomonas sp. HY13-MNA-CIBAN-0226
TGTCTCGTCCTGAATAAGGTTTACACCTTCTGGCTTCTTATCAGGAAGGTGCAATGAATACGGGCGAAAAACGTAGCCAGAGAGATTACACGCTGACTTTTAAATTGTCGGTTGTCGACCAAGTCGAAAAAGGCGAGTTGAGTTATAAAGAGGCTCAACGGCGCTATGGCATTCAGGGCCGGTCGACGGTGTTGGTGTGGTTACGCAAGCATGGTCGGCAGGACTGGAGCCAAGGCGCATCCATTCGCTCCCAGAGGGTCCGACCGATGGACGAGCCTACTTTGCCATTAACTCCCGAGCAGAGAATCAAAGAGCTTGAGGAGCAGTTGGCGTTGGCGACTCAGAAAGCCAAATTCTTCGAAGACGTGGTCGATGTTCTGAAGAACGATTACGGCGTATCTATCGTAAAAAAGCGGCCAGGCAAGTCGTTGCGCAAACCCAAACCCTGAGTGTCTGCAGGGCTTGCCAGTTTATGGGGATTAGTCGACAGGCCTATTACAAGCGTGATCGGGCCTATCGGGCGCGGGTCGAGCAGGATCAGAAGCTTATCAAGTTTGTGCAGGAAGTCCGCGTGCGGCAACCCTGTCTGGGCACCCGCAAACTGCACTCACTGATGCACGCGAAGCATGATAAGCCGGAGCTACATGTCGGCCGAGATCGCTTGTTTGAAGTGTTGCGCGATCACCGGTATTTGGTACGCAGAAAACGGGCCTATCACAAGACAACTGACAGTCATCACCGCTTCCGTTGCCATCCCAACCTCCTGAAGCCTGGCCCCCAGCAAATCGTTGCCACCGGCCCGGAGCAGGTCTGGGTGGCGGATGTCACTTACCTGTCCACCAAGCGTGATGACCCGGCGTACTTGAGCTTGGTGACGGATGTCTTCTCAAGAAAAATTGTCGGTTATCACGTGCATGGCAGTCTGCATGCCGACTCGGTGGCTCAAGCTTTGCGCATGGCGCTGAAGACGCGACGAAGCAGTCAGAGATTGGTTCACCACTCGGATCGTGGAGTGCAGTACTGCTCGACGCTTTACCAAAAACTGCACGCAAGACACGGCATAACGTGCTCAATGACTGATGGCTATGACTGTTATCAAAACGCCTTGGCAGAGCGGGTCAACGGCATCCTTAAAACTGAGTTATTGCTTCATCGGCCTAAAGATCTGCCAGAGGCTGAAAAGATGGTGAGAGAGGCGATCCTAATCTACAACCAGGAGCGCCCGCACCTGTCCTTGAAATACAAAACGCCCGATGCGGTGCATCGGGCGTTGGGGTGAAACAGATGTAAACCTATTTCAGGACTAGACA
>NZ_JBEOPS010000052.1:0-1293 GCF_040310305.1 Pseudomonas sp. HY13-MNA-CIBAN-0226
GTAGATACTCTGTTACCGGTCAAGCTTTCAGCAGGTGTTTTTCGCTGAAAAGCTTGGCCGTGTCGAAATCTTCTCCTGCGCGTATGCACGCCCACAAGCCTGTCAGGTATTTGCGCATAACCGCGCAGATGGCCTGCATTTTTCGCTTTCCGCGTGCGATCAACGCATCATAAAAAGCCTTCACATTCGGGTCGCTGCGAATCGCTGACATGGCCGGCATGAACATCGCCGATCGCAAGTAGGCATTGCCTGCCTTACTAAGGCGTCCGGGCTTGTCAATGCTCGTCCCGGACTGGTTTAGTCGTACGTCCAGCCCCGCATAACGACTTACCTGCGGGGCTTTAAGTGTCACTGGCAGGGGCGCCAGCTCAGCCAGCACGGCAAATGTCGAAACGTCCCCCATCCCAGGGGCCGCCACCATGTGATCGAATTGGCTCTGCAATATTGGACAGCTGGCGATGATTTCTCGCCCGGCTTGCCTAAACCGCTCAATGCGCCTGCCAAACATCGCGATAGCCTCTTCTTCGTCCTCAATCAGCAACGGTGAAGTGGTTCCGGTCGCCTGCAGGGCATGCAGCTCATTTTTAGCCCGCGTGCAGTGGCCGATCAACCGATTGATGTGGCGACCAATGGCCCGCAGCTCAAGCTGTGCGGGGCTTGGTGGGGTCCACAGGCGAGGGGTCATGCGTTCGCCGTACTCGGCCAGCAACTGAGCATCGATGGCGTCCGTTTTACTGTGCTGAAGCATCAGTCTTGCAAAATTGCGGGAGCTTTTCGGGTTGACCACCGAGACCGGTAACCCAGCCGCGTTCAACTCCAAGGCCAGATCCAGGTAGTAAATCCCGGTGGCTTCCATGACAACAGATAGCGGTTTTAGGGCTATCAGCTTTTTCACAGCCGCCTTGCGCCCCTTGGGGGTTTGGGCGATATCCCACGAGCCGGCAGCACGGCCTTTGTCACGCCAAGCCATGACGCTGCTACGGGAACCGATATCCAATCCGACGTGAACGCTCATGCTTTCAACTCCGAGAAAACTGGGTGAAGATGGCTCCTGGTTCCCCTGACCTCGAACTTCATGCCGCTGCAACCTTGTAATGCGAAGTCCGACTTGTCGGCTTCTCGATACTCTTCGTGGTGGGCAATGAGGCGGGGGAGCCTCTCTACAGACAAGGTCAGGCGCAAGTCCTGCCTTCAGGAGCCATCGGCCTCCCCCAGAAACACATCTTTGTATGTCAGCACCAACGAGCTTAGACCTCTCTCGCTGGGTGCTGGGTCAACATACAAGGAGCTGCC
>NZ_JBEOPS010000053.1:0-1242 GCF_040310305.1 Pseudomonas sp. HY13-MNA-CIBAN-0226
TGAACTGGTCAAGCAATCCCGGACACCGTTTACGGTGCTTATGCCGCTTTTTGCTCCATAGCTATTGGCGACAGGTAGTTGTTGTAGCTGTGGAGCCTGGTGCGGTTGTAGTACATGAAGAAACGCACCATGTCCGTTTTTGCCTCCTCGATCAGGCTGTAGCCGTTGCGAGGTACCCACTCTGATTTCAATGTGCCGAAAAAACGCTCTGTTGGAGCATTGTCCCAGCACTGTCCACGATGACTCATGCTTTGCAAAATGCCGTGGCGCACCAGTTCCTCTTGAAACTTGCGGCTGGTGTACTGACATCCCTGGTCTGAGTGAAACATCAGCCCAGGAAGACACGTTCGTACCGCTGTCGCCATGCGTAGCGCTTTGCTGACCAGGTTGGCGTCATTGACCAGAGAAAAAGCCCAACCAACGACCCTGCGAGCATACAAATCGATCACGATGGCCATATGAATCCAGCGTTTGCCTACCATCAGACTGGTCACGTCGCCACACCAAACCTGATCGATTGCAGTCGGTTTGAAATTGCGTTTTAGCCGATTGGGCGCGACAAATGCTTCCACCCCTTTGGATCTGAAAGGGTGAGGCTGACGCTGTTTGCTGACAATATTGGCCTCCCTCATCAGCGCTCGGACAAGGCTTCTTCCAGCAGTTATTTTCTGAGACTTCAGGCCCTTGCTGATCATTCTGGAGCCCATGGCTTCGCGGCTTTGGCTGTGCAACTCAACCACTTTCGATTTGAGTTCTTCACGCCTGATCCGCGGCTTGGCTCGCCGTTGAATCCACTCATAAAAGCTGCTGCGCTTCACACCAAAAACACGACATACCACAGCCGTCGGAAATGACTCTCTTAGCTCTGCGATCATCGAAAACGATCGGGATCCGACATCAAGAGAGCGGTAGCCTTTTTTAGGATCTCGGCCTCCATCTCCATGCGCTTGATCTTGGCTTTCAGTTCCTGGATCTGGCGCTGATCATCGGTGATGGCCTTGGTGCCTTTAACCGGTTGACCCTCGCGCTCCTTGCGAACCTGATCGACCCAGCGCCGTAAAGCGGTGGGACCAATATCCAGTGATGCACAAACGTCCGGCACCGGACAGTTATCGTCGAGCACCATGCTGGCAGCATGCAGCTTGAACTCGCGGGTATAGACCTTTCTATCGTTCATGGAACCTCCAAGTTGGCGAAATCATATCGCCCTTAAGAGGTGTCCGGAATTATTAGACCAGTTCA
>NZ_JBEOPS010000054.1:0-1234 GCF_040310305.1 Pseudomonas sp. HY13-MNA-CIBAN-0226
GCCTCCGGCAGCTCCTACAGGCTTTATCCGTAGGAGCTGCCGGAGGCTCGGGCCGCGGTCGGACGATCTTTTGCTTTTGCGTCTAACAAATCCTTCAAGGCTGCGATAGCATCCGTCCCCGAATTGGTGCGCCCGGACAACTTTTTGTTCGTATCTGCCGGTTTCCCCAGGGAAATCTGCTGTTTGCGCGCCTCATACCGCAATGGTTTTGGGGACTTGATGATGAAGAAGTATCTTTCGATGCTGCTGGTCGGCGTCACGGCATTGGTTGCAGTCAGCACGGCGCAGGCCGGTGCCATCGATGACGCGGTCAAGCGCGGCACGCTGAAAGTCGGGATGGACCCGACCTACATGCCCTTCGAAATGACCAACAAGCGCGGCGAGATCATCGGTTTCGAAGTCGACATCCTCAAAGCCATGACCAAGGCCATGGGCGTCAAGCTGGAGCTGGTGTCCACCGGCTACGACGGCATCATCCCGGCGCTGATGACCGACAAATTCGACATGATCGGCAGCGGCATGACCCTGACCCAGGAGCGTAACCTGCGCTTGAACTTCAGCGACCCCTTCATCGTCGTTGGCCAGACACTGCTGATCCGCAAAGAGCTGGAAGGCACCATCAAGTCCTACAAGGACCTGAACACCGCCGACTACCGCATCACCTCCAAGCTCGGCACCACGGGCGAGATGGTCGCGAAGAAGCTGATCTCCAAGGCCAAGTACCACGGCTACGACAACGAGCAGGAAGCTGTGCTGGACGTGGTCAACGGCAAGGCCGATGCCTTCATCTACGACGCGCCGTACAACGTTGTCGCCGTGAACAAGGTCGGGGCCGGCAAGCTGGTATTCCTCGACAAGCCGTTCACCTACGAGCCGCTGGCCTTTGGCCTGAAGAAGGGTGATTACGACAGCCTCAACTTCATCAACAACTTCCTGCACCAGATCCACGAAGACGGCACCTACGATCGCATCCATGACAAGTGGTTCAAGGACACCGCCTGGCTCAAGGACATGGAATAAGGCTCGGTCAGTAAGACCGCGCCGCTCCCATCGCCAGCAGGCTGGCTCCCACAGGAGGTTTGTGTACGCCACAGTGTGGGAGCCAGCCTGCTGGCGATGACGGCCTTCCTGGCGGGCTGCCACAGGGGATTTGTGTACGCCACAGATCCAGTGTGGGAGCCAGCCTGCTGGCGATGACGGCCTTCCTGGCGGGCTGCCACAGGGGATTTGTGTG
>NZ_JBEOPS010000055.1:0-1107 GCF_040310305.1 Pseudomonas sp. HY13-MNA-CIBAN-0226
TGAGCTGACCCCCAAAAGTTGGACACATATCCTGACTTTTGGGGTTTTTCCATGGGCAAGTATTCCGTGCAGTTCAAAATCACAGCCATTAAGGCCTACATCACCGGCGACGATGGGTTTCGCAAAATCGCCAATCGCTACTCGATTGATTGCAGTCTCCTACGACGTTGGGTTGCCACTTTTCAAGCCCGTGGCAGTGCGGGCCTGAGACCGAATCGTCACCCCTACAGCGCGGCGTTCAAGCTTTCGGTCGTTGAATGTATGCGCAAGGAACGGCTGTCTTGTCGCGAAGTCGCAGCCCGGTTTGGGCTCGGGCAGTCTTCGCAGGTGGGCATTTGGGAGCGCCAGTATTACAGTGGCGGTCTTGTTGACCCGTCTGTATCCGAGAGAAAAAAGACTGTCCCCATGCCAAAAAAATCGCCTGTCCAGCACCCGTCCCAGCCCGTAGATGATGATTCGAAAAGTCGGGAGCAACTCAAGGCCGAGCTTGAATTTCTGCGCATGGAGAACGCCTATCTAAAAAAGCTCGAAGAAATAAGGGAGGCTCCGAACAGGAGCCATCCCCCCAGGAAAAAACGCTCACCGTGATAGCGCTACGCTCGAGGTTTCCTTTGGAGGGGCTGCTCAATCTGGCCGACCTCGCCCGCAGCACCTTTTACTACCAGGTCCGCGCTCTCCAGAAACCTGACAAGCATGCTGACCTGAAAGCCACCATCCAGAGCCTCTATCATGAGCATGAGGGGCGTTTCGGTTATCGACGTATTACCCTGGCGATCCGTAAAAAAGAGCCCGTCAATGAAAAAAGGGTTCAGCGCTTGATGGAAGACATGAACCTCAAGTCGCTAGTGCGTCCAAAAAGATATCGGTCTTATAAAGGCCCGGTTGGAAAAATAGCGCCGAATCTGTTGGAGCGTAACTTCCTCGCGCAGCGACCTAACCAGAAGTGGGTGACCGATGTTACGGAGTTCAAGGTCGGGCTGAAGAAACTCTACCTGTCGCCCGTCATGGATCTGTACAACGGCGAGATCCTGGCCTATCAGATCGATACCCGACCAAGTTTTGCACTGGTAACCGAGATGCTGGATAAGGCTATTGAGCGGCTCAAAG
>NZ_JBEOPS010000056.1:0-1003 GCF_040310305.1 Pseudomonas sp. HY13-MNA-CIBAN-0226
CACATTTTCAGCATGACGCCTCCATGGCTTTAGGAGCGAAGCGAGTGGGGGTGCTGTTACACCCCCACTTTATTGTGATTTTCCACAATTTCACGGGTATTTGTGGAGTTTTCCTTGACGCTCATTCAGCCAAGTTTTACCGTGGTTTCCCACGGTAAAGGTTTATCCGATGAACATGTCGCTTGTCTCACGGTTGCTTCAGGAAAAAGGCGTTGTTACTCACGCCAACTCCGTTAGAACTACTGCTATGTACTTTCAACTTTGGAAGGAAGGTGAGTCTTTTGATCTGACCAAAAGACAAGTACAAGTTCATCGCTCACGGCTTCGCAAGATCGGCATTGATATTGCCGTTCCCTACACTGAAAGTTTTGATCGAATTTTTACAGAAGAATTTGGCGCTAAGGCCGATTAAATGCAGGCAGGGGAGATCTGACCTCCCCATCCCTGCTGACCATTACCGATCTAGGAGGATCAACAATGGCTGCTTCACATTTTACGCAATACCCAGCGACAACCGGCTTCCATGCTTTAGGCATTCTGCCTCAATGCCTGCTCCAAAGTGAAAAAATATCATGTTCATTCTCGCCATTTTCCGGCATCGATCCTTTGGGATTGCTCGGAAGGCACGTTGAATTCCAGCATGAGCAGGAATACTCAGTTCAAGTGGTTCGTTACGGTGCCGTCGTGGTTGCATTTCAAGCCGCGGCACCTGGGTATGGAATAGAGTGCCAATTGCTCCTTAGGCCTGATGACGGGTCCGACGATGAATACGTTCCCATATCGGCTCTCACCGTACTGGCGGTTTTCTCTTAGCACGTGTGCAGAGTCTGCCAGTGGGCAAAGCCGAAGCATGAGGCTTGTCATCTGGCAGACCATTTTCTCTCTAGCTAAATGTACTGACGCCAGACCAGGTAGAGGCTTCAAGGGTTACGCATAATGACGGGCGTTACGTTTAACGGCCTATGGAAACTGGCTTGGCCACCATGGGTCGTTTAATGTAACG
>NZ_JBEOPS010000057.1:0-995 GCF_040310305.1 Pseudomonas sp. HY13-MNA-CIBAN-0226
AGTCCAGGTGGTCGCCTTCGCCACTGGTGTTCCTTCCTATATCTACGCATTTCACCGCTACACAGGAAATTCCACCACCCTCTACCATACTCTAGCTCGACAGTTTTGAATGCAGTTCCCAGGTTGAGCCCGGGGATTTCACATCCAACTTAACGAACCACCTACGCGCGCTTTACGCCCAGTAATTCCGATTAACGCTTGCACCCTCTGTATTACCGCGGCTGCTGGCACAGAGTTAGCCGGTGCTTATTCTGTCGGTAACGTCAAAACAGCAAAGTATTAATTTACTGCCCTTCCTCCCAACTTAAAGTGCTTTACAATCCGAAGACCTTCTTCACACACGCGGCATGGCTGGATCAGGCTTTCGCCCATTGTCCAATATTCCCCACTGCTGCCTCCCGTAGGAGTCTGGACCGTGTCTCAGTTCCAGTGTGACTGATCATCCTCTCAGACCAGTTACGGATCGTCGCCTTGGTGAGCCATTACCTCACCAACTAGCTAATCCGACCTAGGCTCATCTGATAGCGCAAGGCCCGAAGGTCCCCTGCTTTCTCCCGTAGGACGTATGCGGTATTAGCGTCCGTTTCCGAGCGTTATCCCCCACTACCAGGCAGATTCCTAGGCATTACTCACCCGTCCGCCGCTCTCAAGAGAAGCAAGCTTCTCTCTACCGCTCGACTTGCATGTGTTAGGCCTGCCGCCAGCGTTCAATCTGAGCCATGATCAAACTCTTCAGTTCAAACATCTTTGGGTTTTTAAGAAACCCTAAACTTGGCTCAGCAATCGTTGGTTACATCTTTGATTTCTCGCGGAGTAACTTGTGATGCTGATAATCTTGTTGACTATCAGTCTGACTCCACAAGCACCCACACGAATTGCTTGATTCAGTTGTTAAAGAGCGGTTGGTTAAGATCTTTCGTCTCAACCGAGGCGCGCATTCTACAGCAGCCTCATTTGCTGTCAAGTGATTATTTTCAGAAGTTTTCCAAGTTTCC
>NZ_JBEOPS010000058.1:0-883 GCF_040310305.1 Pseudomonas sp. HY13-MNA-CIBAN-0226
ATGCCAGCCCAGGCCGCAGGGTTGCCTGGGGTCGGTGACGTTGGCCGCGCGCATGCCGCGCACCACCCGTGGGAGGGCCCGAACGATGGCAGGCAACTTTCGCAGCATCATGCTACAGGTGATCATGTCGTTTTGCTGGTGAGTCATGGCGGGACGTCCCTTTTCTTATTCTTGGTCGGGTCCAGGTACATCGACTGGTGTAGCGGAAAGTACGTCAGCGGTTCTTTGGCTGTACATGCGGGATTTGAAAAGTTTTGTATCCCGTGGCGGCTGGCCGACGCTTATCTACCTGCTGCCCCACGCTCCAACTGTGGGAGCTGGCTTGCCTGCGATGACGGCCTGCCAGCCGACACTTATCTACCTGACACCCCACGATCCAACTGTGGGAGCGGGCTTGCTCGCGAAGGCGGCCTGACAGTCAACACAGTTGGACCGGGTACATATCCGTTATTTAGGTAACGGCCACCTAGGGTTCCGCCCTGACGGCGGCTCACTTTTGAAAAGCGCAAAAGTAAGCAAAACGCTCTTGCCCCACCACTCGGCACCTCGCTTAGGCTCGGTGTGCCCGTAATCCGCCAGTGATTTGGGGGGCCGCCGCCACGCGCCATCCATGGCGCGGGGCGGCTAAACCGGCATCCCTGCCGGTTTACCCCCCAAATCCCTGTCGAATTCCGGCCAGCGTGGTTTAACGGGGCGCCTAAGATCAAGAGCAGATCAAGAGCGACTCGCTTCGCATCGTGGAGTGTGTGGCCGGGCGCGGTCAACTGTGGGAGCTGGCTTGCCTGCGATAGCGACCTAAAGAACTACACTGCCTCCCGATAAGGATTGCGCGGGTCCTGAGTCCAGTTCAAAAACGGCTTGCCGGTATCAATCGGCACCATCT
>NZ_JBEOPS010000060.1:0-677 GCF_040310305.1 Pseudomonas sp. HY13-MNA-CIBAN-0226
ATTCTTTGCGATGAAGTCCAGCGTTATTGCGGCACAGATCTCGGACGTGAAGCGCCTCAATGGGTTCAAGATTTCGCGATCCACCGGCATTCCGGCAAAGACTTGATTTTCATCACGCAGGCTCCCGGATTTCTTCACCCGTTTGCTCGAAAGCTAGTACAACCGCATGTCAATTATCACCGTCCCTATAACCTTGGGCGCTCGATGCGTTACACCTGGGAGTCTGTCCAAACGGACCCAGCTTCTAGAACGGCTCGAAATCTCGGCCAGAGTTCGATGGTCAAGACTGACAAAAAAGTTTTCGACCTGTACACATCGACAGTCTTGGACACGCACAAAGCACGGCCACCGCTGAAGACTATTGCCGTGCTCGGCGGTGCAATATTGCTGTGCCTGATCTGCTTTTACTTCGTCATCAAGTACGTGATGCATTACACAGGATCTGAGCCTGAAACACCGGTTGAAGCTGTGGCAACTACGGTCTCAAAGGAAGCTCCATCAGTCCCGGCGCCAAGGTCTTTCGGCATTCCATCAGGAGAAAATAAGCCGGTCTGGACCGAGGAAACTATCAAGCCGCGTATGGCTGGCAATCTGTATACAGCGCCGGTTTATGACCAGCTCACAGCACCAACCGATTTTCCTCGTGTGGCTGCTTGCATGAGTTCCGAATCCCGCGG
>NZ_JBEOPS010000061.1:0-651 GCF_040310305.1 Pseudomonas sp. HY13-MNA-CIBAN-0226
TGACTATGCTGCTCTTATCAACTGGCTAATTGCTAACATTACTGATGACTTAAACAACATCCACATAACCCTTGAAGCTACAGGCGTCTATCACGAGAACATCGCCTACTACCTATTTGATAAAAAGCTTAACGTTAGCATCATCAATCCTGCTTACGTCAAAAGCTATGCTGCTAGTTTAGGAAGTCGCAACAAGACGGATAAGAAAGATAGTATGTTATTAGCCCGCTACACCTATAGTGCTAAGCCTAAATTGTGGACACCGCCGCCAGCAGAGGCGCGTCACCTCAAGTCTTTACTGTCGCGCTTAGACGCGCTACAAGAAGACTTACAACGTGAGCTGAATCGATTGGAAAAAACGGAGGCCACAGACACCGCTCCTATCGTTAAAGCGTCTATTGAGCAGATGATAGTCTCTTTGCAAGCCGCCATTGTTAAGCTCAATGGTGATATTGATGACCATATCGATGGTCATCCCAATTTAAAGCAAGACCAATATCTGCTACAAACTATTAAAGGCGTCGGCCCTGTTGTCTCAAAGCAGATGATGTCGCTGATGCATAATAAGCAGTTTAGTCAAGCGTCGCAAATGGCAGCCTTTTTAGGTCTAGTTCCCAAGCATAGTGAATCAGGGCTATTTAAGGGCAAGTC
>NZ_JBEOPS010000062.1:0-633 GCF_040310305.1 Pseudomonas sp. HY13-MNA-CIBAN-0226
AGGAGCGTGTTACGTCAAGGTCGCTGAAAAATAGGACCTCCGGGACCTATCCGGAAATGGCGCTGGACGTTACGGGACCGCGCAGGCTGCGCGATAGATCCGGGAACAAGCCTTTGGCAGAACAATGCGCGAAGTGCCACCAGGGCGATTCTGGAAGGTTAGGACGCGAAAGAACCCTCAGTGATTTGTCGATCGCTGAGGGTTTTTTGTTGGGCGTGAAAAAGGCCGGCGTTGCCGGGTATCGGCGCACCAGGTGCAATGCCTGGCAAACGATCGGGTGGCGCCTAATGCCCTGCGGGCAGGTCGAGGTATGGCGATTTTAGAGGTTCAGAATGGCGGCACAGGCGTCCTGAAGGGCCTGTAAACGCTGGTCGAATTGGGTTGTTTCTTTGTCTATTTCTGCTAATCGGGAACGCATTTTTCGGGACTCTGCAACGACCCGGGGATAGTCAGCAAGGACGTATGAAACAGCATCGAGAGGGTCGCGGGACGGAGCGTAAAGCGTGGCATCACGAATGAGGTGGTCGGGGATCTGGAGTGTGGTTCGCATAATGGCCGTTACATTAAACGACCCATGGTGGCCAAGCCAGTTTCCATAGGCCGTTAAACGTAACGCCCGTCATTATGCGTAAC
>NZ_JBEOPS010000063.1:0-593 GCF_040310305.1 Pseudomonas sp. HY13-MNA-CIBAN-0226
GTTCTGGACTGGGCGGGCACCGTTGTTGATTTCGGTTCCTTTGCCCCGACGCAGATCTTTGTCGAGGCTTTCGCCGAGTTTGGCGTCGCTGTCTCTCTGGAAGAAGCCCGCGGCCCGATGGGCATGGGCAAGTGGGACCACATCCGCACGTTGTGCAATCAGCCACAGATCGCCGACCGCTACCACGCAGCCTTTGGCCGCCTACCCACTGATGAAGACGTTACTGCCCTCTACGAGCGCTTCATGCCGCTGCAGATCGAAAAGATCGCTTTGCATTCAGCGTTGATTCCCGGTGCTCTCGATACGATCAACACCTTGCGCGACAACGGCCTGAAAATAGGTTCTTGCTCCGGTTACCCGGCCGTGGTCATGGAAAAAGTAGTGGAGTTGGCGCGCAAGAACGGCTATGTCGCCGACCACGTCGTAGCGACCGATGAAGTACCCAATGGGCGTCCGCACCCGGCCCAGGCCCTGGCCAACGTGATCGCATTGGGCATCAGCGATGTTGCCGCTTGCGTCAAGGTCGACGACACCTGGCCAGGTATTCTTGAAGGCCGCAGCGCTGGCATGTGGACGGTCGCATTGACCTGCTC
>NZ_JBEOPS010000064.1:0-593 GCF_040310305.1 Pseudomonas sp. HY13-MNA-CIBAN-0226
ATGGTGAAAAGGTCACAGCAGCCGTTATTGAGCAAATAGAACCGACTGTGAAGGCAGCAAACAGCATTTTAGTGGACTACGAAAAGGCTAAGATGGATAAAATCGTGGCGGAAGACAGCTATGACACCCTTAAACAGCTTGCTGAGCCTTACTTAATGGCAATTCAAGGGTTAAATCAAGAGGAAATTGCTAGGGTGAATGAGGTAATGCAGCTAGAAAGCCGAAAAATCGCCATAGAGAGAGTTAAATATGAAAGGGCTAGGTATCTATCAAAATAGAGAATGAGTGCTGTTAAATCTAATTATGTAGGCATATAGAGTGGTTCCTATAGCCCATTACTAAGATTAAAGAAAAATAAAGTCACTAGAGTGCTTAAAAACTTCTAAATTTGAAAAACCCTGTTGTTTTGGATGAGGTTAAAAACAAATTGATAGATAATTTTGAAAGCGTTGATCGATTACTTGATCCAAAAGATCACCAAAAAGACCTTAATATTTTGAGGTAACTAGGGCTTTTTTCTTTTGTTTTTTAATCAGTAAAAAAAATAAAAAAATGCTTTTAATGCTTTTAAATGCTTTTAAATGCTTTTAAGT
>NZ_JBEOPS010000065.1:0-592 GCF_040310305.1 Pseudomonas sp. HY13-MNA-CIBAN-0226
CCCGGACCCCACTCCGGTGGCCATTTCCCGCATTACAGGCGCACCTCTCCTGCATTCGTCAGTAAATGTCGGCGCGCCATCCACAGGTTCGACAGAGCGAACAGTGTCACCAGTTGCGCCGTGTTTTTGGCCAAGCCGCGAAAGCGCACCTTGGTGTAACCGAACTGGCGCTTGATTACCCGGAACGGATGCTCGACCTTGGCGCGCACCTGAGCCTTGGCCTTTTCAATCTTGCGCTTGGCTTTGTACAGCACGCTGCGCTTATCGAGTTTTTTGTAGGTGCTGCGGCGTGCCGCCACCTGCCAGATAACTTCACGTCCTTCATGCTCGGGCCGCTTTTCGACACCGGTGTAGCCTGCATCGGCGCAGACCACGTTTTCGTCGCCATGCAGCAATTTGTCCACCTGGGTGACATCCGCCACATTGGCCGCCGTGCCCACTACGCTGTGCACCAGACCCGATTCGTCATCGGCGCCGATGTGGGCCTTCATGCCAAAATAATACTGGTTTCCCTTCTTGGTCTGGTGCATTTCCGGGTCGCGCTTGCCGTCCTTGTTCTTGGTCGAACTGGGCGCATTGATCAGCGTTGCAT
>NZ_JBEOPS010000066.1:0-588 GCF_040310305.1 Pseudomonas sp. HY13-MNA-CIBAN-0226
CTGGTGGAGCTTCACAATCATCAGTGGTCGAGGCAGTCCCATCACCGCCCTCTCCTTCGCCATCACCATTGCCATTGCCGCTTGAACCATTGCCGGAATTACCAGAACCAGCGTTTGGATTAGTTTCGACACCTCCGCCATTTGGAGTACAAGAACCGGTGCAACTACTGCCAGAACTTGTGCCGCCGCTGGGTTTCGTCGTGTTATGGCTGACGGTAGTTGAAGTTTGAGTAGTACAGGATTTGACGTCAGTACAAACGGTGTTGGAAGAATCCTTAACAGTAGTAACTTTAACGCTACCGTCAGAAAGCGTCTCGGACGTGGCAGTTATAGTGGTTTTAACACCGTTGGAATAAGGCGGTTTGGTGACGCATTTATAAGCACCATTGACCGTGCCGCACTGCTGAGTACCCTCCTTAGTAGTTTCCTTTGTCTGAGTACAGCTAGTGCCACCAGCACCGTTACCAGTGGGTGTGCAAGCTTCTTCGTTTGATTCGGTTTTGGGTTCCTTTACGGGGCAGCCACCTTCTGGACAAAGGGCATCAGCAGCATTAGTTGTACCTGAGGGATTAGCTTTGCCAGTAAAAA
>NZ_JBEOPS010000067.1:0-582 GCF_040310305.1 Pseudomonas sp. HY13-MNA-CIBAN-0226
TTGTGACGGTGATCCGTTTCAGTGCGCAATCCTCAAGCAAGCGCACATTGATACATGCAAGTTAATGGCTGGGCCTACTGATCAAGAACAGGCTGATTCTGATGCAAAAACAGATGCCGCCTATGCAGATCTAGATGCCCACCAAACTGAGCTTGACGGCAAAGTGACTGGACTTCTTTCTCAGTTTCAATCGTCTACTTCCGGTGGCGGTTCCGCTGGCAAATGTCTTCCTGATTATCAATTTGCAGTTGCGGGTCACAGCATTGACATGGAGTTTTCTAAGGCCTGCGATTCTCTCAGTTGGGTCCGTTTAGTTGTTCTCGCCGGTGCTTATTTGTTTGCTGCACGCATCGTTTCAAGGGAGGTTTAAGTCATGTTTCAAGTATTGATCTCTGCTTTGACTGCCGTCGCTGGTTGGATTCTTCCCCGTCTTCTGGCAGTTGCTGGAACAGCTGCAGTCTCTACAACAGTGCTTATGCCGATCTTTAATTACCTGCAAAACCAGATCACACAACGACTCAACGGCATGCCTGCGGACGCTGTCAATTTTTTCCGCTTTGTCGGCATTTTCGATGCTGTCAC
>NZ_JBEOPS010000068.1:0-494 GCF_040310305.1 Pseudomonas sp. HY13-MNA-CIBAN-0226
GTATCGGTGATAACGACCGAAGCCGGATTCCCCAGAACCACATTTTCCAGCGCCGTACCGTTGGAGGTTGCACCGGCAACACCCAGGTTCACAGTGCCGCCGTCTTTGTAGACGTCATCACCTTGCGGCGCGAGGGTGTGGACTTTTTGGGTTTCGCCTGCGGCGAAAACCACAGTCTGGCCATTGCTCAGGGTCACGGTGACTGGCTGAGTCTGGGCTTTATCCAGCTTGATGGTGAAACTCGCATCCTGGTTTTCCAGGACCGGGCCGTTGCCAGTGATGCTGATGTTAACCGCGTCGCCTTGACCGGTAGGTTCGTCAGTAACGGTGGTTTCCAGCGAGTTCTGACCCAGGGTCAGTTGCTCGAAGTTGTCTGCGCCGGTCACCGATTCCAGCTTGTTGATGATGGTCGGCTGACCGCCAACCAGGATGTCGTCCGGAGCAACAATGGTCGCGCTGCCGACGTTACCGTTGGCTGGGACTTTGATCTGGGT
>NZ_JBEOPS010000069.1:0-494 GCF_040310305.1 Pseudomonas sp. HY13-MNA-CIBAN-0226
GCGTCATGTTTTACTGCTTAAACGTTTTACTACTTAAACGCTTTATTAACTGGCCGCTACAGTCTTGGCGTCACTAATACCTTCTAATAAACTCAGCTCATCTTCGAGCAACCCTAGCATATCTTGCAGATGCGGTAGCAGCTTACTACAAGCGGTAATACAAAATTCAATTTTATCTTGATAGCTAGAAAGCGTGATATTCAGCGCTTGACCATCGACGATGATTGAGGCTGGATATAGCGCTTTTAGCGGTGCACCATTCCAATATAGCGGCTTTTTGGAGCCCGGCACATTAGAGATAATAAGGTTAAATGCCTGCTTCCTTGGGAATAAACCTGTCAACACATTAATGCCTTCCCATGCATAAGCAATGGCGCTGTAGTTGATAACTTGCGCTTTATTCATCCGTCTAAAACGACGCTTACCACTATTCACACTCTTATAAATCAATTGTAAACGCTTGGCTGGGTCGTCTAAGTGCGTGCCCAAATTGG
>NZ_JBEOPS010000070.1:0-491 GCF_040310305.1 Pseudomonas sp. HY13-MNA-CIBAN-0226
CCTTAGCCTGATCCGTTACCAGTGAAAGTAACGTTCAGTCTATCTTTCTATCACATACCCAAATTTTTAAAGAACGATCTAATCAAAGACTAGAAATCAATATTCACACCGGAATATTCATTTCTAAACTCTAACAGCAGAAGCAGTTATATGGTGGAGCCAAACGGGATCGAACCGTTGACCTCCTGCGTGCAAGGCAGGCGCTCTCCCAGCTGAGCTATGGCCCCATAACAAAATTGGTGGGTCTGGGCAGATTCGAACTGCCGACCTCACCCTTATCAGGGGTGCGCTCTAACCAACTGAGCTACAGACCCAATTTCGAGCGCGCAACTGTTAGCTTGGAGCTATCAGCTTGGAGCTTAAAGCTGCTTCTATCGTCTTCTTCAATGAATCAAGCAATTCGTGTGGGAACTTATGGAGCAGCTGATGTCGTCGATTAAGGAGGTGATCCAGCCGCAGGTTCCCCTACGGCTACCTTGTTACGACTTCAC
>NZ_JBEOPS010000071.1:0-477 GCF_040310305.1 Pseudomonas sp. HY13-MNA-CIBAN-0226
GGATTCAGGAAGTAACTTATCTTGATGATGAGGGTGCAATTGAATTGGTTTTTACCCTTGCTGTAGTTAAAGGAATCAGCCGTATTGATGGTGCGGAAGACTTTTTTACTTCTTATCTACTAGAACAAACAGCGAGTATGGATAGCATTTACTCTGTAAGACTTTATGAGCTGCTGGTGCAATGGAAACAAGCTAAAAACACCCCTATGTTTGAGCTTGAGAGGTTTAGAAGTCAACTAGGTATAGAGTCTAGTGAATATAAAAGAATGGGGAATTTTAAATTAAGAGTTTTAGACCTTGCGGTTCAAGAAATTAATGAAAAAACTGATATCAAAGTTGGCTATGAGCAAGTTAAAAAAGGTAGAACGATAATAGGTTTTAAATTCAAAATCTCGGATAAAGAAAAATCCAAAAGCACTCAGAGTTTAGCAAGTGGAAGAGACGGTAATACATCTGATATGTTTACGGTTGAAGGAT
>NZ_JBEOPS010000072.1:0-472 GCF_040310305.1 Pseudomonas sp. HY13-MNA-CIBAN-0226
GTGTTAAACTTGCTGGTTTTGACATCTAACGTCGCCAGTAGCAACTGATTCATAAAACGCGGCGCTTCGTGGGCAACGCTACCATCAGCTTGCACGGCCATAGAGCCACCGTCAAAGACTAAATCATCTTGACCGCCAACCGCATTGACATAGATAATCGGCAGGCCATTTTCACGGCTGCGCTTGGTCAGCATGGTTTTACGATTGTCTTGTTTTTCGATTTCAAAAGGTGACGCATTTAAGCTGATGACCAGATCCGCGCCTTGCTTTTTGAGATCAGCAATAGGGCCTTTTTCCCACAAGTCTTCACAGATGAGCAGGCCAATGGTAATGCCTTTATAATCAAACAGAACTTGATTACGGCCTTTGTCAAAGTAACGGCGTTCATCAAACACGCCATAGTTTGGCAATATTTGCTTATGATAAAAGCCTTTTTGATGACCGTTATGCAGGATGGCGGCTGAGTTGAAGG
>NZ_JBEOPS010000073.1:0-463 GCF_040310305.1 Pseudomonas sp. HY13-MNA-CIBAN-0226
GGTTAAAGCAGCAAGTCCCGTGTTATTAATGACCATTTCGCCACTTTCATTGAGCAGCCGCTTATTACGATGTAAAAAATCCACGAATAAGAAAGCACCACTGCGTTTATTGCCATCGGTAAAGGGATGGTTCTTGACCATAAAATACAATAAATGCGCCGCTTTACTCTCGATAGTCGGATAGGCAGGCTCGCCAAACACGGTTTGCTGCAAATTGCCCAGTACACTGTCTAACCCGTCACCGCGAGGCTTGGCAAATAGCTCAGTTGCCTCACCGCGTGATATTAATTGCGCTTTTAAATTGTTTAGTGCGCTCATCGCTTCAGTTAGGCTAGGCAATACACCGCCCTCCTGCCCTGCTTGATCGTCAAGCAAGCCTTCATCATAGCGTTGTAGCCATAAAAACGTCTGCGTATAACGGCTGATAATCTCAATTAAGCCGCGCCCTTCATCAGTATTCAGC
>NZ_JBEOPS010000074.1:0-460 GCF_040310305.1 Pseudomonas sp. HY13-MNA-CIBAN-0226
CTTTGGTACTCGACGAGAGACGGTGACATCTTGGCTTTCCTTAGTTAAATTAGTTAGGTAATAGGCGATTCAAAATAAAGGCTGAGCAGGTTTTGTAACAAATCATTCACTATTGATTACTATAGCAGCTTGCTATGATTATAAAAGCAAGTTTTGTGGGCGCTTAGGACAAATCGCCAGTGTGGTTTAATCTGTCTCGCTGTGTTAATTTCTTAGGATGCACCGATAAAAACGGCTCATTCAGAAATAAGACTGTCAACTGAGTGGCTGGTGAATTATGCTAAAAGATCAGTGGAAGAAGTAAAGCGTTAGAAAGGCAGGGCTAAAAAGAAAAAGCAGTCATATGCTTAATTTTTTAATCGATTATACAAGGAAGTTGTTATGCCAACTATTGAAGTCAATAATGCTAATATCAATTACGAAGACAGCGCACCAAACGATACGCAGAAACCTGTCATGG
>NZ_JBEOPS010000075.1:0-450 GCF_040310305.1 Pseudomonas sp. HY13-MNA-CIBAN-0226
GGCAGGGCTTGCTTGCCGTTACGCGCGTTTTCCTGCGGGCTCTGGGTTTCGTCCGGCAGGTATTCGACGTTCCAGCCGTGGAACAGGATGCGGCGGCTATTGGGGTTGGTCTTGAGCGTGTGCACCATGTAGTCGATCTGGTTGATCGTGCCGCCGTCCTTCGTCGGCCAGGCGGTCCACTGCTCGCCGTAGACCGGGCCCAGGTCGCCGTCTTCGGTGGCCCATTCGTCCCAGATCTTCACGCCACTTTCGTTGAGCCATTTGATATTGGTGTTGCCGCTCAACATCCAGATCAGTTCGTTGTCGATGCTTTTGAAGTGCAGCTTCTTGGTGGTCAGCAGCGGGAAGCCGTCGGCCAGGTTATGCCGATACTGACGCGCAAACACAGCCTTGGTGCCGGTGCCCGTGCGGTCGCCCTTGGTCAGGCCATTGGTCACGACGTCCTGCAGC
>NZ_JBEOPS010000076.1:0-446 GCF_040310305.1 Pseudomonas sp. HY13-MNA-CIBAN-0226
CTGCATACCGGTACCGGGTTTTCGCCCATTAACCTGTGGGATTGCGTACCCGACCAGTCGGCGTCCCCGAAGTAGATGGCGGCATCGAACTCGGTGTCGGCGAACAGGAAGGGACGCGTGCGGTTTGTCAGGTTTACGGTGACTTCCGGGTGCTGATGTTGAAAATCCTTCAGGCGTGGGATCAGCCACTGCGTGCCGAAGGTAGGTACCACCGCCAGTTCGATTACGTTGGCGCCCTGCTGGCCCATCACCGACAAGGTGTCGCGCTCTACGGCGTCCAGTTGCGTTGCAACCCTGCGGCTATAAGACAGCCCCGCCTCCGTCAGCTTCACTCCACGGCGTGAGCGGCGAAACAGCTCGACACTCAAAAACTCCTCCAGGCTGGCGATCTGTCGGCAAATCGCGCCTTGGGTGATGGAAAGCTCCAATGCTGCCTTGGTGAAGCT
>NZ_JBEOPS010000077.1:0-429 GCF_040310305.1 Pseudomonas sp. HY13-MNA-CIBAN-0226
GGTGCCGCCCTTCGGCGCCAGGGCCAGCACGGCCAGCAGCTCAGGCTTGGAGCCGGCTTCCAGGCCGATGGAGACGTTCTGGGTGGCAATGATGTTCTCGATCACCGCTTCTTGCTGGTTCACCTTGATCGGGTACAGCGCGGTGTACTTGCTCTGGTATTCCAGGCGCTCGATGTTGGCATCGAAGGCACCGGTCAATTGGCGCACGCGGTCTTGCAGGATATCGGGGAAGCGCACCAGCAGCGGCAACGACAGGCCGCTTTTGCGCAACTCATCGACTTGCTCGTACAGGTCGACGGGCGTGCTGTTCGGGCCGTTCGGACGAACTTCTACGCGACCGGCTTCATTGATCGCGAAATACCCGGCCCCCCAATGGCGAATCCCGTAAACACTGCGGCTGTCCGCAACTGTCCATTGGCTGCCATCGTC
>NZ_JBEOPS010000078.1:0-426 GCF_040310305.1 Pseudomonas sp. HY13-MNA-CIBAN-0226
ATCACACAACGACTCAACGGCATGCCTGCGGACGCTGTCAATTTTTTCCGCTTTGTCGGCATTTTCGATGCTGTCACTGTCATTTTCGCTGCCTATGCCATGGCAGTTGGAATCAAGGTAGCCAAAGCTGCTTACCAGCGAGCCGGGAGTAAATCTAATGCTTAAGCTCGTTACAGGCCTCCCTGGTGCAGGCAAAACTTCCAATGAGCTATGGGATTTTTTGCACAGTAAGGATTACGCCTCGCGTCCTAAATACTGCACGCCCATTAAGGGATTTGTTCCTGCCGATCATGGCGTAACAGAGATTCCGCACATCGATAAATGGCAGGAATTGCCCGAGGGCTCTGTCATTCTTTGCGATGAAGTCCAGCGTTATTGCGGCACAGATCTCGGACGTGAAGCGCCTCAATGGGTTCAAGATTTCGC
>NZ_JBEOPS010000079.1:0-423 GCF_040310305.1 Pseudomonas sp. HY13-MNA-CIBAN-0226
TCAGCTTACAGGCTCAATGAGCGCTAAAGGTAACTGCTTTGATAACGCACCTATAGAGAGCTTCTGGGGCGTATTAAAGAATGAGTTAATATATCATCAGGACTATAAGACCAGATTTGCCGCCATTACCGATATCATTGGATATATTGAACTATATTACAACCAAACGAGAACTCAAAAGAGCTTGGGCTATAAATCGCCAAGACAGGTGTGGTTTGATTATTATCGTCAAGCTGCGTAATTAAATCTCCCAAGTTTAACTGTACGGATTTGACGGCAGGGGTCACCTTGCAAGCTCTTCTAGATACTCCAATCTGAGTTCTTCTGCATTTTTAGACGTATTATCGGTGTAAGAAGTATCAGCAGCAATAGTGAGTTGCGACTGACTAACTCCTAGCGCAAACAGTACAAACACCCACAACC
>NZ_JBEOPS010000080.1:0-421 GCF_040310305.1 Pseudomonas sp. HY13-MNA-CIBAN-0226
TACGGGGCAGCCACCTTCTGGACAAAGGGCATCAGCAGCATTAGTTGTACCTGAGGGATTAGCTTTGCCAGTAAAAAAACCAATAACATTACAACTGATAGCGCCTGCGACGTTTAGAGTGCATTCAGAACTAGAGATAGTCTGCATTTGGCAATTAAGAGAACCCTCGGCAAAGGTAGGAGGAGCAACAGCATTTCCGCCTTTATCGAGGTTGCCAGCAACCGTATAAGCGGTACCGGATCCGCCCTGATTCTTCATATGCGTGCAGGGTGCATCACCCTGAGATTCCGAGAATCGAACGCACTTGTTAACAGTGTCGTCCCAGATCATGGGGTTGGCTGCCAAACCACCGGTTTGGTCGTCGCACTTATCGCCCGGCTTTTTAGTATTCAACAGAGAGCAGAGCTTAGTCACCTCATTG
>NZ_JBEOPS010000081.1:0-421 GCF_040310305.1 Pseudomonas sp. HY13-MNA-CIBAN-0226
CATCGCCTTGACCGGTAGGTTCGTCGGTAACGGTGGTTTGCACCGCGTTATCGCCCAGAGTCAGTTTTTCGTAGGTGCCTGCACCTTCCACCGATACCAGCTTGTTGACGATGGCTGGTTGACCGCCAATCGCGATGTCATCGGCTGCCGTGATAGTGGCTTGGCCAGTGACGCTATTAGCCGGCACTTTAATCAAGGTGCCATCGGTGAGCTTGAAGGTCAGCTCAGGATGGTTGGTCAACGGCAGACCAGTGCTGGTGGTCAGGGTCACGGTGTAGGTGACTTGGCCGCCTTCAGCAACAGTGGTTTTATCCGCGGTCAGAGTCGCAATGACTTCGCTGATTGTATCGGTGATAACGACCGAAGCCGGATTCCCCAGAACCACATTTTCCAGCGCCGTACCGTTGGAGGTTGCACCGGC
>NZ_JBEOPS010000082.1:0-402 GCF_040310305.1 Pseudomonas sp. HY13-MNA-CIBAN-0226
TTATAAGCCAGACTGTCTGCGACACCAATAAGACCGCCTTTTGCCGCCTGATCGGTGATATTTCCTGTAGCAGTGTTTTGAGTATTGTTTTGAGTATTGGCACGTGTTACTTGCTCGCCAGTCGCTTGATCGGTGAACATTACTTTGCCTTGCGCTGCGGTAACACCACTGCTTAAGTCCAGCACGATTTTATCGGCTTCAATATGCTGAGTCCCTTGATCGACAATCACATTACCAGAGAGCTCGGCATAGTCGACATTGTCATAATATCCATAATCAGACTCTGCAAATAAAGGCGCCTGATTATTAGCCACACCATTTAGATTGGTTGCCGTCTGGCCACTATCCATTGCCGCTTCATTGACGGCGCGCTGATAATTAGCGTTTTGCTGTGGGTAGACC
>NZ_JBEOPS010000083.1:0-399 GCF_040310305.1 Pseudomonas sp. HY13-MNA-CIBAN-0226
GTCTCAGTAAGTTTTTATGATAATTATATAATCATTGTAAATCAGGGTCTGTTGAACATTCAAATATCAGGACTGCTGATTGCTAAAATCGTCCCAAACCTTTTATCAAATCAGGCGTAAACCGACGATAATGTCGAGACCTTAGCTAGGTTTACAACAACGTTTGGGGTGATTTTAGTATCAGCCTTTCAGGGCAGGGCTATTTTTTGCCAATACATGGCGAAATTATCTAACCTAGAATGACTAGGCGTCAAAAATTTCACTGCGTATTGTCTAAAAAATAGCCACTGCCAGTGCCACATTTGAATGTTCAACAGACCCTTATCTTAACAGCAGCGTGAGAGCAGACAGCATGAAAAATATACTTTATAATCAAAGAGCTTTTGCAAACAAATAGAT
>NZ_JBEOPS010000084.1:0-399 GCF_040310305.1 Pseudomonas sp. HY13-MNA-CIBAN-0226
GAGCAATGTCTCCACGATCTCCCAAAAGTTGCATAACAATTGCAGTCGAGGTGAGTACAAAGCCTGCAGCACATACAAAACTCACCTGCCAAGAATAGCCATAGGCCAAGCCTACCGCCATTAACCCCAATGAACAGGCACTAATCTGTAATGTGCCTAATCCAAAAATTTCTTTTCTTAAACTCCATAAATACGATGGACGCATTTCTAGTCCAATCACAAACAGATACATCACAATACCAAGCTCAGCAACATGCAGAATAGACGCAGAATCGTAGAAAAACGCTAGTCCAAATGGACCAATAATTAATCCTGCAATTAAATATCCCAATACCGAGCTTAATCCTAGGCGCTTGATTAAAGGGACTGAGATCACTGCCGCTGTGAGCAGTATGACAG
>NZ_JBEOPS010000085.1:0-397 GCF_040310305.1 Pseudomonas sp. HY13-MNA-CIBAN-0226
GCATCATACTATCGTCCGTATCGTCATCGCTTGCTTGATACTCTCCAGCACCATTATTGCTTGCATTGTTGTTATAGGCGTCGCTATTAACATTGTTTGTAGCGCTGCCACTGGAGTCAAACTGAGGGTTCTGACCATTCATAGCCGCCATATCCTCTACGCCACTGCCATTGTTAGGTAATGGCAGTGGTGCCGCGCTATCAATCATCAGCGCTGGCGCTAACGTACGCATATCAGTGACCAAACGCTGTAATAGCATACTGTCTGGTGCTTCCAAGCTCACCCGCTCATTTTGCAGATGTAGCCGAGCAAATGGCGTTGATCTCAGCATGGTCAAGATATTCGGCAATACCTCTGTTGGCATATTAGCCATACTCTTAGCCACGCCCGCTTGTAT
>NZ_JBEOPS010000086.1:0-393 GCF_040310305.1 Pseudomonas sp. HY13-MNA-CIBAN-0226
CTGCATCACCTGCAAGGTATCGGCTGACCATTGAATGGGCGCGCCCATCAGGCTGGCAATCCCATTGGCGGCATGAAAGCCCAGGAAGACGTACCACGCGCCCCAATGCAGCAAGGCCAGCGGTGCATACACCAGCAGCACGCGCTTGAGGATGCTGACCCTGTGCGGCCAGGTCTTGGCGCGCAACAGGCGGATCAAGGCCGACATCATGTTGTCCCCCACCATCAACAACCGCGCGATACCCCAGGGTTCGCCGTTGGTGATCGCGCGCTCTTCCATATCGGCCTCGGTGCCCGAAACCTTGTGATGGTTGAGGTGCAGATGCCTACGTATCCACGGGTTGATGGTGCTCGGGCGCGCCAGCCACACCAGGCCCATCATCACATTGTGGGG
>NZ_JBEOPS010000087.1:0-392 GCF_040310305.1 Pseudomonas sp. HY13-MNA-CIBAN-0226
TCATGATCAAAGGTGATCATATGCCCCCAACCTAAATCGATAGGGTTAAAATAACGACGGGTGATATCGACACCTGCACTGCCTGGCAGTTTGGCAAGCAAAGCATCGTATTTGCCATTTAAATAGTCCATAAAGTCTTCATCTTGGGCCCAAGCAGGTAAAAAGTGGATAAAGGCTTGGGCAAAACCATTTTCCGTATGATTCATGCCGTAAGCACGCATCCCTAGACGAACTAAGTTAAACGGTTGTCCTGCTGCCATTAAGGCTTGATAAACCAATGGAGCATCTTTGATATCCCCATGCACTTCATACGCCAGTGTGCCTGCTACGCCCAACCGAAAAATCCGCACAGCAATACCTGTTGGTGGTAGTTCACCCCCGTAGATATGCAC
>NZ_JBEOPS010000088.1:0-392 GCF_040310305.1 Pseudomonas sp. HY13-MNA-CIBAN-0226
CTAGCAGAGCTCAAACGTGAAAACGCATATCTACGAGCGGAGAATGCCTATCTAAAAAAGCTCGATGCCTTGCTTCGGGAAAGGGAACAAGCCGCGACAAAGCAAGGCTCATCGAAGGATTGAGACTAAAGCACACGTTATCTGACTTACTCAGCATAGCAAAGCTTGCGCGGAGTAGTTTCTACTACCATAGGGCGAGTCTTAGTAGTCAAGATAAATACGCCGAACTCAAACAGCGCATCCGTGGTATCTATCATCAGCATAAAGGTCGATATGGCTACCGTCGAATCACCCAAACCCTTAAGAATGAGGGTCTCATTCATAACCACAAACTGATTGCACGGCTGATGGGACAGCTTAAGCTGACAGCGAGAATCAGACGACAAAGGTAC
>NZ_JBEOPS010000089.1:0-379 GCF_040310305.1 Pseudomonas sp. HY13-MNA-CIBAN-0226
GGCAAACCCTGTATCGGATGCAACCCTCCTGCAGGTGCTGCTGATCGGCGACAGCCTCAACCGGCCAACCCTCGCCCAGCGCTGGCTAAGCCTGGCCAGACAGGCCATTCGTGAACAATTACCGCTGATACTGTTAGCCAAGGATGATGGGCCTTGGCTCAAGGCTCTACAGGCAACAGGTATCGTTCATCGGCTTCCGCTGCTGCACGATTTCAGTCTGGCCGAGCGCGCTCGCGCTGCGGGCTGCGGCGCCGTGCTAAGCCTCGATGATGCACCAGGCGCCGACTGGAACGCTCCAATGCTCGCCGAGACTATGGCTGTGCCTCTGCTTGCCAACCCAAGTGCGGTGGCGACCGAAGCAGGTGCGAGCGCTTTGACT
>NZ_JBEOPS010000090.1:0-378 GCF_040310305.1 Pseudomonas sp. HY13-MNA-CIBAN-0226
TGCTTAAACAACGAATCATCACGGCGCTGATCCTGCTGCCGATTGCCTTGTGCGGTTTTTTCCTGCTCGACGGTTCCGGCTTTGCGCTGTTCATCGGCCTGGTCGTGACTCTTGGTGCCTGGGAATGGGCGCGCCTGGCGGGCTTCGTCAACCAGTTGCCGCGCGTGGCCTACGCCGCCGTGGTCGCGCTGTTGTTGTTCTTCATGTACATCCTGCCGGATATCGCGCCTTGGGTACTGGGTGCGGCAGTGTTGTGGTGGGCGTTGGCGACTTTCCTGGTGCTCACCTATCCGCGCACCAGTGGCCAATGGTCCAGCGTGGCCTGCAAGCTGGTGATTGGCCTGGCAATCCTGTTGCCGGCCTGGCAAGGGCTGGTGG
>NZ_JBEOPS010000091.1:0-377 GCF_040310305.1 Pseudomonas sp. HY13-MNA-CIBAN-0226
TTCCTACACCACCGTGTCCCATGTGGTGAACAAGACGCGCCCGGTGAGCGAGCCGGTACGCATCAAGGTCGAGGCGGCGATCAAGCAGTTGGACTACGTGCCCAGTGCCGTCGCACGCTCGCTCAAGGCCAAGACCACGGCGACCATCGGCCTGCTGGTGCCCAACAGCCTCAACCCATATTTTGCTGAACTGGCCCGGGGTATCGAGGATTACTGCGAGCGTAATGGCTATTGCGTGATCCTTTGCAACTCGGATGACGACGCAGAGAAACAGCGCAGCTACTTGCGCGTGTTGCTGGAAAAACGCGTCGACGGCTTGATCGTGACCTCCGTGGGTGGCGATGACAGTGGCCTTGCCGCGGGCTTGAGTGCAGTGC
>NZ_JBEOPS010000092.1:0-375 GCF_040310305.1 Pseudomonas sp. HY13-MNA-CIBAN-0226
GTGAACCCGTTTGACCCGATGGCCGCGTTGGACATCGCCACCAGCTTCAAGCGTGTCGAGTTGACCAACCTGACACCTTACTCGGGCAAGTTCGCAGGCTTCCGCATCCGCAAAGGCCGCCTGAATCTCGATCTGCACTACGTGATCACCAAAGGCCAGTTGAAGGCTGAAAACAAAGTGGTGGTCGAGCAACTGCAATTGGGTGAAAAAGTCGACAGCTCCGATGCCGTGGACTTACCGATTCGCCTGGCTGTCGCCCTGCTCAAGGACTCCGACGGCAAGATCTCCATCGAACTGCCGGTAAGCGGCGACCTGAACAACCCACAATTCAGCGTGATGCCGATTGTGTGGCAAACCCTGCGCAACCTCGTGGTG
>NZ_JBEOPS010000093.1:0-370 GCF_040310305.1 Pseudomonas sp. HY13-MNA-CIBAN-0226
GCCTTGAACAGCGCGACGATAAACAGGAACGAACACAGCAGGATCGTGTTCAGCGCCAGCAACAGCGAAGCGATCACCCCGCGCACGGCGGCAGGTAGAAAATCCAGCATTTAGATATCCATGGGTCGATTGGCGGCTTGGATCGCCGTCAGGGCGATGGTGTACACGATGTCGTCCACCTGGGCGCCACGTGGCAGGTCATTGACCGGTTTGCGCAGGCCCTGGAGCATCGGCCCCAGGCTCACGCAATCGGCGCTGCGTTGTACGGCTTTGTGGGTGGTGTTGCCGGTGTTCAGGTCTGGGAACACAAAGACGGTGGCCTTGCCTGCCACCTGGCTGTTGGGGGCCAGTTGCCGGGCGACGTTTTCGT
>NZ_JBEOPS010000094.1:0-365 GCF_040310305.1 Pseudomonas sp. HY13-MNA-CIBAN-0226
CTGGCAAACAGCGGCAGCATATCGATAAAGAAATTTTGCACCAGACTGGTCAGGCTGCTAACGCCATAATCGATACGGGTTTGTAATTTACCGCTGTCGTTTTCGCTACTGGTATAAAACGCCATACGGTAGGTCAAGATACGCTCAATGATTTTTTGCGATAAATCACGCGATAGATTGATACGAATCTTTTCACCATAAAAGCGCTGACCAAACGAGATGAATATCGATAACACCTCTTTGGTCAATAGCACCGCACTAATAATACCTAGCATTCGCCAACCCGCGTCCCAAGGATCGGCAAGGGTAGCAATTTCGGTCAAAGTATCAACCGCATAGCGCAGCACAAAGGCATTGACCTGTGC
>NZ_JBEOPS010000095.1:0-365 GCF_040310305.1 Pseudomonas sp. HY13-MNA-CIBAN-0226
GTTCAATACCCAGCCGTTTAACCATATCTCGGCTATAGCTTAGCTCGCGAAACTGACTATCAATCTCTAACGCTTTATTAGCAACATCTAAACGCTGTGCTTCTAGGATGAATACTTGCTGTGCTTGTTGTGCTGTTGAAAAATCAGTTTTATAAGTAGACAAATTTTGCTGTAATTCCTGCACACTATCTAGCCACTGAAGCTGCTCGCCCAGTGTTTTAAAGGTTTGGCGTTGCTTATCTTGCTGCTGGTTGAAGTCTGCTAATTCTGCTGCCAGAAGCTTTTCATCTTCACCACTTAATAAAGATAAGCCATCCACGCCTGCCTGCAATTTACCCAGCACGTCTTCCTCAAAGCGTTTTTTC
>NZ_JBEOPS010000096.1:0-362 GCF_040310305.1 Pseudomonas sp. HY13-MNA-CIBAN-0226
CGCCACGCCTGCTGGAACAACTGCGGATCGCTCATGGCGACGGCAGCTTCGGCCGCACGTTGCAGCAACTGGCGAAGGTCGACGTGCTGATCCTGGACGACTGGGCGCTGGCACCGCTGGAAGAAAACGCCCGGCACGACCTGCTGGAAGTAATCGACGACCGCGCCGGCTTGCGGTCGACGGTACTGACCAGCCAACTGCCGGTTGATCACTGGCACGGCTGGATCAACGACCCGACAGTGGCCGACGCCTTGCTGGCGGCGCAACCGCGCCTCGGCGGGGTCTTTGAGCCTGGTGTCTTTGCACGATGCTTGCGGGTGTTCTTGGGGCTGGATTTCAGCGGCCATGCTTTGATGGGCGAC
>NZ_JBEOPS010000097.1:0-362 GCF_040310305.1 Pseudomonas sp. HY13-MNA-CIBAN-0226
CATTTACATAATGGCTGTAGATGGGTTAGTTTGCCACACAGATGGTGGGTTACGCTATCGCTAACTTACCCTACTGCATCATTCCATTTTTAGCCTAAAATCGTTGGGTGTCGCAAGCTCCACACCAACCTACTCTAGATCAATACAAATTCCAAACACAAAAAAGGTGAGCCGAAGCCCACCTTTCTTATTACCTAAACTGATTCAAATTATCTTAACGCAACCAAGCCCGCGCATTACGGAACATACGCATCCACGCGCCGTCTTCGTCCCACTCTTCTGGTTTCCAGCTATGGTTATAGGCTTTTAGGTTACGCTCAGGATGCGGCATCATGATAGTGACGCGACCATCAGTGCTACAT
>NZ_JBEOPS010000098.1:0-361 GCF_040310305.1 Pseudomonas sp. HY13-MNA-CIBAN-0226
GCGCGCTAAAATACTAATTTGTTGGCCTTGGAGGCTGTGCGGATAGCCAGTGCCATCGATCTTCTCATGGTGGTGGAGGCAGACATCTAGAGCGCACTTGGGAATAAGTTCGCTCTTGAGAAGCATGGCATGACCAAGTTCTGGATGCCTGCGCATTACCGAAAATTCGTCATCAGTAAGCTTACCCGGTTTGTTGAGCACAACTCCCGGAATTACTATCTTACCAACGTCGTGTAACAGTCCAGCAATCCCCGCTTCGCGAATCTGCTCGTTATCCAGTCCTACTAGCTGGGCCAAGGCAACCATCAGAGCGCAAACCGAAACGGAGTGCATAGCGGTGGATTCGGCCTTGGTTTTCAGT
>NZ_JBEOPS010000099.1:0-358 GCF_040310305.1 Pseudomonas sp. HY13-MNA-CIBAN-0226
GTGAGTAAGTATGAAAATTCGATTGAGTTATAGCAACGTAATCACTTATTTCTATGAGAGACTTTTCTAAGGATAAATAGTGTAGCCAAAATGGATTCAAATGATTGAGTTTCGTACTACCGCTTACTTTTTCCTTCATGTTTTATTCCATATAAAATTAATAACTATTAAAAATAATTTTTTATTTGAAACTTTAACCTCTCGGATGATGCTCCGCATGCAGCTTCTGCAATCTCGCCGTCGCCACATGGGTATAAATCTGCGTGGTAGATAAGTCACTATGCCCAAGCAACAACTGTACGCTACGCAAGTCCGCACCATGATTTAGCAAATGCGTGGCGAAAGCGTGGCGTAGGGT
>NZ_JBEOPS010000100.1:0-355 GCF_040310305.1 Pseudomonas sp. HY13-MNA-CIBAN-0226
GTGCCGAGAAGCTCCAAAAGCTTTTGGCCCACTCGTCAAAGGTGTTCAAGCAATCGCGAAAGTCACGGAAGACGCCTTCAACGTCGACCGCTTCCACGTTCATTGGCGTCAGCGCCAGCCTGCCAATGGCCGGGTTCAAGTGCCGGCCCCGTCAACCGCACGCGTCACGAAAAAAACCATCTGCACTCCCTCGCACTGTTTGATCAGGCGAGGGACTTTGCAGAGGTTTGCGCAGGCGAGGAGTAGAGCTTATCCGGCAGTTGTGTGGGATGTTTCAGTTACTGCCAGGCACGGGGTTCGGCATGCCGACGAACCCCGGTTAGACTTACCTGTCGATATCTGCACTGCCCTGTCT
>NZ_JBEOPS010000101.1:0-353 GCF_040310305.1 Pseudomonas sp. HY13-MNA-CIBAN-0226
GGATTACGCAGTACTGCATCATCAAGGTCAGTAATCGTTTGCAGGGCAGCGGGGCGTTTGGGCGTGCTTTGTCTTTTGTCATAATAAATACCATAATTACGAGTCAAATCATAAATCGCCCAATGCTGGTCTTGATAACGCTGACGAAAGTGCTCACCAATCAATGGCAAAACATTAAAGTCAGGCTCAACGCGGGCAAAGTAAATGTCGTCAGTGGTATGCTCAAAGCGCACAAAGGCTTCCATACGATGCTTCTCACGACCGACCGATTTGACGGTTTGTACCAGCTCCAAGACATTTAGGTTACCCAAATCTTCCATAATAGGGCGGCTAGGGTAGTCAATGGCATATTT
>NZ_JBEOPS010000102.1:0-353 GCF_040310305.1 Pseudomonas sp. HY13-MNA-CIBAN-0226
CTAAAAACTCGTCACAATTTCAGGTAGAATAGCCGCCTGTTTTCGCTAAGTTTATTGATTATTCATGCGTTTAAAATCTTTAAAATTGGCAGGCTTTAAATCCTTTGCCAATCCAACAACTTTTACCTTCCGTCATGGCATCACCGCCATTGTCGGGCCAAACGGCTGTGGCAAATCCAACGTCATCGATGCCATTCGCTGGGTGCTAGGCGAAACTTCCGCCAAGCAGTTACGTGGCGGGGCAATGAGTGATGTTATCTTTGCAGGAACGCAAGATAAATCCGCCAAAAGTGTTGCCAGTGTCGAGCTGACTTTTGAGCATACGCAAGACGAGCAGACGGGTATTCGCCATG
>NZ_JBEOPS010000103.1:0-353 GCF_040310305.1 Pseudomonas sp. HY13-MNA-CIBAN-0226
ACGGAAAACACAATCAAATCGACCTCAAGCCGTCCCAAGTGATGCACGAAAGCTGGAAAACCGACTTTCAGGCCCAGATGACCCAGAAATTCGACGCGTTCTGGAGCGCGCATACCGATGACTACCAGACGGCAATCAAGGGCGAGTTCGTTTCCCAGGCCCGGGAACAACTGAAGAACGCCGAAGCCGGGTCACCTGCTGAGCGAGCGTTACAAGCCCCCGAACATCAGTTCACCCGTGGCGACTACAGCCTGGTGATGGCAGCGGCGAACAATATTCCACTCGACGAAAACACCCCCCTGAGCCTTGAACAGCTACAGGCTAAAGCGCCAGTAAACAGCACCCCCCAAGTC
>NZ_JBEOPS010000104.1:0-352 GCF_040310305.1 Pseudomonas sp. HY13-MNA-CIBAN-0226
TCAAGAGCAGCGACACACTGGCGATAGCCGCGCCAACATAGCCGACACTTGATATAGAAATATGCGTTACGGCATAACCACCAAACAGTGCACCGGCGCCAATGCCTAAATTAATAATCCCTGAGAACATCGACATCAGCATGTCTTGCGCCGTGACATCGACCATGATGACTTTGGCTTGCATGGAGATAATCAGCAGCATCAGCGCCGCGCCCCACAGTAACGCAATGAAACTCAGCGCCCAGATGGAGGTCACGGCAAACAATAGCACCAGCATAGATATCAGCATTAATATGATCGATATCAGCATCAATCTGGTATTAAAACGATCACCCCAGCGACTGAATATCAC
>NZ_JBEOPS010000105.1:0-351 GCF_040310305.1 Pseudomonas sp. HY13-MNA-CIBAN-0226
CCTTGAGCATATTCCGTTGCATAAGACTTAATTGACACTTCTTGATTCGCTACAGCACGACCTGAGCCATCCATGACAGATATCGAACCCCGTACCGTATAGTAAATATCATCAGAAGATAACTTATTAGAGAATGCTAAAGTGGTGTATACAGCCTCTTTCGATACAGTGAGATTAGTGGTCTTACTACCAATATTTGCATTATCTTGTAATAAACGCGCATTAATAATTACTCCGCCGATAGGAGAGCTAGCATTGGCTTGATAGACCACACGCGCCTCACCTTTACTATCAGTAATAGCCGTTGCCGCAGACAAGCGTCCTGCTGACGAGTCTGACGCACGGCTAAAT
>NZ_JBEOPS010000106.1:0-351 GCF_040310305.1 Pseudomonas sp. HY13-MNA-CIBAN-0226
GGCCGACCCAGACCGCCTATGGCTCGCAATTTATCGACATCAATGACGGCGAGGAAATACGCACTTCCACGTATTGTGGGCCTGTCATCTGATGTCCCTGAAGGTTGCCTACTGAGGAGCGCTAATGACCAGATCCTACGCGCTGGGGGTGGCAGCTGCGGTATTTGCCACCTTCAGCTGGGCGCTTAATTTTCTATCGCCTTACATGATGGGAGATTTTGGACCGGTTGATTTTATTACATTGAGATTCATCATCTCTGGCTGCATTGGTCTTGTTGTTATTCGTGTTTATTGGCCTGGCGATCCAGTTTTAAGCTGGCGTTCAACTATGATGGCCGGGCTGCTTGGCGT
>NZ_JBEOPS010000107.1:0-351 GCF_040310305.1 Pseudomonas sp. HY13-MNA-CIBAN-0226
TCTCAGAAGTCTAAAAGACTTCAAAAATCAGGGACAACGCCCTGGATACGGCAGACCAATGGCGATGTGACCACTCCGCCCCCTGAAATATCCCACAAACTTAGGGATTATTTCGGTTTCATTTCGGTGAGTAAGCCAAATGACACAGCCATGTCAGACTGATCTGGTTGCAAGCGTAGTCAATACAACATGAAAAAGCTGTCAAATACCTGTCTTATAAAGAAAAAAATTTCGCCTACAGGTGGAACAGTGTCAGCCTCACTACAATTGAACATTTTTTTGAACAGCAATAAGGAGTTTGCATGTCACCCCTTTCCGCTTCGGACTTTCACGCACTGCAAGGCACTTGGG
>NZ_JBEOPS010000108.1:0-349 GCF_040310305.1 Pseudomonas sp. HY13-MNA-CIBAN-0226
CCATTGGCGTGGGCAGAACTTTTGTGAACAATGGCGCCCTGCGTTTTTCCACCGAGAGCCCCATGCCTGAAACCACCGTCGAATTGATCCAGACCGGCCCCGAAGAAGCCGAACTGATCCGCAATCTTTACCAGTACTACGCCTACGAGTCTTCGGACTGGGAACAGGAAGATGTCGAGGCCGATGGGCGTTTCTACATCCACGACGAACACCTGGCCCGCTACTGGAGCGACCCGCAATGGAGCGCCAACCTGCTGCTGGTAGACGGCTACATCGCCGGTTTCCTGTTGATCGAAGGCAGCGAACTACCGGGCATCGACGCCCTGGAACTGGCCGACCTGTTCATCCT
>NZ_JBEOPS010000109.1:0-348 GCF_040310305.1 Pseudomonas sp. HY13-MNA-CIBAN-0226
ACACGGTGTAGATAACGTCTATCGGCAACCGCCGTTACTTTAGCGTTGGGCAAGTTGGTCACTATCTTGATAGGTTTGCCCAAGGCATTGGTTTCACGCTCAATCTGTTCGAGCAACTCTTTGAGATTTACGGGTTCTAGATCGAGTTTTGGTGACCCTTCTTCTAGCTTAGCGTAAGTCAAAATCTCGTCAATGAGACCGTTAAGCGACTCAATATCCTCATCGATATAATCACGCTGCATAAACCGCGAGTCTTCATCATCGGTATCAGCCAACATATCGACGGCAAAGCGTATACGTGCCACTGGCGTGCGGAGCTCATGCGATACTGCGCGCGTCAGCTCGCGC
>NZ_JBEOPS010000110.1:0-347 GCF_040310305.1 Pseudomonas sp. HY13-MNA-CIBAN-0226
CTTCTAGGTAATGCGGCAAGCAGAGTTATTGTTTCAGAATATGCTGATAGCGCAAAACAGGAAAAAATAGCTGCCGAGTGGTTAAGAGCGGGTTCACTGGTTTGTATGGCAATCATTATTGGGATAGCTGGATATTCTTTCTATGAATCTATTCATCAAAACTTTGATCTTTCTAATGCTCTTTTAAGATTAGCATTAGTCTTTTTATTATCAGTTCCAGCTGCTTATTTAGCTCGCGAGTCTACTAAGCATCGTCAGCAACAATATACTCATCTTCAAACATCATTGGATTTAAAGGCTATTAATCCTTATATAGCCTCGTTACCTGAAGAAGAGCAACATAAAAT
>NZ_JBEOPS010000111.1:0-345 GCF_040310305.1 Pseudomonas sp. HY13-MNA-CIBAN-0226
GCCTTGGCCAGCAGGTCCACTTCATAGGGAATCCAGCCGCCTTCCGGGCCGATGGCCAGGGTCACCGGTTCTTCCAGGGCTCGGGGGCAAGCCGGGTAATCGCCCGGATGGCCGATCAGACCCAGGGTGCCAGCCGCCATGGCCGGCAGCCGGTCTTCGACAAACGGCTTGAAGCGTTTCTCGATAATGATCTCGGGCAGTACCGTGTCCCGCGCTTGTTCCAGGCCGAGAATCAGTTGCTCGCGCACCGCTTCAGGCTCCAGGAACGGGGTTTGCCAGAAGCTTTTTTCCACCCGGTAGCTGTTGACCAGTACCACCTTGGGCACGCCCATGGCCGCCACTGTT
>NZ_JBEOPS010000112.1:0-345 GCF_040310305.1 Pseudomonas sp. HY13-MNA-CIBAN-0226
TAGCACTAAAATTCACTGTCTGACCGACCGAAAGCTGAGGCTCAGCTTGAATAGGGACAGTGGCCATAAAGTGTAATTCAGTCTCATCACTGAGTAGCAGTAGCGGTTGACGCGCGGCTAGCCCTTGTCCAGCTTTAGCATACAGCTTTTCGACGCGACCTGAAAAACTGGCACGTACAGTGGTTAATTGATAGGGCTGTTTGAGGTTAGCAGAGGTGTCATTACTGGTTGTTACCGTGCTTTTATCAACGCTAGGCTGACTGCTCTCTACATTTGCATCGTTTTCTGGTGGCGTTTTTTGGGCAGTGTTTTCTGTATTATTGTTTTTCGTAGGCTCATTTAAGG
>NZ_JBEOPS010000113.1:0-343 GCF_040310305.1 Pseudomonas sp. HY13-MNA-CIBAN-0226
GTCCTTGGCCACATCGCGACTCATCAGCTCCAGGGAGCCGGTGAGTACCCAGGTGTGCCCGGCTTCAGGTAAACCTTCGACGAGCTTTTTCTCGCTCTGCCAGTGCATACCGAAGTCCTTGAGCTGTTGCTCGATAGCCAGGGCATGGTTGGCGTTGTCGGCATTGTCGAAAAACTCCCGTACAGCCTTGGCTTGCTTCTCGGGCAGCGCCTGGCGCATGTCGAGCCAGTCAGCCTTGATGACGCCTTCCAGCGAACCGAACTTGTCCGCGAGCTTCTGCGCCGCGCCTGGCCCCACCGACGGTACGTGCAGCTTGTCGAGCAAACCGCCCAAGGTGGTGCTG
>NZ_JBEOPS010000114.1:0-341 GCF_040310305.1 Pseudomonas sp. HY13-MNA-CIBAN-0226
ATGCATGGGGCGGTGACCCGCAAATAAATGCCTATCTACAGTGGGCCGCTGAAGAAGTGGATGACAAATATAATATTAATTTGGTTCATGTCAAATTGAGCGACACCAGTGAAGCCGTTAGTCGCGTACTCGCGGAAAAGTCTGCCAACAACAATGATAAAGGCAGCGTTGATCTCATCTGGATAAATGGCGCAAACTTTGCCACCATGAGTGAGAATTCGTTATTACTCAAACAATGGGCGAACAAGCTGCCTAACTTTGCTTTGACCGATCCAGAGAATAATCCTGCCGTTAACTTTGATTTTGGTGTGCCAACCAATGGTATGGAAGCACCATGGGGT
>NZ_JBEOPS010000115.1:0-338 GCF_040310305.1 Pseudomonas sp. HY13-MNA-CIBAN-0226
CATTGGCGAGTCGGCCCTGCGCCGTTGGGTCAGTCAGCTTCTGCAGGAACGCACAGGCGTCACCCCGCAGAGCAAGGCGCTCACCCCAGAGCAGCAAAAGATCCAGGAGCTGGAAGCCCGAATCGCCCGTCTTGAACGAGAGAAATCGATATTAAAAAAGGCTACCGCGCTCTTGATGTCGGAAGATCTCGAGCGTTCGCACTGATCCATCAGCTAAGCGCCCATGAACCTGTTGACTGCTTGTGCGAGGTGTTCGAAATCACCCGTTCGACTTACTACGCCCATCGCCTCAGGCGGCGTTCTCCGGGCGTTGAGAGAATTCGATTACGCAGTCGAGT
>NZ_JBEOPS010000116.1:0-336 GCF_040310305.1 Pseudomonas sp. HY13-MNA-CIBAN-0226
TAGCTCAGTTGGTTAGAGCGCACCCCTGATAAGGGTGAGGTCGGCAGTTCGAATCTGCCCAGACCCACCAATTTTGTGTGGGAAACGCCTGTAGAAATACGGGGCCATAGCTCAGCTGGGAGAGCGCCTGCCTTGCACGCAGGAGGTCAACGGTTCGATCCCGTTTGGCTCCACCACTACTGCTTCTGATTGTGTAAAGCTTAGAAATGAGCATTCCATCGTTGTGATGGTGAATGTTGATTTCTAGTCTTTGACTAGTTCGTTCTTTAAAAATTTGGGTATGTGATAGAAAGATAGACTGAACGTTACTTTCACTGGTAACGGATCAGGCTAAGG
>NZ_JBEOPS010000117.1:0-336 GCF_040310305.1 Pseudomonas sp. HY13-MNA-CIBAN-0226
GTGTACTGGTTGACGTCTCTTTTACAGATGCTTGCTTTGGCTCAGCCGCCGCCTGCTTTTGGTCATTTGAGCTGGTTTGTTTGTCGGTTTTTGACTCAGTTTTTGATTCATTTGCTGATTTATTGGCACTATCCGCCTCTGAGCCACTACTAATGATGACGATAAAATCTTGACCATTGGCAACCATATCACCAGCTTCGACCAGTATTTTCTCAATTTTCCCTGCTTCTGGTGCCGGTACTTCAACCGATGCCTTATCAGACTCAATCAGCAAAATAGATTGGTCAGCGCTAACCATGTCACCGACACTCACCATGATCTCAGAAACTTGCGCTT
>NZ_JBEOPS010000118.1:0-334 GCF_040310305.1 Pseudomonas sp. HY13-MNA-CIBAN-0226
CCACCACGCTGTTGCCAGCGTTACGCAAGGTGTACTGGCTGGTGGTCTGGCTGATCTGCGTGTCGAAACGGGTGTTCTGTGGGCGTACGAAGAACACCGTGCCGTAACCGGCCATGACGTTGACCCCGGCCGCCAGCGCGTCCTTGTAATCGGCCCGTTCTTCGTCGGTCACGGCAAAGTCGTCTTCTTTTTCCGGCACCACCGGGATGAAGCGCACGCGGAAATAACGCTCCTTGTCGCGCTGGCCCATGTACAGCAACCGTGTGCCTTGGCGCCCGCCCGCCGGCACGATCAGCCGCGCCGGGCTGGCCATCAGGCCGTCGCGGTTGGTGGC
>NZ_JBEOPS010000119.1:0-334 GCF_040310305.1 Pseudomonas sp. HY13-MNA-CIBAN-0226
GGGGCGAATGTTTGCCCAGGCAGGCCATTGGCGTCGGTGTGCAGTTGAGTGCGTAGTGCATCGTGACGTGCCACCAACAGTGCGACGGCACGCTGCATGCGTTCGGGCTCGACGGTGCCGGCAAAATCCAGGTAGCCACCAATGTTGTACAGCGGCGAGTCGCCCACGCGCAGTTGGTCGAGCCAAATGTCTTGTTGGGGGCCAGTGAGGGGGAAGCGGGCCGGCAGGCTGGAGGAATGCTGCATAAGATCCTTCTCATGGAGGTCAGGCACTGGCCGCGCAGAGGTGGCCCATTACACCGAAGTGGCCGGATTTGAGCATGGGCGCCCAGGGG
>NZ_JBEOPS010000120.1:0-327 GCF_040310305.1 Pseudomonas sp. HY13-MNA-CIBAN-0226
CTTCTGGATCTATAGTGCCATTAGTTTCAAGCTCAATGATAAGACGATCAAGATCAGTACGTTGTTCTACACGTGCGTTCTCAACCTGATAAGCAACACGAAGCACAGGACTAAAACTTGCATCAAGTTTTAAGCGGCCAATTGCTTTCGTATCACCATCTTCACGGCGCTGGTTTGCTGGCTCATATCCACGACCCATTACTACACGCAAACTCATCTTAAGATGACCACGGTCGCTTAATGTACCTAATACCAATTCTGGATTGATAATATCTACATTATGCGGTAACGCGATGTCTGCGGCAGTAATAGTGCCTGGACCTTGTT
>NZ_JBEOPS010000121.1:0-326 GCF_040310305.1 Pseudomonas sp. HY13-MNA-CIBAN-0226
CTCATCACCAGCACCCGGACCCATATCGATAATCCAATCGCTGTTGCTAGCGACTTGCATATCATGCTCAACCATAATCACCGTATTACCAGTTGCGACCAGCCCATTTAACTGTGCCATCAGCATCGCGACATCAGAAGGATGTAAGCCAGTCGTTGGTTCATCGAGCACATACAGCGTATCGCCGCGCTGGGTACGCTGCAGTTCGGCAGCAAGCTTGATGCGCTGTGCTTCGCCACCAGACAACTCGGTTGCTGGTTGCCCAAGTCTTAGGTAGCCAAGCCCAACTTTTAGCAAGGCATCTAAGGCGCGCATTATTGGGGCAT
>NZ_JBEOPS010000122.1:0-323 GCF_040310305.1 Pseudomonas sp. HY13-MNA-CIBAN-0226
GGGCAAAGTCGTGTGACAATTGCTCGCTTAACGTCTGCACATCGAGCATGCCCAGATTCAACCCTTGACCTGCCAGCGGATGCACGCCATGTGCCGCATCACCGATTAAGACCAAATTATCTGCGACATAGCTCTTTGCTTGTTGCGCAGTCAATGGAAAACTCGCGATTGATTCAATCTGACTGATAGCACCTAGCTCATAGTTACTGGCAGCAGCCAATTTATCAGCAATGACGCGCGCGTCCTCCTCTATCAACGCCAATGCTTGATTGCGCGGCAACGTCCAGACTACCGATTGCCAATGTTGTGGGTTGGCTTTATCC
>NZ_JBEOPS010000123.1:0-321 GCF_040310305.1 Pseudomonas sp. HY13-MNA-CIBAN-0226
GCACTCGGCAGGTAGCGGGCGCGGTGTGTGGGTAATGTGCTGTCGAGGATGCCCAGCAGCACGCCGAACAAGCTTGCAATGCCGATGGCCCAGCGGATGCTGGGGGACAGTGAATCCAAACCGTGGGTCAGGGTTTGGGCCACGGCTTTCCAGGTGGCGACGGCCGGGGCCGGCCATTGTTCGGTGAGCAGCATGGTTTGAGGGTCGGGGATCAGCGCCAGGTACGCGAATACGCCGACGATGCTGCCGACAAAAATCCCGAGAATCTGGGCGATAACCTGTTTGTGCGGCGTCGCGCCAATTGCCTTGCCCACCTTGAAG
>NZ_JBEOPS010000124.1:0-320 GCF_040310305.1 Pseudomonas sp. HY13-MNA-CIBAN-0226
GTGCATGCCGAGCATGCCGACAAACTGACGGTCCGAACCCGGGAATGCGCCGAGGCCCATCAGGGTGTTGGTCACCGGCAGGTTGAGCAGCTTGGCCAGCTCGGTGAGTGGCGCGGAACCGCCGCCCAGAATCACGCCACCGCCGGAGTACAACACGGGGCGCTTGGCCGCCAGGAGCATTTCTGCCGCCTTGCGGATCTGCCCCGAGTGCCCACGGACGGCCGGACTGTAGGAACGCAGCTTGGCTTTCTTGGGAAAAACGTATTCGAATTTTTCGGCCGGGTTGGTCATGTCTTTCGGGATATCGACCACCACAGGGC
>NZ_JBEOPS010000125.1:0-317 GCF_040310305.1 Pseudomonas sp. HY13-MNA-CIBAN-0226
GAGTTATTCAGGCAATAGAGTCTCGTAAGATGCGGGGCAACGCTAGCTATTTTGCTTTTACAGCCACACCAAAGGGTACGACGCTTGAGAAGTTCGGTATCAAGCAAGAAGATGGTAGCTTTAAAGTGTTTGATCTATATAGCATGAAGCAAGCTATCCAAGAGGGGTTTATTCTCGATGTCTTGAATAATTATACGACGTTAAGATCGTACTACGAGATTAAAAAATCTATCAGTGATGACCCACGGTTTAGTTCTATTAAAGCGCAAAAAATATTAAAAGCTTATGCTGAAGGAGAGCAGCGTACTATTGATGTT
>NZ_JBEOPS010000126.1:0-316 GCF_040310305.1 Pseudomonas sp. HY13-MNA-CIBAN-0226
TCAATGTGTCTTTTAATAGGTCAATTAATTCAACGTTTAGCGCATCAGAGAAGATAACCACATCGCGTATCACTGCTTGCTTCACATCAAGGTGACAATCAATGATGCCCCAATCAAATCGCGTCTCAATGTGATGGGTAAATTCAGGGGTTTTACCAAAACGCCAATCCCAATCTGCCATTTGCTGATAGTATTTATTCAGGTTAGGTTGCTTGGCGAGACTGGCTTCATCCAATTCTTCTACTGGCGCAGTGTCGCCATAATCAGTGTCACGATAGTATTCGCAAAACGCCTCGATAATCGCCTCGGATAAAGT
>NZ_JBEOPS010000127.1:0-316 GCF_040310305.1 Pseudomonas sp. HY13-MNA-CIBAN-0226
CAGTTTTGGTTGATACTTGGCCTCAATATCAAGATGACTATGCAAAGTATCTAAGGGCAATTGATGAGCGGCGGCTGGCGCGCTTTGTTGCAGAGCTTGCTCAAGCTCAGTCATCGATTCACAGGCATTATTAATGAGGTTTAAAAACACTTGAATCAATTGATCTCTATCAGCGCATAGCTCGGGCAACGACAAATCATAGTCGCGCTGTAGCAGCACTTGCGGATATTGATTAACGACCAAAGACAAGACATGCTCTAACGGCTCATGAATATTCAGCATTTGCCAATTTGGCAGCTGATTAGAGCCAAGAAAT
>NZ_JBEOPS010000128.1:0-316 GCF_040310305.1 Pseudomonas sp. HY13-MNA-CIBAN-0226
TGGCCGGGAATCAACGATGCTTTTTCTTCACCGTTCGGCACTGCCAGCATGGTGCCTGTCACTTCTGTTTACCAGCGCACTGCCTGTCCAGGCCGAGGATGCGCCCTCGCCTGCCATCGAAAAGCCGGCTGAACGCCAGCCCTTACCCGAGCGTAGCCAGCAAGAAGCCAATGCGCTCGAACGCCAGGTGCCGCAGCAGGAGCAACAGCAATTGCAGGCGGGTAGCGATTCGTTCCTGGCGCTGTGGAAACCTGCCAACAGCGCCGAAGCCGAGGGTGTGGTGATCCTCATACCAGGTGCAGGGGAAACCGCCGAC
>NZ_JBEOPS010000129.1:0-313 GCF_040310305.1 Pseudomonas sp. HY13-MNA-CIBAN-0226
CTCCAGAGCGCCGCGAAGCCGATGGACAACTTGGACCGACCGGGCCAGGCAGTACCAGCGATGCCCCGCCTCGAAGGGATCATGAACCGATCAACCTTCATCGGTGGTGACCGGCGCTCGGTAGTTATCTACCGAAAAACCGTAGACCGTGGCGGGCTGGATCTCTACGTGAGCCACATTGCCCAACGGACCTTCGCCCTTCGCCACCAATGCCTCACCTGGCAAAATGTAAGTGCGCGGCAATGTCGCCAGTGTGCCTTGTGGCAGCAGTTGCACATCCGGCGCCAGGCGCACTACATAGGCGCTGTCGTTG
>NZ_JBEOPS010000130.1:0-312 GCF_040310305.1 Pseudomonas sp. HY13-MNA-CIBAN-0226
CTATAGAATAAAAAAGCCCCAAAGTTGCTGACAACTTTGGGGCTTTTGCTTTTGGGCTCTACAATTAGCTTTCGCTGTCTGACTCACCAGACTCTAGCTTTTCAGCTTGCGTTGGTTTTTTATGGTCAGTCTTTGGCTTACGGCTGCGCGCCTTTGGTACTTTTGGCGTGGTTAAATTAAACATACCTGTTTGTGGCAATAGTTGCTCCGCCACATTCTCAATCATGTTTTTATAACTGGCAATCGTGGTTTTTGACTTAGCTGCCTGACTTTCTTCTTTAGTCAGTTGCTCCACTATAGGCTGCTCAGTTT
>NZ_JBEOPS010000131.1:0-311 GCF_040310305.1 Pseudomonas sp. HY13-MNA-CIBAN-0226
GATCTATGTCGCGGCAAAGTCCGACTACACCGGGCGCGTGACAGTGCCAATATTATGGGATAAAAAAACCAAAACGATCGTTAGCAATGAATCGTCTGAAATCATTCGTATGCTCAATTCAGCCTTCGATGAGGTTGGCGCACTAGCAGGTAATTTTCTACCGTCAGAATTATTAGCAGAGATTGATGAGATTAATGCCTTTGTTTATTCTACCGTTAATAATGGTGTCTACAAATCAGGATTTGCAAGCACGCAAGAGGCTTATGAAGAAGCGGTGACTGAGCTGTTTGCTGCGCTAGATACCTTAGAGG
>NZ_JBEOPS010000132.1:0-309 GCF_040310305.1 Pseudomonas sp. HY13-MNA-CIBAN-0226
GTCGATGCGCCAGCGGATGACATCGTCCTTGGCTGTGGCGTCGGGGGCCCAGCGGCTGATCAGTTTGTCGTAGTCCTGCAGGGCACGGTCAGCGATAACGTAGCGTTCCTTTTCGCTGCGCGTGGCGAACTCGGCCATGCGCACACGCTCGGCGGCAAGGTCACCTTCGAGGCGGCGCTGGGTGACGGCGTCCACCAACCCCGGGCGCTTGGCTGAGAGGCGCAGTGCCGGCTCCGGCAGCCGCGCCTTTTGCAGGGCGACGATGTATTCGCGGGCCACTTCGGGTTTGTCACCGGCGCGGATAAAGGC
>NZ_JBEOPS010000133.1:0-305 GCF_040310305.1 Pseudomonas sp. HY13-MNA-CIBAN-0226
GATCGGGACCATTCACTCATTTTGCCTCGAGTGGATCATTAAGCCATATGGCATCTACCTTCCAGAACTTTCCCGCGGCTATCGAGTTTTAGACAAGCACGACCGCGAACTCATGCTTGATCGGCTATGCGCGCCCTACGCAAAGATCACCCACTGGGATTGCGATTACTACTTCAGCGAAACGGGCTATCACCTAGGCTGCAAAGATGTTTGGAAGCATGAGACACTCCATAAAATTCTTGGCGAGTATTTTCGCGAACTCACGGACGCGCGTCAGATCGATTTCGAGCTGATCCTTTGGTATG
>NZ_JBEOPS010000134.1:0-302 GCF_040310305.1 Pseudomonas sp. HY13-MNA-CIBAN-0226
GAAGATGACGGTAATAGTGAGACTTACTATAGCTTAGTGAATTTCTCAAGCTTTCTTTTACATGCTTTGAGAATCATGGTTAACGTGCAGTCCTCATATAAAAAAGACATCGCACTTGATGACAAACAGCTGCTAACCCAGTTTGAAACCTTTATCTTAAAACCATCCAACTTAGAAAATGCTCACACTTCAAATACTGAGCAAAGTATAGAAACTAACAATCAGATAACGCCTTTGTCTCAAGTAAAGACCTTTATATACTCATTACTTAAAAGCAAATTTATCTTTGATCACTTTATAAT
>NZ_JBEOPS010000135.1:0-302 GCF_040310305.1 Pseudomonas sp. HY13-MNA-CIBAN-0226
CTTGGGGTAGAGATCTCAAGATCGCCTGTGTCGCTACGGACGGTTTTTTTAGTGTGTCCATTGCGCTTATTAGGCTTATCTGCTTTCTCATGCTTGGGGTAGCCGAGATGGTCTTCCATCTCAGCTTCCAAGGCAGTATCGATAAAGGATTGCATGAGCTGCTTTTGAAAGCCTAGATTAACACACCAAGTGAAACGCTAAGTAATGGAATAAAACACCTGGTTTGGCGTTTTAAACCCTAATCGTTTTCTTGGTCTGTTGTTTAACCTGTCTTCAATGTTTTGAACCTCATCATCAGATAC
>NZ_JBEOPS010000136.1:0-301 GCF_040310305.1 Pseudomonas sp. HY13-MNA-CIBAN-0226
TCTATGTTGTGTTTGAATTTAAACGCCAATAATGATAGAGTAACGAAAATGGGGCTGTGGCGGAATTGGTAGACGCACCAGATTTAGGTTCTGGCGCCGCAAGGTGTGAGAGTTCGAGTCTCTCCAGCCCCACCATTTTCGGATAGTACATCTTAGACCAAATATCAAAACCTGCTTTTTAGCAGGTTTTTTTGTGTCTGAAATATGGCATTTATTATCACAAACGCTCTAAACCCTCCAACATCTCATCCATAATCTGATACCTTTTCTCCACCCGCTTCGCCAATGCTCTATCAACAAT
>NZ_JBEOPS010000137.1:0-300 GCF_040310305.1 Pseudomonas sp. HY13-MNA-CIBAN-0226
CGGCACAGTTTTGTGTTTTTTACGCTATACTGGCAGCTCGCAAGTATTCTATAGGTCGCAGTTAGTTCCCTCAGCCTATATATCATAAGGTCTAACGAGTTCTTTAAAAAGTAAAATTTTTTAATATAACAATAAAAGTTATGCAGATGGTGTAAATGCCTAACTTTTTATTTTACTTGTGGGTCATCATTAGGCAATGAAAGTTAGCGGACGTTATCTCTATAATAAAAAGGCATGATGGCAAATTCGCTATCATTTATTAAATTGATAATCTTTGGTGGTTAATGTTAAACCAATAGT
>NZ_JBEOPS010000138.1:0-295 GCF_040310305.1 Pseudomonas sp. HY13-MNA-CIBAN-0226
CAAAAGCACTATCGGCGACTGAGAAGAAGCTCCAGGCCCAGGTGGTGCAGCTTTTAGGAGAAGCCCACCAGCGCAATGCCAGCGACGTCCACATTTTCGTAGGTCACGATATCACTCGAATCTTCTTTCGCATCCACGGGCTCTTGTGGGAGGCAGAACAGCACCAGAGCCAGGTGGGCATGGAGCTCTGCTCGTCCCTCTACAACAGCATGTGCGATGTCGCGAAAGACCACTACCAGCCGCAGGTGAGCCAGGACGCCAGGGTAAAACGCGCCTATGTCGACCAACTCGGTTT
>NZ_JBEOPS010000139.1:0-295 GCF_040310305.1 Pseudomonas sp. HY13-MNA-CIBAN-0226
GGCTTCGGCGATGCCGGGGGCAACGACGGCGAGGTTGGTGGTCTGGGTTTTGGCGATGCCGATGAAGCTGTTCATGATGCCCCACACGGTACCGAACAGGCCGACGAAGGGCGCGGTGGAACCGATGGTGGCGAGTACGCCGGTGCCGCTGCTCATGTTACGGCCACAGGCGGCAACCAGGCGCTCCAGGCGGAAGCTGACGCGTTCCTTGATGCCTTCTTTTTCGCGGGTGTTGGCCGACAGGCGCATTTCTTCCAGCGCGTCGTGCACCAGCAGGTTGGCCAGGGTGCCCTTC
>NZ_JBEOPS010000140.1:0-294 GCF_040310305.1 Pseudomonas sp. HY13-MNA-CIBAN-0226
CAAAATCGTGTTCCATGAGGATTTCGATATCACCGTTGGCAGGATGCTCATAGTCGATATGCGTTTGCATGTTTTCTTTTAGTTCAGCAAGTTTTGCTTGCCATTTTTCTTTGCTATCGGCAATGATTGAAGCGCAAACATTGATATCCCCTTTATCACCAAAAGGTGCCATCCAGTTTTCAGGATCATTGCCATCGGTATCGCGCAACTTATCGGCACGATTCGCCATACCTGCTTTAAAGGAATCAGGAAAACTCTCTAAGGAGGATTGCGGCACACCCAATGCTTCTAGCC
>NZ_JBEOPS010000141.1:0-292 GCF_040310305.1 Pseudomonas sp. HY13-MNA-CIBAN-0226
CCATTATCGAAAGTGGGGTCAAGATTTTAGAAACCGCTGGCAATAATCCCAGAGACTTTATGGCAAAACCCAAAGCGGCTAACATAATCACCATTCATAAATGTGTATCGGTTCGTCACGCCTTATCTGCTGAGCGCCACGGTGTCGACGTGATATCTATTGATGGTTTTGAGTGTGCCGGTCACTCAGGAGAGGAAGATATCGGTGGCTTGGTGCTCATCCCAGCTGCCGTCAAACAGCTATCAATCCCTGTCATCGCCTCTGGCGGTATCGGGCCGCCGCTTTAGTATTG
>NZ_JBEOPS010000142.1:0-292 GCF_040310305.1 Pseudomonas sp. HY13-MNA-CIBAN-0226
TTGTTAGGTTTATTGAAATTGAAGTGTTTGCAAAGTGCAAACAAAATCGTTCTTAGTTATTGATTTATAAAGAAAAAAGGTGTTTACAATCTGTAAACAGCCAAGTTGAAAAACAGTGAAAAATAGCCCTTTTTTACCGCCTTTTGCTGCAAAAATCACGCTTTCCTAACAAGCGAATTTATGGTGTAGTAAGTACACTTTAGTAAAATAACACTCAATTATAGGAAAAAAATGGCGATGAACTATGCAATTTTGAGGACGGCAAAATTAAAGACGATGGGCAACATTGGTG
>NZ_JBEOPS010000143.1:0-291 GCF_040310305.1 Pseudomonas sp. HY13-MNA-CIBAN-0226
GGCTGATATCGCGGCCCAATTTGCCGAGGCTGCCGGCGATCAGGCCTAGCAGGCTGGCAAACTCCACCAGACGGTCACGCTGGGTGTGCCAGGGTTGTTCCGGCAAACCCAGTTGCAACTCGGCGGCCAAGGCTTCGGCCACCGGCATGGCGTGTTCGCCGAGCGCCGCCAACGTGCCTGATGCGCCGCCAAATTGCAGCACCAGCAGGCGCGGCTTCAATTCGGCCAGGCGCTGGCGACTGCGCGTCACCGCGCCCAGCCAACCGGCGATTTTCATCCCCAGGGTGACCG
>NZ_JBEOPS010000144.1:0-291 GCF_040310305.1 Pseudomonas sp. HY13-MNA-CIBAN-0226
TTCCAACGCCTGGTACTGCACAACGGCCGCGTGACCCTGACCCTGCTGATCGGCGATGCGCTGGAACAATTGCCGCAACTGGACGCCCAAATCGATGCGTGGTTTCTCGACGGGTTCGCCCCGGCGAAAAACCCCGACATGTGGACCGCCGAGCTGTTCGCCCAACTGGCACGCCTGGCGGCTCCAGGTTCGACCATCAGCACCTTCACCAGCACCGGCTGGGTAAGGCGGTTGATCAATGCCGCCGGGTTCAAGATGAAACGCACGCCGGGCATCGGGCATAAATGGGAG
>NZ_JBEOPS010000145.1:0-291 GCF_040310305.1 Pseudomonas sp. HY13-MNA-CIBAN-0226
CCGTTGAGCTGATCGGCGTCGCCATCGCCGAGAACACCGTCACCCATGACGTCGCAGCGTTTTCCAAAGACGGCAGCGTCAAATCCTCTGTCCGCGGCCTGATGGCCGATCATCTGTTTGATGAAGGGCGGCATGCGCGGTTCTGGACACAGTTGGTGCGTCTCTACTGGCAATCGGCAAGCTCGCAAGCTCGCGACCACATTGCTCAAGCCCTGCCCGTGTTCCTGACGCACTACCTGACCAACGACCTACAGAAAGACTTCGATCTGCAACTGATCGAACACTTGGTTA
>NZ_JBEOPS010000146.1:0-290 GCF_040310305.1 Pseudomonas sp. HY13-MNA-CIBAN-0226
TCTCTAAGCTGGTAAAAGACGCGTTGCAAGGTTGATAGCTTTGTAATAAACACCATTGTTTAATATCAATGCCTAGGGCGTGTGCTAATTTTAAAAATGGTGATTCAAAGATACACATAACCGCCTAAGGCTTAAAGTCTTTGGCGGTTTTTACGTCTTTAATTTCTGCATTTATGCTCGCTAATAGCGGACGTGCACTACTTGCTTGCCCCGTCGTTTGCATACGTTCAGCCAACTGTTTGGCCTGTGTTAAGGAAGTAAGTGCACGCTCGTAACGTCCATTCCAGAGC
>NZ_JBEOPS010000147.1:0-289 GCF_040310305.1 Pseudomonas sp. HY13-MNA-CIBAN-0226
GTGATGAGGTCGATCGTATCTTAGGTTTAGAGATGGGCGGTGATGACTATTGTGCCAAACCCTTTAGCCCTAGAGAGTTGGTCGCCCGCCTAAAAGCGATTTGGCGACGTGAGCAATTACTTTATGAGCAGGCTGCCAATAACCATACAGAAACAGCAAATAATAGCGCCGACCACGCTTTATCTAACAATACTTCACTAAGCAATGGCTCTTCTAATAACATGTCGGGGCAAGCGCTGACGTTTGAGTGTCAGTCTGGTATCTGGCATTATCAACCGCTCAATTACTC
>NZ_JBEOPS010000148.1:0-288 GCF_040310305.1 Pseudomonas sp. HY13-MNA-CIBAN-0226
TCCCACCGGTGACCCGGCACGCCAGGAAGATGCTGACAAACACTACGCTCTGGCTGAGCCAGTACACATAAGTGGACAACGCCACCATGTTGAGGAACGCGCCAAAATCCGACACACCGCGGGCAAAGATGATCAGGCGAGCGTTGCGGGTCGACAGATTCAGTTGTTGATCGTGGCTCATGCAGACTGTGCCTCCTCGACACGGCGCAGGCTTACCAAGAGCACATCGCGCCAGGCCGGTGCCGTCTCCACCCGCGGTCGCACCTCCCCGGCCCGATGGTAGAAGCC
>NZ_JBEOPS010000149.1:0-288 GCF_040310305.1 Pseudomonas sp. HY13-MNA-CIBAN-0226
CCAGCGGCATCTCATAAACGGTGTGTAATACGCCATCAATACGAAAGCGCACTTTTCCGGTCTCGCGACGTGGCTCCAAATGAATATCACTGGCGCGTTGCTCAAAGGCATACTGCAACAACCAATCGACAACCCTGACGATGTGTTGGTCATTGGCATCGGGATTGGTATTGTCGCCAAGCTGTAACAACGCCTCGACATTGGTGACATCAGCCGCCGCACGCTTATGTAGAGAGTTTGCCCCAGCAATCGCTTGCGTGACTTGATAAAACTCCTGTCGATAGCGAT
>NZ_JBEOPS010000150.1:0-288 GCF_040310305.1 Pseudomonas sp. HY13-MNA-CIBAN-0226
TCCCAGTATCATTGAAGCGCGCAGTCGTATGGGCGATTATGAAGGGGATACGGTGGTTGGTCGTGGACATCAAGGTGTGCTTGTCACTCTAGTGGATAGAACAACTCGAGAGACTAAGATCAAAGCGCTACCCAATCGCAAGGCAGTAGCCGTCACACAAGCTTGTATTGGCATGCTAAAAGGTGAACAGGCGTTAAGTATCACCTTTGATAACGGTAAAGAGTTTGCTGACCATGAAACGATGGCAACAGCGTTGAAGGCTGATATTTATTTTGCTCAGCCTTATCA
>NZ_JBEOPS010000151.1:0-288 GCF_040310305.1 Pseudomonas sp. HY13-MNA-CIBAN-0226
GCACATTGCTCAATGCACCTTGCCAAATCGCATTGGTAAGTTGACCATTAACTTCAAACTCAACTGCACCTTGTTGCGCATCAACAGATGCGGTAAGTTGATGATCTTTTTTATCCCCTGTTGCATCTATTTTTACACTGTTAATTTGTTGCTCAGCAACTAAAGCCGAACCAACATCTATTGCAATATTAGTTTGCCAATCGGCCGCTGTATCAAGATCAGCTTTAACAGATAACTTACTTATATTTATTTCATCAAAAATAAAACGTTCCAGCATTAATGCTAAGT
>NZ_JBEOPS010000152.1:0-288 GCF_040310305.1 Pseudomonas sp. HY13-MNA-CIBAN-0226
GCCAGTGTTGCATGGCAAATAAAATAGCGACATTCACAGCCGTTCATGGTCTGTTACGCACTGGACTGCCTGGAGTTACGTCGTTCATGGATTTCTTTGGCCCGCACCTGCTCGCCTACGTCATTGCCACGCTGCACTTTCTGGGAACGCTCGCCGCGATCCACGCGGTACTAACTGTGCGCACCGCACAAGGCTCGATCGCCTGGGCGCTGTCACTGATGTTCATGCCCTACCTGACGTTGATCCCCTACCTGATGTTTGGCCGCAGCACCTTCGACGCGTATATCC
>NZ_JBEOPS010000153.1:0-287 GCF_040310305.1 Pseudomonas sp. HY13-MNA-CIBAN-0226
TTGCAGGCCCAGGCTGATCAGTTGCGCCACCAGTCGGCGCTTGGCGGTTTCGACTTTGCGCCAGCGTTCGGGGTTTTCCGCAACGGAAAGATCAGGGATGGTGCGGTTCAGGCTACAGGCCACGCACAACGGCGCGGTGCTGTGGGCAGGAATCAGCCAGTTGCACGCGGCCGGTGAATCGAGGTTGGCGCAGCGCCGGAAAGCGCCGGCATCGAGATTGTCGTCGGCCAGCCACGTACCGACCACCGGCCCAGGTTGCAGGGACGACAGGCGGCTTTGCTGCGGCT
>NZ_JBEOPS010000154.1:0-287 GCF_040310305.1 Pseudomonas sp. HY13-MNA-CIBAN-0226
GCATGGGCATTCGTTCAAGGTGGCCATCCACCTGAGCGGCGACCTGGATCCCCATACTGGCTGGATTCGCGACTTCTCGGAGATCAAAGCGATTTTCAAGCCACTGTATGAACGCCTCGACCACAACTACCTCAACGACATTCCCGGCCTGGAAAACCCTACCAGCGAAGTGCTGGCCAAGTGGATCTGGACGGAGTTGAAACCTCTGCTGCCGGAACTCAGTGCGATCCGTATCCACGAGACGTGCACCAGTGGCTGCATTTATCGCGGTGAGTAAGAACCACCTG
>NZ_JBEOPS010000155.1:0-287 GCF_040310305.1 Pseudomonas sp. HY13-MNA-CIBAN-0226
ATCGGAAACAGCGTCGTGCCGGACGACCTGAGGTCCCTGAGAGTGACCGAATAGCCACCGGTACGCCGGGCGCCCACCATACCCAAACCATAGTTCTGTGCTTCGGTGAAGCCCGCGCCGAGGATGCCCGTCACCTTGCTGCCCGCTTGCAAATCGGTAAACGTGAGCCCGAACCTGGCAGGCGTGGTGCCGCAATTGATCACCAGCGAAGTGGTCCTCTCTTCGCGCGGGTTGAATGCCGTGCGGGACAACTCACCCGAGCGAATCGTGCCGTAGTCGATGATGCC
>NZ_JBEOPS010000156.1:0-286 GCF_040310305.1 Pseudomonas sp. HY13-MNA-CIBAN-0226
CTACTAACCTTAAGCTTGAGGGCAAAAGGCCATATCGCTATAGGACGGGCGCCCTTCAACCCGGATGCCGTGCAGGCTTGGGCGAAGATTGACGAGCTTCGCTGCACTCGCGGGATTTTTTCCAACCAGTCCGCAAAAACGCAAATCAGTGCTGGCATAAAGCCTGTAGGCGGTTCAATATTTGTCACAGAATTGACGCCAATGAAATGTCAAATCTGAGGCATGATGCGGCCTCTTTGCAATTCGGGTTGAACTTTGGTCGTGAGCCTTGTCTTAACACTCATCT
>NZ_JBEOPS010000157.1:0-286 GCF_040310305.1 Pseudomonas sp. HY13-MNA-CIBAN-0226
GTGTTGCTCGACCTGAACATGCCGGGCGCCTACGGTTTCTCCGGGTTGGTGCTGCTGCGTGGGCAATACCCGCAAATACCGGTGGTGATGGTCTCGGCCCAGGAAGAAGCCGATGTGGTGGTGCGCTCCAAAGAGTTTGGCGCCAGCGGTTTCATTCCCAAGTCCAGCGCGATGGAAGATATCCAGAAAGCCGTGCGTACGGTGTTGGACGGCGATGTGTCCTGGCCACCCCAGGCGTTTGAAGAAATCAATGTGTCCGATGAAGCCAAGGCCGCCCGCGATGGCC
>NZ_JBEOPS010000158.1:0-286 GCF_040310305.1 Pseudomonas sp. HY13-MNA-CIBAN-0226
ACTGTGCTTACCTGCTTTTTCCGTCACCTCTTTGGCGGCGATAGTGATATTGCTACCATCCAAAGTAATACTCGCACCGCCTGCCGTTATCGTCACTTTATTGGTTGCCACGACTTCTACCTCTTTGGTGGAGGAGGCGATGTTCACATCTTGCTTGGCGGTTGCTTCCAGTTTCCCTGTATGGGCGGATAGGGTGATATTTTCTTTGGCATTGGTCATACTAAACTGACCATCGGCTATGATATTGAGAGACTCGCTACTGACTTGATGATGACTATCGCCACTA
>NZ_JBEOPS010000159.1:0-286 GCF_040310305.1 Pseudomonas sp. HY13-MNA-CIBAN-0226
CTAATGCTGAGTAGTGGATCCTCGTCGGTGATAGGTTCTTGCTCAAACACGTCGCTAGCATAACCGATGATTTGCTCGCTATTAATGGCATCGGTCAGCGCTTGGCTATCGACAACGCCGCCACGAGCAACGTTGACGATAAGTGGTTGCTTAGCCATTTTTGCCAGAGTATCTGCATTAATAAGGTGCTGGGTTTGCTCGTTTAATGGACAATGCAAGCTCAGCACATCAGACTGCGCCAGTACCTCTTCAAACGCCGTATAATCCTCATTACGCGGCGTACGGT
>NZ_JBEOPS010000160.1:0-285 GCF_040310305.1 Pseudomonas sp. HY13-MNA-CIBAN-0226
GGTTATGCTTTTGTATCCCACCTTTTTTTGTTCAGGTTTTTGCTAGAAGTTTATTTCGCAATAGCTGCTTTACTAACGCCATCAAGGGCTGTTGCGATGTTATCAATAGCAGTATCACAACCTTTTATATTATGACGCTCTTTGAGATATTCAGGATTGTTGTACGACAACCAAACTTTTTTATCGGCATCTTCACTGATGAGGATTTTTTGCGGTAAGTCAATGGCGACGCTTTGCTCGCAATTCATCAATGGCGTACCCGCTTTCGGATTACCAAACATAATC
>NZ_JBEOPS010000161.1:0-285 GCF_040310305.1 Pseudomonas sp. HY13-MNA-CIBAN-0226
GTACAAAGCCACTAAAACCAGATAACACAGAGAACATCGCTGTCGCAATCACGATAACACGTACTCGGCCAAAACGATCACAGGCCCAACCACCGAAAAATCCACCGATGGCCATGCCAAATAACGACCAACTCCCCAAAGCACCCGCTTGTATATTGGTCAATCCAAACTCTACCTTGAGACTTGACAGGGTAAAGGCGAGAATCCCAATATCAGCCCCATCACATAACAGCACTAGAAAACAAAAAAAGAAGGCCAATTTCCAAGGTTGCTTTTGGATAGAGC
>NZ_JBEOPS010000162.1:0-285 GCF_040310305.1 Pseudomonas sp. HY13-MNA-CIBAN-0226
GCGTAGAGCGCAATGCCGTGCGCTTCGGGCACCCGTCCGGCACCTTGCGCGTCGGCGCCGAGGCCAGCCAGGTGGACGGTGAATGGGTGGTGAAGAAAGCCATCATGAGCCGCAGTGCGCGGGTGTTGATGGAAGGCTACGTGCGCATCCCCGGCGACGCCTTCTAAAGGTCTACGCAGCGCCGCGGTGGGAGCGGGGGTGGCCGCGGGGGGGGGGGGGGGGGCGGCAATTTTATAAAAAGGAAAAAAATAAAATCGGGCGAACCCCCGCCCACCCCCGCCATTA
>NZ_JBEOPS010000163.1:0-284 GCF_040310305.1 Pseudomonas sp. HY13-MNA-CIBAN-0226
GTGTTATAGCTCACAATGAATATTCGATGTTGCTAACCATCAATCACTGAATAAACAACCACCATAAAAAAGGACTTTTTATGCTTAAAATTATCTCTATTGCGGCGTTAGCTTTGGCTGTATCCTCTTGCGCCAGTGTTGAAAATATTTTAAACGCGCCAGATAAGGTGCAATCAACGCCAGAAACGATGACTGCTATCAATGCTGAGAAGGGTTTGGTGACGATGCAAAGTAATCACTCCGTTCAAGATACTGCGGATAAGCTAGCAGCGATTATCGAAAGC
>NZ_JBEOPS010000164.1:0-284 GCF_040310305.1 Pseudomonas sp. HY13-MNA-CIBAN-0226
CCGGGTCATACACCCGACGCGCACTGCGCATGACGAAGTTTTCTTCTTCCTTGACCTTGCCGGTGACGAACAACGCAATCGCCGCCGGTACGAAGGTCACCGACAGAATCATCGCGCCGAGCAAGGCAATCACCACCGTGAAAGCCATGGGGTGGAACATCTTCCCGGCCACGCCCGTGAGAGCGAAGATCGGCAGGTACACCACCATGATGATCAACTGCCCGAAGATCAGCGCACGTCGCGCCTCCTTGGCCGCGGCGAACACTTCGTGCAGGCGCTCACTG
>NZ_JBEOPS010000165.1:0-284 GCF_040310305.1 Pseudomonas sp. HY13-MNA-CIBAN-0226
TAATAAGGCAGAGAACGTCAAAACGTTTTAATCGATGAGTCAAATACTGGTAAAGCTAAGACACGACTGAATAACTCTCTAATTTAGCATAATATCAGTCTCAGACAAGCAATAGTCGCACTATGTAGTCAATCCGCTATAAAAGAGTGACAGCCTTTACCCAACTTGAAGTATGATTGCTAATTCTGCACTCGGTTGCCTTTACTCTCTTTTAAATGGAATCAACCATAATTAGTTGAATTATTATTTAAACATAGGCTTGTCGTATGATTCCTGCTCAAAAT
>NZ_JBEOPS010000166.1:0-284 GCF_040310305.1 Pseudomonas sp. HY13-MNA-CIBAN-0226
GGTTGGCACCGTGGATATGCCGATGCCCGTCGCGGGCCTGGTAGGCCTGGTGATAGCGGATCTGCGCCGCCGGGTCGAAGCCTTCGCTCCAGGCGTCTACGGTGACTGTGCCGCACACCGCGTCACAACCTTGAGCCAGTTGGGCCACCAGCCAGTCAGGGGCGACGCGGCTGTCGGCGTCGGTACAGGAAATCCACCGCGCGCCTTGCTCCAGCAAGTACCGTGCACCCACGCCGCGGGCATGCCCCACATTGCGGGCCTGCACGTGCAGGCAGTGCACTTGG
>NZ_JBEOPS010000167.1:0-283 GCF_040310305.1 Pseudomonas sp. HY13-MNA-CIBAN-0226
CCAGTAACCTTTGAAGTGCCACTTGATGGAAATGGTAAGCTAACGCCTATTTCTTCTTCTAAGTCTTATGCTGCAATTAAAAGCTTGAGTAAAGATGTTGAGGCTGAAATAAGCATGGCTTTAATAGCAACAGCGGTTGAGCATTTCAAAAGCTTCGTTCCATCAACATTGAAATACGGCGTGACTGGATACATTGAATCAAAAATTAACGCTAGCAAAAATATTAAAGCAGTTAAGAACTTCAACAAAACAGCAATGGATTATGAGTTGAAGTATATTCCTG
>NZ_JBEOPS010000168.1:0-283 GCF_040310305.1 Pseudomonas sp. HY13-MNA-CIBAN-0226
CCACTCCACCTTACTGAACCCCTGATGGTGGAGTAAGGATCATGGCTCAGCCATCGATTTTGGTATTGGAAGACGACGAGATCATTCGGGCGTTGATGGTGGATGTGCTGGAAGACTTTGGTGCGGTGGTGACATCGTTTGCATCGGCAGACGAAGGGATGATTTACCTGGAGCGCGGCGATGACCCGGTGGATTTGATTGTCAGTGATATTCAAATGCCCGGTTTGCTCAATGGTTATGACTTGAGCCGTGTGGTCGCCCATCGCTGGCCTGAAGTGCAGGT
>NZ_JBEOPS010000169.1:0-283 GCF_040310305.1 Pseudomonas sp. HY13-MNA-CIBAN-0226
CCTCCAACCTGGGCTCTGCGCAGATCCAGGAATTGGTGGGTGATCGTGAAGCCCAGCGTGCGGCGGTGATGGACGCGTTGACCACGCACTTCCGTCCGGAATTCATCAACCGGGTCGACGAAGTGGTGATCTTCGAGCCTCTGGCGCGGGATCAGATCGCGGGCATCACCGAGATCCAGTTGGGCCGCCTGCGTAGCCGCCTGGCTGAGCGCGAGCTGGACCTGGAGCTGAGCGGCGAAGCGTTGGATAAGCTGATCGCGGTCGGTTACGACCCAGTGTATGG
>NZ_JBEOPS010000170.1:0-282 GCF_040310305.1 Pseudomonas sp. HY13-MNA-CIBAN-0226
GTTCATGAGGGTTCTCCAGAATGAAAATGAACAAGGCGCCCGAAGGCGCCTGTGAGGGTTAAAGCCAGCCGTATTCGGCAAGGGAGAGAGGACGACCTTCACCCACGATGAAGTGATCCAATACACGCACTTCGATCAAGGCCAAGGCCTCCTTCAGCCGTGCGGTCAAGACGCGATCCGCCTGGCTGGGTTCTGTACAACCCGAGGGATGGTTGTGAACCAAAATGGCGGCCGCAGCGTTATGCGCTAGGGAACGCTTAACGACTTGGCGGGGGTAAACGC
>NZ_JBEOPS010000171.1:0-282 GCF_040310305.1 Pseudomonas sp. HY13-MNA-CIBAN-0226
TACCAAGGGCGGAAAATAACAGGAATTTCCACAATGCTGCTCGCCATTGTGTGCCCTCTGGTGTTTTTGGATCGACAGCATTGTTACCTAAAACTGGCTGCTGTGACTTACTAATATGACTCGTCATTTTATTCCTCCATGATAGGCGACGACCGCCAATGTTTCTTTCGCTTTTTGACCGATCCTTGGGTTGAGCGAATGAGTCGATTCAGTTTCTTATGAGTAAATTTCTGATGGTTCGGTTTTTCAATTTCTTAAATAAATAACGATACCGTATGATCG
>NZ_JBEOPS010000172.1:0-282 GCF_040310305.1 Pseudomonas sp. HY13-MNA-CIBAN-0226
CGGCGACGCTGCGCACGCTGCTCGACACCGGCGAACTGCGGGACAACCTGTCGATCACGCTGCATCGTCTTGCGCTCGGTTTCGCGATCGGCGCGACCGGCGGCGCCGCGTTCGGCGTCCTGCTCGCGCGCAGCCGGCTGTTCTCCGACTACCTGCGGCCGACCTTCGACCTGCTGCGGCAACTCCCGACGCTCACGCTGATTCCGCTGCTGATCCTGCTGATCGGCGTCGACGAGCAGTTGAAGCTCGTCGTGGTCGGCAAGGCCGTGTTCTTCCCGGTCG
>NZ_JBEOPS010000173.1:0-282 GCF_040310305.1 Pseudomonas sp. HY13-MNA-CIBAN-0226
GAATACGGGTCGGCGGTGATCAGCAGGCCGTTTTTCAGGCCGGCGGCTTCCATGAAGCCCTTCATCGCGTAGATGCCGTAGACGTAGCCGGAGCAGCCCAGGGAGATATCGAAGGCGGCCACGTGAGTCGGCAGGCCCAGTTTGTCCTGCACGATAGCGGCGGTGTGGGGCAAGCCCTCTTCATCGCCGTTCTGGGTAACGACGATCAGCGCGTCGATGGACTCGCGCTTCAAATCCGGGTTATTGGCGAACAATGCGTTGACGGCTTCGACGCACAGGTCG
>NZ_JBEOPS010000174.1:0-282 GCF_040310305.1 Pseudomonas sp. HY13-MNA-CIBAN-0226
AAAATGCATTGATGTACTCGGGTCGTCTGTTTTGATATTGCATGTAGTAAGCGTGTTCCCAGACGTCCAGACCGAGGATGGGTGTATTGCCGCTCATCAGCGGGCTGTCCTGGTTGCCGCTGCTTTCCACCACCAGCGTTTTTTGTGGCGTAACGCTCAACCAGGCCCAACCACTGCCGAAACGCGTCAACGCCGCCTTGGTAAAGGCTTCCTTGAAGCTGTCAAAGCCGCCAAGTTGTTCGTCGATGGCCTTGCCCAGCGCACCCTCGGGTTTGCCTCCCC
>NZ_JBEOPS010000175.1:0-281 GCF_040310305.1 Pseudomonas sp. HY13-MNA-CIBAN-0226
GGCCTGGGCTGGTTTCTGGCGCCCTGCGGTGACGAGCCCATCGGCCCCGGCGTGCGTACCTACCAGCACAGCGGTGGCGGCGATGACTTCGTCGCCCAATTGACCCTGCTACCGGATCAGCAGCTGGCGGTGATCATCATGGCCAACGACAGCAACGCCGAAGACATGGTGGTGTCACTGACCACCGACAGCCTGCGCCTGATGCTCCAGGCACAGACCGGCCAGCCCGTGTGCGCCGATGACTGCCAGGCCCCGAGCCACGGCCTCAAGCTGCGCCATGT
>NZ_JBEOPS010000176.1:0-281 GCF_040310305.1 Pseudomonas sp. HY13-MNA-CIBAN-0226
GTCTGGGGCACCGCCGGGGCGATCCTGTTGCGTGTCGCATTGATCACGTTCGCGGTCGCGCTGCTCGACGTGCCATTCCTGAAGTTCGGCGGCGGGCTGCTGCTGCTGTGGATCGGCATCAAGCTGATGGCGCCGGCCGCCGACGCGCACGACAACATCAAGCCGGCCGACCGGCTGTGGGACGCCGTGAAGACGATCGTGATCGCCGATGCGGTCATGAGCCTCGACAACGTGATCGCGATCGCCGGCGCGGCCGAGCAGGCCGACCCGTCGCACCGGAT
>NZ_JBEOPS010000177.1:0-281 GCF_040310305.1 Pseudomonas sp. HY13-MNA-CIBAN-0226
GTGCGACACGCGGCAAGCTGACCCTGCTGCCGTTTATCGTACGGGCCATGGTTGTGGCCTTGCGCGACTTCCCGCAGATCAACGCCCGTTACGACGACGAAGCCCAGGTCATCACGCGCCTCGGCGCCGTGCACGTGGGCGTCGCCACCCAGAGCGACGTGGGCCTGATGGTGCCGGTGGTACGCCATGCAGAAGCCCGCAGCTTGTGGGGCACTGCCGAAGAAATCGCACGTTTGGCCAATGCCGCACGTACAGGCAAGGCCAGCCGTGAAGAGCTGTCC
>NZ_JBEOPS010000178.1:0-281 GCF_040310305.1 Pseudomonas sp. HY13-MNA-CIBAN-0226
GTCCATGCCTGCGCCACGGCGTACCGCAAGAAATTGCTGCTGGCGACTGACCACCACCGACGCCTGGCTGACCTTACCTTCCAGGCCCAGCGCCTTGATCACGTAGTGCCCCACGCGTCGGTCAGTCACCACCATATCGACGCGCCCCAGCATGAGTTTGCCAAAATTGGCCTCATGGCTGGGCGCAGGTTCACGCTCGAAGGTGTTGGACCCACTGAACGCGTCGCCATAGAGGTAGCCGGGGGAAACGCCAACTGTCAGGCCGCGCAGGTCGTCGAGGG
>NZ_JBEOPS010000179.1:0-281 GCF_040310305.1 Pseudomonas sp. HY13-MNA-CIBAN-0226
GTTCATACCCCAGCCGCCATCGATAGGACCCGGTGAAGCATGGTTCCAATCGAGTAATGCCTGCATTTTAATAGTCATCGCTGAGTTGACCTTCATGCTTGGTGACCAGACGGCATCATTGACTTGTTTGGCATAGTTGGACAAGTTTAGCGTGGTGTATCTTTTACCATCTTTGTCTTCGATGTTTTTGATGGTAGGGTCATCGCTAAAATCTTGACGCTTTTCGCTTTCAGGTAACTCAAAAGACAAAGGGTCAGAGGAGTCAATAGACGAGACGTCGC
>NZ_JBEOPS010000180.1:0-281 GCF_040310305.1 Pseudomonas sp. HY13-MNA-CIBAN-0226
GCAGTTGCTTGCTCAGCTGTCGCTGCTGAACTTCAAGCTGTTCGGTGAGGGCGATTTTGAAAGCGTCGTTACTTATATCTTTTTCAATTCGTGCATAAACGTCGTTACGCACCTTGCTGGCGAAGTTGTCGATCAACGTTTCGCCGCAGGACTCCAGACGTTTTTTCAGCGCTCCAAAGCTGCTGATCAACTGACTCTTTGCGCTTTGCTCTTCTTGGGATAGTTTTTCCGACAGCGCATTCAGAGTCTGCTGCACACCTGAGAGCGTATGGGTGGTGTGG
>NZ_JBEOPS010000181.1:0-281 GCF_040310305.1 Pseudomonas sp. HY13-MNA-CIBAN-0226
GTACCTATTACTGCAAACTACAGACTTGGTTCACATGATTATAGCCATCCTCAGCAAAGTAGTTTTAGCCAAGGTGTTGGGTTTTCTGTCGGATGCAATGGGGCTGGTGGGTCTTATGCTTTATCTACTAATCAAACGTTGCTAATTGGTGGCAACCCTTCAACGATGGTAGGGTGTGGTGATGACATTGATGATATTGAATCAAGCCTTAGCCGCCTAATGCTTTATAGCTCTAGTCAGTTAACACTGATCAATCTTGATAAGCAGAGAGTATCTAATCC
>NZ_JBEOPS010000182.1:0-281 GCF_040310305.1 Pseudomonas sp. HY13-MNA-CIBAN-0226
TGGGCGATGTTATCGACCACGGCGTCGAGGAAATCCCGGTCGTGGGAGATCAACAGCAAGGTGCCCTGGTAACTTTTGAGGAAGTCTTCCAGCCACAGGGTCGCATCGAGGTCCAAGTGGTTGGTCGGCTCGTCGAGCAGCAACAGGTCCGACGGACACATCAGCGCTTGGGCCAGGTTCAGGCGCATGCGCCAGCCGCCGGAGAAATCGGCGACCGGACGGTCCATCTGTTCGTTGGTAAACCCAAGGCCAGCGAGCATCTTGCGAGCGCGGGCGTCGGC
>NZ_JBEOPS010000183.1:0-281 GCF_040310305.1 Pseudomonas sp. HY13-MNA-CIBAN-0226
GGTGGGGCTTTGGTCAAAAGAGGGCCCGCCTATACCGAGCTTGCGTTGTTTGCCCAAATAAACGAACAAGGACAGCTGGTATTGGTTAATCATCTAGACGTAGAGCTAGGTGATACGCCAGAAGAAATACTGACTAATTTGCAAAATGGTAATTTTGATAAAAGAGAATTACCTGATAGTGGCAAGCTCGCATCTGACAAAGAGTACATCGCCAGAGTAAAAGACGTTGATGCAAGCACGCCCAGTCGCTTTAATGCGGACAAGCGCAGACTGTATGAAGC
>NZ_JBEOPS010000184.1:0-281 GCF_040310305.1 Pseudomonas sp. HY13-MNA-CIBAN-0226
GGTGTCAAATATCTCTCCGCCGATCGCGCCACACAAGGGACATTAGCAGTATTTGATATCACCCAAAAAAATGTAGTGGTGGCTGACGAAATCAACTATAGAAGTCAAACACAAACGGGTGAAATTACGTCCAAAGGGTTTGAAGTTTCAGGCAGCCACATGCTCAATGACTGGGTAGATATCAATGCAAGCTACAGCTATACCGATGCTGAGATTACAGAGGATGAATTCAACCCTGATGTGATCGGCAACACCCCAGCACAAACGGCAAAGCATAAAGC
>NZ_JBEOPS010000185.1:0-280 GCF_040310305.1 Pseudomonas sp. HY13-MNA-CIBAN-0226
TTGTACGGTAGCTGTTTGAGCAACCGTGATACTTGAAAAAGCCATGAGTAGCAGTGCCAATGTGCGCATAATAGTTCCTTGGGTTAGCGACGTGTTTGGCTATCAAGCATAAAGCGAGAGGGTGGTGAATACGACAGGTTGCATACGTATTCAGGGTGATAAAAAGTGAGCAGTGAGGTTGCTTGTACGCTAAGCAATAAAAAAGGGCTCTGTTGAGCCCTTAATTTAGTATTGCTTAGATTGCGAGATTATTTTTTATCAAAAGCGCGTTGCATAAAGT
>NZ_JBEOPS010000186.1:0-280 GCF_040310305.1 Pseudomonas sp. HY13-MNA-CIBAN-0226
GAGTTAGAAGCACGCCGTCAAGGACAAAATAATAAGTCCAAATTCGAGACTGAGACTGCTGCAACAGACGGTGTTACAACCGAAAATGATGATAAAATCGAAAGCAAATGATAACGTAATAACAGACATAACAATGACTGCGCTATTAACGACTTTTTTTATAGCGCACTTTTAATCCATAAACTTATACCATTCACACACAAAAATGAAAGTAGCGAGTAAAACGGCTGAAAGTACTACTTACCGTAGACTAAACGCGTTTAACAAGGCTAATCATAAT
>NZ_JBEOPS010000187.1:0-280 GCF_040310305.1 Pseudomonas sp. HY13-MNA-CIBAN-0226
GCCCTGCGCCAGCCGCTGCTGGAAATTTTCCCACCGGCCTTGCTCGGCCGCCTGGTGACCATCCCGTACTACCCGCTGAGCGACGAGATGCTCAAGGCGATCACGCGCCTGCAACTGAACCGCATCAAGAAGCGTGTGGAGAACACCCATAAAGTCGCGTTCGAGTATGACGACGCCGTGGTCGACCTGATCGTCTCGCGCTGCACCGAGACTGAAAGCGGCGGACGCATGATCGACACCATCCTCACCAACAGCCTGCTGCCGGACATGAGCCGCGAGT
>NZ_JBEOPS010000188.1:0-280 GCF_040310305.1 Pseudomonas sp. HY13-MNA-CIBAN-0226
GGATCTAGTAGCTTGCTTAGAACGATTATAGAAGCTTATGCTTATGAGCCTGACGGCGATTATGATGAAAGTGCTTATGATGAAAGTGATCATGAGGACAGGCAAACTGAGGCTATGGCAGAGTTAGCAGCGGTAAGTATAGAGTCGAATACATGCAATAAAAATGATGACGATGACGCTTATGAAGTCTGTGTTGTAGAGGATATTAACTACGATGAAGACGGCTATGATCAAGACGGTTACAACGAATATGGCTACAATCGAGAGGGTTACGACATAG
>NZ_JBEOPS010000189.1:0-279 GCF_040310305.1 Pseudomonas sp. HY13-MNA-CIBAN-0226
CTTCCTTGTCAGTGTCGGTCTTGATTATCTATCACTCGCCCGCTCTGCCGAAACCTTATCAGGCGGTGAAGCGCAACGTATTCGTCTTGCCAGTCAAATTGGCGCGGGTCTGATGGGCGTGATGTATGTCCTTGATGAACCATCAATCGGTCTGCATCAGCGCGATAATGATCGCTTGCTAAAAACCCTCACGCGCTTACGTGATTTGGGCAATACCGTACTGGTCGTGGAGCACGATGAAGACGCCATTCGCCAAGCGGATCACGTCATCGATATCGG
>NZ_JBEOPS010000190.1:0-279 GCF_040310305.1 Pseudomonas sp. HY13-MNA-CIBAN-0226
GTTGTTTATTGCGATAGGACTTGGTCTGACTGCCATTATTAGTACCAGTGCGATAGGCTATGTCAAAACCTCCTCGCAGGCAAAAAACGCGGTTGATAAAGGTCAGTCTATTCCTAGCACGCTCATTGTCGATAAGGTCTTTGTTGACAAGTCTGAGCGCATTTTAAAGTTATTAAGCAAAGATACCGTGGTCAAATCCTATCGCATTGCATTGGGTGACAGCCCGATAGGACATAAGCAACAACAAGGGGATCAGCGCACACCAGTAGGCTACTATAC
>NZ_JBEOPS010000191.1:0-279 GCF_040310305.1 Pseudomonas sp. HY13-MNA-CIBAN-0226
GATGAAGGCAATCGTGTGGGCGTCAACCAAGCTGGCGAGATGTGTGTCAAAGGTCCTAACGTAACCTTAGGCTATCTGAATAGAGACAGCAGTGATGACTTCACCAGTGACGGTTATTTCCGCACTGGCGATATCGTTAGCATGGACGAAAAAGGCTACTTTAGACTGTTAGACCGTAAAAAAGATATGATTTTGGTCTCAGGCTTCAACGTCTTCCCGAACGAAATCGAATCGGTCATGCTCGATTGTGAAGGTATTCTTGATTGCGCGGTCATTGGT
>NZ_JBEOPS010000192.1:0-279 GCF_040310305.1 Pseudomonas sp. HY13-MNA-CIBAN-0226
GGGTATAGTCCCCCTACCTCAGCCGCAGCCGTGCGCCATGCCATGAAACTTGCTCCCGACGACCTCAACCAGATCACCGCCGCCACCCTGGGCCACTACAACAAGGTGGCCGAAGACTTTCGTGAAGGCACCCGCGATCACGATGTGAGCCAGAACATCGACGCGCTGCTGCGGCATATCCAGGGCACGCCGCCGTTTACCGTGCTGGATTTCGGCTGTGGGCCGGGGCGGGATTTGCAGACGTTTACGCGCATGGGGCATATCGCCGTGGGCCTGGAT
>NZ_JBEOPS010000193.1:0-279 GCF_040310305.1 Pseudomonas sp. HY13-MNA-CIBAN-0226
TCCAAGCGCTGTTGATTATGACGATTGGCTGGTGCCTGATGACTGATACCTTTGAATAAAAATAATTCCTTGTCATGAGTGACGCCATACCAGTAAAAATACTCGCGCCATAACAACTCAAACCATATCCAGTACGTCGAGTCATTAGCGATCACTTCCTGCTCGTACTGACGCAAACGGTTTAATAAGACTTTGACCGATAGTGAACCGTTAGCCAGCCACGGCGAGAACTTTGTTGAGTCAGTCCAAGTATCGAGCGCATTACGAGTGGTCTTATAG
>NZ_JBEOPS010000194.1:0-279 GCF_040310305.1 Pseudomonas sp. HY13-MNA-CIBAN-0226
ATTAATCACAATACAAATTAAACCACACTAAAAAGTTACCGCAAGCATGGATTTTGCAGTTGTGAAACTTTCAAGTATACTTTAGCCACTTTTATAGTTTTGTACATGAGCGTGTACATAGCCTTGAATTTACAGATGCAATGAGTGCTTAACTTGTTGTTTATAAAAAATATATAGAAAAAGAGTCAACTAATGAGTGAAAAATTGCAGAAAGTCTTGGCCCGTGCAGGCCATGGCTCCCGTCGTGAGATGGAGGCATGGATTGCTGCAGGCCGAGTT
>NZ_JBEOPS010000195.1:0-279 GCF_040310305.1 Pseudomonas sp. HY13-MNA-CIBAN-0226
TAATTAAAGAAGCGTGCAAATGCATCGAAACTTTAACTCTGTCATTGTCAGTACTGTAGCGGTATTTATCGTCATGGTACTGGCAAGCATTGAGCCTCTAGAGTGGTCAAGCTACCTCCTCCATCAATTAGGCACGCTGTTGTTTTTGGCATCAATGCTGTTTGCGTATCGCTACTGGCATATTAGCTCACGCTCCTATGCCCTTGCCTCAATATTCCTCCTCATTCATATCATAGGCGCACGCTATCTATATTCGTATGTGCCTTATGATAACTGGAC
>NZ_JBEOPS010000196.1:0-279 GCF_040310305.1 Pseudomonas sp. HY13-MNA-CIBAN-0226
CTTTCATAGAAACAGCTGACGTAGAAGACAGCGACGTGGTGTCTGAAAATGAAGTTAATAAGCAAGCCCAAGAGCAGCTGATGATATGTGTACGGGACTGCGGTGATGGAGTAGAAGAAGATCAATTAGAGCGCATCATGCAGCCCTTTGAACGTGGTGAAACAGCGCGAACCACGCAAGGTAGTGGTCTAGGTCTGGCTATTGTTGATCGTATCGCCCACTTGCATCATGGTACGGTTGAGGCCATCAATCATCCTGATGGCGGCCTACAAGTCTGTG
>NZ_JBEOPS010000197.1:0-279 GCF_040310305.1 Pseudomonas sp. HY13-MNA-CIBAN-0226
TCCCTGCACGCTGTTGAGCGAAATGTTCACCTTCTGGGTGTCATTTTCAAACTCATGCTCGTGGGCCACTTCGCCAAAAACTTGAGTTTGTGGCGTGATGCGGTAGTTGCCTTGCAGGCCGATGCCCAGGCGCTTGGAGTCGCGTTGTTGATCATCAAAGGTCAGGGCGGTGGAGCGGCTGCTTTTCTCAGAGTAGCCATTGACTTCAACCCGCGCGTAGTCGGCGCTGATGAAGGGCGACAGGTGCCAGTCGCTGCCCGGTGCGGCGATGTCATACCC
>NZ_JBEOPS010000198.1:0-278 GCF_040310305.1 Pseudomonas sp. HY13-MNA-CIBAN-0226
GTGCTGCGCATGTCGCCACGGCATGGCGGGCAGGGCGGCAGTATCGTCAACGTGTCGTCGGTGGCGGCGCGGCTGGGCTCGCCGGGCGAGTATGTCGACTACGCCGCCTCCAAGGGCGCGCTGGATACCTTCACCATCGGCTTATCGAAAGAGGTCGCAGGTGAGGGTATCCGTGTCAACGCGGTACGCCCTGGCTATATCTTTACCGACTTCCATGCCCTGAGCGGCGACCCGGACCGGGTCAGCAAGCTGGAGTCCGGAATCCCGATGGCGCGGGG
>NZ_JBEOPS010000199.1:0-278 GCF_040310305.1 Pseudomonas sp. HY13-MNA-CIBAN-0226
GCAGCCAGGTCTGCTCGGTTTACCTGCTGGACCCCGAGACCAACCGTTTTGTGCTGATGGCCACGGAGGGCTTGAACAAGCGCTCTATCGGCAAGGTCAGCATGGCGCCCAATGAAGGTCTGGTGGGCCTGGTGGGGACGCGTGAAGAACCCCTTAACCTCGAGAACGCGGCCGATCACCCGCGTTATCGCTACTTTGCCGAAACCGGTGAAGAGCGCTACGCCTCGTTCCTTGGTGCGCCGATCATTCACCACCGCCGCGTTGTCGGCGTGTTGGTC
>NZ_JBEOPS010000200.1:0-278 GCF_040310305.1 Pseudomonas sp. HY13-MNA-CIBAN-0226
CTCTTCTTCTACCTTAACCATTACTGGATTGCTAAGCACACGCTTTGCAACAGCTTCTATTGCACGTGGAAACGTAGCGCTAAATAGTAATGTTTGGCGGTTAGTAGGAATGCGCTCAATAATTGCATCTAAGGTATCTTGAAAACCCATATCTAGCATTTGGTCGGCTTCATCTAATACGAGCGTTTCTACATCATCTAAACGCAAAGTACCTTTACGAATATGATCGTCAACTCGCCCCGGTGTACCAACAATAATATGTGCGCCATGTTCTTGTG
>NZ_JBEOPS010000201.1:0-278 GCF_040310305.1 Pseudomonas sp. HY13-MNA-CIBAN-0226
ATCTTGCTGAGTGGTATTAATCATCTCACCCATAGTTCTATGAATCAGTATATCGTCACTGACATAACTTGTGTCTGCTGCGCTGTCGATTAGCGTGTAAGGTGTTTGCTGATGGGTTTTAGTGTCTTGTTCCTTGGCGATACTCTCTAACTGAGTTTTAATATTGGCATGGTCTTTGACGTTTCTGCCTAGTCCCGTTGCCAATTGCGTGAGTCGCTCAGCTAAGTGTTGACCACCCAATGCTGTTTGCGTCAGCGTCGGGGTATGCTGTTGATAGT
>NZ_JBEOPS010000202.1:0-278 GCF_040310305.1 Pseudomonas sp. HY13-MNA-CIBAN-0226
GCGCAAACCCAAAGCGCTGGCAGCCAAAGCGGATGAATTATGGGCATTGCCCACGCCATCAACCGTTACGCTGGATGAGCCCTACAGCATTCTGGTGACCGGCGTGGGTGGCACCGGCGTGGTGACCATCGGCGCCTTGCTAGGAATGGCAGCGTTTATCGAAGGCAAAGGCACGCTCAATCTGGACATGGCCGGCATGGCGCAAAAAGGCGGCGCGGTGTGGTCGCACATCCGCATTGCCGCGCACCAGGATCAATTGTTCGCACCCCGTATTGCCG
>NZ_JBEOPS010000203.1:0-278 GCF_040310305.1 Pseudomonas sp. HY13-MNA-CIBAN-0226
GAAAAAGCTAGTATTTTGTATGTATGCGATAACTCTTTACCAAACCACGGCATACCTATTTCTGTATTTTTTGAACCTAGAACAACTAAGATGTACTTTATAAATGCTACTGTTAAAGGTTTTAATGATAATGCCCATATAGGCTCTAAATAATACAGTGATACCAATACGACAACAATTGAAATCACTTCAGCTATAGCTTCACATCTAGCTATAGATATAAATTTTTTATCACGATTGAATGATGCTAAAGGAACAATAATAGCTGTATTAAAGAT
>NZ_JBEOPS010000204.1:0-278 GCF_040310305.1 Pseudomonas sp. HY13-MNA-CIBAN-0226
GTGCAATATTGGCCTTGGTAGTGTTGTCCGGCATGCGGCTAATATAGTCTTGTTTTGCCGCCTCTTTTTGCGCATCAGACAACTGGGTATTTTGGTTGATTCTGACCATCTCCATACTATAATCATCATAGTCATCCTCTGTACCAAAGAAGGCGGTGATGGTTTCTTTGGAAAAATACTGCTGACGTAGCTTACTGACGTCTTGCTTTTGCTGTGTCACCGCATTCAAATCCAACTCGCCACTTTTAGTCGCTTGCAATTGCAGGTTACCATAACGC
>NZ_JBEOPS010000205.1:0-278 GCF_040310305.1 Pseudomonas sp. HY13-MNA-CIBAN-0226
GTAAAGCCGTTAAGGCGTCGGTTTTGGCTTGCTAGAACCGCTCTTGCTGATGCTGACTTGATTGTTCAGACAGTTCAGGCCGCAGCTTGGGGGCGCAATTAGTTATGAGTTCCTCAATCTCAGCAGCTTGGTTTCGCCTATTTCCTGGGCCGAAGATACCTGATGTCCTCGTTTATATGAGTGATACTTGGTCTTCTCTATTGCAAACCTCGCCATCAGCAATTTCATTTGAGAAAGATGAGCCGACGTTAACTGATAATCTATGCGAGGCCCTAAGC
>NZ_JBEOPS010000206.1:0-278 GCF_040310305.1 Pseudomonas sp. HY13-MNA-CIBAN-0226
GTTGATCACTGCGGCGATCCTGTACATCCCCGCTAACCTGTTACCCATCATGACGGTCAACTCCCTCGGCCAAGGCGACCCCAGCACCATCATGTCGGGTGTCATCCAGTTGGTGCAGCACGGGATGTTCCCGATCGCCGCCGTGGTGTTCATCGCCAGTATCCTGGTACCGACCTTCAAGTTGGTCGGCATTGGCCTACTGCTGTTCTCGGTGCAGCGTCACCAACCGCTGTCCGCGCAACAACGCATTGTGATGTATCGCTTTATCGAGTTCATTG
>NZ_JBEOPS010000207.1:0-278 GCF_040310305.1 Pseudomonas sp. HY13-MNA-CIBAN-0226
GGTTTTACCCGTGAAGAATTAGAACAAGTTATTTGGGTACTTGCGAGCAAAGGTGAAGAAGCCATTGGCTCAATGGGTGATGATACGCCTATGGCAGTATTGTCGAAAAAGTCGCGTTCACTATACGACTATTTCCGTCAAAAATTTGCTCAGGTAACCAACCCGCCTATTGATCCATTACGTGAAAAACACGTGATGTCGTTAGCCACTTGCGTCGGTCGCGAGCAAAATCTATTTAGCGAAACCACCGGTAATGCTTACCGAGTGATGTTCAATTC
>NZ_JBEOPS010000208.1:0-278 GCF_040310305.1 Pseudomonas sp. HY13-MNA-CIBAN-0226
GGCCAACTGCAAGCGTTCGGGCCCAGCCAGGAGGTGCTGCGCGCATTGTCCGGGCAGCAGGAAGCGCCGAAAGAAAAAACCGGTGTCAGTTTCAGTCGTCAGTACCAGGCCGGAAGGAATCCAGGCGCATGAGCAGCCTTACCGTTGAACCTCAAATCAAAGAACGCGATGCCGGCTTTTTCGTAAAAATGGGCTGGGTGATGACCATTGTCGGTGCCGGCGGGTTTTTCCTCTGGGCCAGCCTCGCACCGTTGGACCAAGGCATCCCGGTCCAAGGC
>NZ_JBEOPS010000209.1:0-278 GCF_040310305.1 Pseudomonas sp. HY13-MNA-CIBAN-0226
GTGTTCATGGGTGCCTCCACCGGCAATATGCTGGTGGACGATCCACGCATTCTGGAGCGCCTGTTTGCCGAGGTGCCGACCATCCTGCTCGCTCACTGCGAACACACGCCCAGCATCCTGGCCAACGAGCAGCGCCTGCGCGAACGCTTCGGCGAGCATATTCCCGCCGTGGCTCATCCGCTGATCCGCGATGCCGAGGCCTGTTATCGCTCGTCATCGTTCGCCGTGGAATTGGCCAAACGTCATGGCACGCGTCTGCATGTGTTGCACCTGACCAG
>NZ_JBEOPS010000210.1:0-278 GCF_040310305.1 Pseudomonas sp. HY13-MNA-CIBAN-0226
GTGTACTTCGACATCGTCGGCGAAGGCGAAACCGTGCTGAACCAGCGATTCGATGCGCCAGGCCTTGAGCAGTTCTTCAATCAGCAATGCGCGCTGTTCCTGGACTGGGCGCGGCAAGAGATGCAGCATCGTGACGCACGTAACGCCGCTGCGCAGAGCCTGGCGTTTCCCCATGCCGACTTCCGTACCGGGCAGCGCGACTTGGCCGAGTCGGTCTACAAAGCGGTGACTACGGGCCGGTGCCTGATGGCCCAGGCGCCCACTGGCATTGGCAAGAC
>NZ_JBEOPS010000211.1:0-277 GCF_040310305.1 Pseudomonas sp. HY13-MNA-CIBAN-0226
GAGGTGAGCCGAGTGGAGGAGGGCGCTGCGGATGCAAGGTTTCACTTGGCGATTGCCGAAGCCAGTCATAACGCCGTGTTGCTGCACACCATTCGTGGGCTGTTCGACCTGCTCAAGCGTAACGTGGTGACGAATATTGGTGGCATGTACCAGCAGCGTACCGAGACCCGCGACATGTTGATCAATCAGCACCGGGACTTGTACCTGGCCATCATCGAGGGGCGGGCCGAGCAGGCGCGCGACGTCTCGACACGGCATCTGCTGTATGTGCAGGAGG
>NZ_JBEOPS010000212.1:0-277 GCF_040310305.1 Pseudomonas sp. HY13-MNA-CIBAN-0226
GGCTTGAGCACCATGATCAAACACTGGATCAACGGCCGTGAGGTCGAAAGCAAAGACACCTTTATCAACTACAACCCGGCCACCGGCGAGGCCATCGGCGAAGTGGCCAGCGGCGGCGCCGAAGAAGTCGCGCAGGCCGTGGCGGCGGCCAAGGCGGCGTTTCCCAAGTGGGCCAATACGCCAGCCAAGGAGCGCGCACGCTTGATGCGCAAACTGGGCGAGTTGATCGAACAGAACGTGCCCCACCTGGCCGAGCTGGAAACCCTCGATACCGGCC
>NZ_JBEOPS010000213.1:0-277 GCF_040310305.1 Pseudomonas sp. HY13-MNA-CIBAN-0226
GGTTTAGAGGACGCATCGGGATTGATGGATTGGTTGGAGGACAATACCGCCAGTCGTCGCGATGGTATTGAACGTCTACAGCAATTTTTGGCAGCTGATATCGCTCAAGGTGGTGATGCGTTAAGTAGCAATGAGGACTATAGCCAAGAAGCCAAAGTTATCCGCCAATTGCTGGCAAGTGATATGGCGGTTTATGTCGTCGATGCGCGTGAGCCAGTATTGGGTAAATACAAGGATGAGTTGACCATTTTATCGTGGGCAGCGATACCTGTTATGC
>NZ_JBEOPS010000214.1:0-277 GCF_040310305.1 Pseudomonas sp. HY13-MNA-CIBAN-0226
CCATAATGCCCCATGGCAGCTTACTTTTTTGCCAATTAAAGTTTTTGGGGAAATACTCTAAGTATAGGCGCATACATTCGCGGCTACTCAATAGTGCTAAAAAGCTGTCATCATGCTGCTCACACAAAAATGCTAAGTTAAAGTAAGCATCAGGGTCATTCATATTCTCTAATACTAAAAACTGAGCAATATCACGAGCCACTTCATAACCTTCTTTCTCCAGCGTCATCTGTATCACTTGGAATGAGGTTGGCGGCTGCTCATCAAAGTCTTGCAC
>NZ_JBEOPS010000215.1:0-277 GCF_040310305.1 Pseudomonas sp. HY13-MNA-CIBAN-0226
TACATCCGGCTTCAGCCGCCACAGCAACTTCCAAATGGCGAATATCAAACGCACCTCTGCCACTGGATTGCGTCCGCTGCGAGATAACGGCAGTTCCTGATGCTCAAATCCTGCCTTAATTATAGTGTCAACGGCCTGACCTGGCATACTCGCTACGTGGACACGGTAACCGGCGGCCTGCGCACCTATCGCAACAGGCAGGCGGTGGGAAAGAAAAAAGCCAGGATCATTAACGATAAATAACAGCACAGGGCTCATGCTTGTTCTTCCAACCATG
>NZ_JBEOPS010000216.1:0-277 GCF_040310305.1 Pseudomonas sp. HY13-MNA-CIBAN-0226
CCTCAGGGACAAACTGACTGCGCAAGCCGCGACTATGCATCAGCACACCCATCTGCGCATCTTCGGTAATTGATGCGCCTGACCAGCCGCCTAAATCTAATAGCGCACGGCGGCGAATGACTGCATAAGTCCCAGTCGATAGCGCACGTGTGCGATTAAACGGACGGTATAAATGGTGATTGAAATAGTGATTTAGCTCGCTATGAATATCGACTCGTCCGGCGTCACGATAAAACTGAGGAAACTGCAATAGCGCATGGGTCGGATAACACTCGAT
>NZ_JBEOPS010000217.1:0-277 GCF_040310305.1 Pseudomonas sp. HY13-MNA-CIBAN-0226
TACCAGCAGGCCGTTGACGAACATCTCGCTGCAACCGTAAAGGCCACGGGCAAACGGCTCGACACCGCCTTCGCGGCTGATCAACGGCGCCCACTGGTACACATCCAGGTCGGTGAGCAACAGGCGATAGGCCTCGTTGTCGGCCTGGCGCGCCAGCAAGGCAGCGGTCAGCGCATCGCCCATGGAGCCGATACCAATCTGCAACGTACCGCCATCACGCACCAGGGTACTGGCATGCAGGCCGATAAAATGGTCTTGAAAGCCCACCGGCATATTC
>NZ_JBEOPS010000218.1:0-276 GCF_040310305.1 Pseudomonas sp. HY13-MNA-CIBAN-0226
GGGCGGCAATGCATTCTTGGAAACCAACCCGGATGCCCTCAGTGAGGCGAAGGCCCGCGATAAGGAGCGTGCCGATGGCCGTGTTCGCGGGCATTTGCATGGTGTGCCGATAGCGCTGAAGGATGTCTTTGAAACCAACGACCGCATGCAGACCAGCGCAGGCTCAAAGGCTTTGGTGGGCGCGCCGGCCACTAAAAATGCCAAGGTCGTCGACAATTTGCTGAAAGCCGGAGTGGTGATTGTAGGCAAAACCAATATGAGTGAGCTGTCCAACTT
>NZ_JBEOPS010000219.1:0-276 GCF_040310305.1 Pseudomonas sp. HY13-MNA-CIBAN-0226
GGCTTATACTGTCTATTCATAAGCTTATGCTTATTTTGATTATCAATAATAGGATGCGTACGCTATGCACGCTTTTGCCCAATCAGTGAATCATTATGTTCCAAACAACCGACATTTGGCAGGGTTGTTTGTCGTGCTGAGCGGTAGTGTATTTTGTCTATGGTTAAATACGAGTCTGGCGACGTGGTCGAACGGACGCATCGTTGGTTTGTCTTCCTTAACATTGGCCATTTTGCTTGGTATGCTATTGGGCAATACCATTTATCCTCATTTAGC
>NZ_JBEOPS010000220.1:0-276 GCF_040310305.1 Pseudomonas sp. HY13-MNA-CIBAN-0226
GGTTTTATCCGCTGGCGCGCCAACGAAAGCCGCGAGTGGAAGCTGACCCTCAGCCCGTCCCATTTCAGCGATGGCAACGACCGCTTCGAAGCCTTGCTCACCGGCCGCGAGGGCCTCTACAGCTCGCCCCATGTGCAAGTGGACCTGGGCCTGGAAGTGGGTGCCAGCCGCAACAGCAAGGAAGACACCGTGTACTTCAACCCGAAGTCGGACTTCACGGTGTTGCCCATGATCAACGTCAATCACGTGCTCTATCACCGCTACGAAACCCAGTGG
>NZ_JBEOPS010000221.1:0-276 GCF_040310305.1 Pseudomonas sp. HY13-MNA-CIBAN-0226
GGGCACGCATTACACCAGTAAGAAATTTGCTGAATCAATCGATGATTGCGACGGTATGACACAGAGTATGAGCCGTCGTGGAAATTGTTGGGATAACGCCCCAACTGAGCGCTTCTTTAGAAGCTTCAAAACAGAGTGGATGCCAAAGGGCGGTTATGAGAATATCGCTGAGGCTAAAAGTGCCATTAGTGATTATATCTGGGGCTACTATCAAACCGTGAGACCGCACACTTTCAACAATTATTTAACACCAGCTGAAACAGAAAGACGTTACTT
>NZ_JBEOPS010000222.1:0-276 GCF_040310305.1 Pseudomonas sp. HY13-MNA-CIBAN-0226
TTATGATGCCCAGTTGGTGGCACAGACTTGGGTAATGGGTGATCAAGATGCTGCCAGTCGTGCAGGATTTAAGATTTTAGCAGATTATATTTTTGGCAATAATACTGCCCCAACTGGTGGCAGTCGTAAGATTAGCATGACAGCGCCTGTTACGATGCAGCCTAATAACAAAAAGAGTGATGGTGATTCGCAGAAAATTGCTATGACGGCACCAGTGAGTATGCAACAAGCCGATGGCAAATGGCGCGTACAATTTACGATGCCAAGCCAATATAC
>NZ_JBEOPS010000223.1:0-276 GCF_040310305.1 Pseudomonas sp. HY13-MNA-CIBAN-0226
CGTTCGAGCTGATGACGCAAATGCGCAAGGCCGGGCGCAGCGTGTCGTTCGACCCGAACCTGCGCCCGTCCCTGTGGGCCAGCCAGGCGCAGATGATCCGCGAAATCAATGCCCTCGCCGCTCTGGCCGACTGGGTGTTGCCGGGCCTGGGCGAAGGTCGCCTGCTCACCGGGTTCGACGACCCGCAAGACATCGCCGCGTTCTATCTCGACCAGGGCGCCGAAGCCGTGGCAATCAAGCTCGGCGCCGAGGGCGCCTATTACCGCACCCATATGG
>NZ_JBEOPS010000224.1:0-276 GCF_040310305.1 Pseudomonas sp. HY13-MNA-CIBAN-0226
GTGCTGTAAACGCGGTGCGGGACGGTAGATTTTCGCGGCGTTTTTCGTAGTTGTTGTATCGGCGTAAAGCCATTCGAAAGGTTATAGGTTGAAAGCCGATAACAATAAAAAGGGTGCGCCTGGCATTGCTGTATCAGTGCCCCGGATGGCTGCCGAATTAATCACCACGAAGAGGTACTGATGGGTTCGCCAGGAGGTTCAACCGCAGGAGCGAGCCGGACAGTCAAACCGCCTTTTTCTCCCCCGCCTCATTGGCAGTACTTGAATGTTCTGGTC
>NZ_JBEOPS010000225.1:0-276 GCF_040310305.1 Pseudomonas sp. HY13-MNA-CIBAN-0226
GATAAATATTCTCATATGCAAAAGAGAACAGATGAATCACCTCCCTTCGCCGATTGCCGAACCTGGTCACGCGCCCTACAATGCGAACAATTCTTGTTCTCTAAAGCATATTGAATGCTTGCGGAGTGATCGCGTTGCAGCCGTCCAATCCCGTCGAAGTGTTGTACAACGACCATCACCACTGGCTCACCGGCTGGTTGCGACGCAAGCTCGGCTGCCCGGACAACGCGGCCGACCTGGCGCAGGACACTTTTATCCGTGTGCTCAGTGCCCGGG
>NZ_JBEOPS010000226.1:0-275 GCF_040310305.1 Pseudomonas sp. HY13-MNA-CIBAN-0226
GCCCTGCTGTGTATTTTGAAGCAGGCGTCATGGTCATTGCTTTTGTGCGAACGGGTAAATATCTAGAAGAGCGCACTAAAAAGCACAGCCTTAACAGTATCGATTTATTGTTGTCCTTAACGCCTGATGAAGTTGAACAGCAACAGCCAAATGGTGATTTTCATAATGTGGCTCTTAAAGATGTGCAAATTGATGATATTTTGCGTGCCAAACAAGGCAGCCGTGTTGCAACGGATGGGGTCGTTATCGATGGTAGCGGTTGGTGTGTGGAGAGT
>NZ_JBEOPS010000227.1:0-275 GCF_040310305.1 Pseudomonas sp. HY13-MNA-CIBAN-0226
GTTGCTGACCGTCAAAATCCCCAAGCATACTGCCATAGGCGTTACCGATAGGTGTTGGCTTTTGCGATAAAAACTTGCCGGTCGTTTCGATCATAGGCCACGCTTCTTCAACGCCATAACCTACCGTTGCGAGTACTTGATTGTCCTGATTAATAATAGCAATACGCTGGACATGCTGCTCAGACTGTATACGCCCAAGCCTCTCTTGGATACCACCGAGCGTAGTGGCAGCTCTTTGCGATGCTTGATCTGCATTGCCAGCATTGACCTTACTG
>NZ_JBEOPS010000228.1:0-275 GCF_040310305.1 Pseudomonas sp. HY13-MNA-CIBAN-0226
GTGATAAAGGTGACAGTGCATTATTAATGCTCGACTTAAGCAATGGCCAAAACCGTCTAGGCGGTTCTTGTTTAGCGCAGGTTTACAGTGAGCTAGGTGATATAGCGCCAACATTAGATAACACCGCCAACTTAGCGGGTTTCTTTGAAGTGATGCAGAAATTAGTAGCTGAGCAAGCTGTGATGGCTTATCACGATCGTAGTGATGGCGGCTTATTTACCACCTTAGTGGAAATGGCATTTGCGGGTAATACCGGCTTAGTGATTGATTTAGCC
>NZ_JBEOPS010000229.1:0-275 GCF_040310305.1 Pseudomonas sp. HY13-MNA-CIBAN-0226
GGGCCTGCCAGGCCTGCAGGATCAGCCGCTGCCCGACGACCTGCTCGACGGCTTCCGCCACCTGGCCGATCCGGACACGGCCGTCGATGGCGAGGCACGGCCATGAAGGATCCAGCCGCCACCACCCAGCGCGAACAGGCCCGTCAGCAAGGCGTGTTCGCCAGCATGGTCACCCTGCCGCTGCGCATGCTCGGCGTGCTGATCGGCTCGCTGCTGTTGTCGATCCTCATCGAGTGCGCCGGCATGCACCTGTTCTGGCCCGACCAGGGCTGGCG
>NZ_JBEOPS010000230.1:0-275 GCF_040310305.1 Pseudomonas sp. HY13-MNA-CIBAN-0226
GGCTGGCAACTTGCTCGCGAGTGATCCAGCCATTGGTGAAGGCAATTTCTTCAAGGCAGGCCACTTTCCATCCCTGGCGCTCTTCGATAGTTTGGATGAAGTGGCTGGCTTCCATCAACGATTGATGAGTGCCGGTATCCAGCCAGGCGAAACCACGTCCGAGGATTTCAACGCTGAGGTTCTTCCGCTCGAGATAAACCCGATTCACATCGGTGATTTCCAGCTCACCACGCTCAGACGGCTTGATGTTCTTGGCGATCTCGACAACCTGATTG
>NZ_JBEOPS010000231.1:0-275 GCF_040310305.1 Pseudomonas sp. HY13-MNA-CIBAN-0226
GTCATGAAGCGTGCCTCTGCCATCATCACCAACCGTGGTGGTCGTACTTGTCACGCCGCTATTATTGCGCGTGAGCTTGGTGTTCCAGCTATCGTTGGTTGTGGTAATGCCACTGAACTGTTGGTTGATGGTCAAGACGTCACCGTTTCTTGTGCTGAGGGTGACACCGGCTTTATCTACGAGAGTCAGATTGATTTTGAAATACAGACCAACTCTGTTGAATCTATGCCAGAGCTTGCCTTTAAGATTATGATGAACGTTGGTAACCCAGATCG
>NZ_JBEOPS010000232.1:0-275 GCF_040310305.1 Pseudomonas sp. HY13-MNA-CIBAN-0226
GTTTTTTTGTTGATAACGAGCTGCGTCAGTCATAAATACCTCAGAGATGTCTGTTTGTTATGTTGTGCAAGTATGCTAACAGCGCCATCTTATTATGTTTAATGATGAATATGTGTATGTTATTGCCAAAATGGAATAACCAAGTCATATAAATAAATTTATCAATAACTTATAAGTGGTTATCTCTTGAGGCATACCACTTTTTATGACGTCTGCCTGCTGTCGAGTGCTGGCTAGCTGTAACGATCTAATCAAATGCGGTATTACAGTTAGCC
>NZ_JBEOPS010000233.1:0-275 GCF_040310305.1 Pseudomonas sp. HY13-MNA-CIBAN-0226
GCGTTGGCAAGACAAGCCAATGCATCGACAAAATTTGTAACCTGCAATAGTGAACATGATTAAATCTCTGTCTGCCGCCCTGCTTCTGTTACTCGTATTCACGTTAAACGGTTGCAGCGACCGCGTTGAACTTCATCGGCAACTTTCTGAGCAAGAAGCCAATGAAGTGGTAGCGGAGTTGGCAGATAAACATATTCGCGCCCAAAAAATCCCAGCCAAAGACGGCGTTGTCGTGGCCGTGCAAGCCGCCGACATTGGACGCGCAGTACGTACTC
>NZ_JBEOPS010000234.1:0-275 GCF_040310305.1 Pseudomonas sp. HY13-MNA-CIBAN-0226
TGACAACACTGTGCCAGCTGAAGCGCTAGAAGCTGATAGCGAAGAAGCCAGTGCGCCTGCCAAAACTGCTCGCGCCAAAGCCAGTGAAAAACCGGCTGCAAAAACTACAGCGTCTGTCGCGACTGATGGTAGTCGTACCGCCCGCTCGCCGCGTACGGCAAGCAAAATACCTGCCAATAAGTCTCGTGCAGCTAGCACAGACAATAATGGCGCAGAAGACCAAATCAGCTTGGTGCAAATCGATGTGGCACGTCTACAAGCGGGTAAATATCAAC
>NZ_JBEOPS010000235.1:0-274 GCF_040310305.1 Pseudomonas sp. HY13-MNA-CIBAN-0226
CCTATGCGGTGTTTTTCGACCTGGCCCTGGCGATTGCCGGGCCGTTGATGGGCGCCGTGGCGCTGAACCTCGGCTATGGCTGGATCTTCTTCTGCGCGGCCTTGCTGTCGGTCAGCGCGCTCGGCCTGACCGTATTGCTCAGGCGTCGCGCCTACTGATCAGCGGTCTGCAAGCCGGCGCGGGTGGCCTCGCCCAGGGTATGGCTGAAAAAACGCCCGGCCTCGGAGACCAGGTCGCGGTGAATGCCTTCGCGATCGACGCCATCGGCATCCGT
>NZ_JBEOPS010000236.1:0-274 GCF_040310305.1 Pseudomonas sp. HY13-MNA-CIBAN-0226
GTGTGGGCAAGCCGCCCGCCACTTCCGGGCAGATAGCAACCACGCGGCCTTCAGCTTGCCACGCTGCCAGTTGGTCGAATGGGCCGCTGGCCCCGCCGTCATAGCGCACCTTGTGCCCGAGCAGGCAGCGGCTGACCAGAATCTTTTCCATGCTCAAAACGGCTCGTTGCCCCGCCGGCGAAACCAGCCCGTCAAGGACAGGCGTTCGCGCGTAGCGGGCAGGACTTCGTGGGGCACCTCGCCCGACAGGAATACCACCAGGCAACCCCCGGTG
>NZ_JBEOPS010000237.1:0-274 GCF_040310305.1 Pseudomonas sp. HY13-MNA-CIBAN-0226
CAGTGAGACAGAAGCGCAATTGGGTGAGTTATTACCGCAAATGCAAGAGATTATCAAAGGTGTATTTTAATTGATAGTTTAGCTATTTTAGCGCCAATCTTAATTTTGTCACGCATAAAAAAAGGTCACCCAATGGAGTGACCTTTTCTTTTTTACTTTATCTATAGCGATTCGACTAATCGGTATTGAGATTAATCAACACTATAAAATATTTATTTTTTTGGTGCATTAGCGCCAATGAACCATGCATCTTTATCAACAGTACGGCTAACTT
>NZ_JBEOPS010000238.1:0-274 GCF_040310305.1 Pseudomonas sp. HY13-MNA-CIBAN-0226
GGCCACAAGCGTCTTGATAAATTAGAGCACCATTATCGGCATCACCTTCAGTATATATTGGCAGCGTGACAGGCGCGCGATAATCAGGTGGGATACTTTCCCCGCAGGCGGTGAGTAGCAGAACAGCGGAAAAAATACCGCTCAATATTGATGTATTGATGATAGACATTTTTGGCAATCTTTAGTTGAGGAGCGCCAGCTATGTGAGACAACAGGCATAGTGCATTGAAAAACCATGTAGAAAGCAACATCAGGCGGCACACATAGATAGCTG
>NZ_JBEOPS010000239.1:0-274 GCF_040310305.1 Pseudomonas sp. HY13-MNA-CIBAN-0226
CGCGCTCTGGACTGGATTGCTGGGGAAGATGGCGCACGTGGGCTGAATTTGGGGGGAGAGCAATTGCCATTTGTGGGTCGAAGCGTCGTTTTCGACGATCGGGCCAGGTGGCCAGTAGCCGTCGTGTCTGGCTGGTGTGAGTGGTAAGTACACATGCGGCTGCCAGTTTCGGGTAACTACATCACCGGCCCGTTGTGCCATGACTGCGGCTGCCTTGAAATCGTCGGGCTGTACCAGAAAACCCTGCCGGGGATAAACGTTGCCCCACATGTTT
>NZ_JBEOPS010000240.1:0-274 GCF_040310305.1 Pseudomonas sp. HY13-MNA-CIBAN-0226
AAGTAACAGAACGGAACTTAAGAAACATCCTACACCACCTGAAAATAAAGGCCTGCGCAGCTATTTGCGCAGCCCACCCAAGCGAAACCCATCATCCACAGCCTAAAACCATGTATTTACCAAACATATGATATGAGCAACTAAATGCGCATATCTGTGCAACTAATGACACTAAAAACCACCCACAGCACTACAGCAAACGCTCAATAAAGGATACCGAGTATTTTTCGCCCTTATTTCATTGAGCCTCACACTTTCAGGCACGCTTCTTGTT
>NZ_JBEOPS010000241.1:0-274 GCF_040310305.1 Pseudomonas sp. HY13-MNA-CIBAN-0226
GTTTGGCATGGCTGGCTGCGTTGGCGTTATGGCAGTATGTACTCATATTGATAGTAACGGCAGCCGTCGTCAGCTATCTGGCACTGTCACGGCCAATTTTGTTGCATCTCACACAGCCGCCAATTGATAAGCGTATCGATCAACATTGGCAACTTAGGATACGGACGAGCCAAGGCGATGGGCTATGGCAAGCACAACTGCTTGCTGTCCATCATTATCATTGGGCAATGAGCTTTGATTTTATGATTAAAGAGCCTTATCAGCGTTCCATGTC
>NZ_JBEOPS010000242.1:0-274 GCF_040310305.1 Pseudomonas sp. HY13-MNA-CIBAN-0226
TGGTGGTGTTGGGCTCGGCGACCGTGGCGCTGGCTCCATCACTGCTGGCCGGGCTCAGAGCGCGTCGCGTACATCTGGATGCTGTTCGATAAGGCGTTGGGCCAAACCGTCGAAATCGCCATTGAAGGTGTGGCTGCCGTCGATCTTGGTTATGGTTATCCACGCTGGACGTGACGACAAACTGCATAAACCATCAGCATTTTCAGTGGAGTGGAAGCAATTGACGGGTATTTGCCCTTCCAACGGATACAGCGCGGGCAATGGATCATGGTGC
>NZ_JBEOPS010000243.1:0-274 GCF_040310305.1 Pseudomonas sp. HY13-MNA-CIBAN-0226
GCATTAAGTTTTTACAACTACACAAACACATAGCTATACCCTAAAATACAGTCGTTGGCTGTAACCAGTTTATAAACTGGATGGTAAATTAAGGAACGTAAGATGCGATTTAGTGATGAATCCGTCGTAACGGTAAAAGCAGGTGACGGTGGTAACGGAATCGCCAGTTTTCGCCGAGAAAAGTATGTCCCACGTGGTGGACCTGATGGTGGCGATGGTGGCAAGGGCGGAGATGTTTATGCCATTGCAGAAGATAATACCAACACTCTAGTTG
>NZ_JBEOPS010000244.1:0-274 GCF_040310305.1 Pseudomonas sp. HY13-MNA-CIBAN-0226
GGTCAGCCGAGCGTTGGCGGGGTTGGCGAGCCAGGAGCAGATGCTGGTGCTTAGCGACATCCGCGAGCGTCAGGGCCTGGGCGTGGTCGCCCAGACCGAGCAGGGCGAAGCAGCGCTCGGACGGCCGGAGTTATTTGAACAGTTGGGCATCGTCACCACCGCCGTGCCCATCCACGATGGCCCGATTGCCGGGTTGGCGTTGAACGGCGAGTTCCTGGCCTGGCTGCTGTTGGCCGACAGCGTCAAACCCGAAGCGCGCCAGGCCCTGCAAGAG
>NZ_JBEOPS010000245.1:0-274 GCF_040310305.1 Pseudomonas sp. HY13-MNA-CIBAN-0226
GTCCCAGCGAATGCACCGCTCCGCAGACGGCGTGTAGTAATCCGTGGTTTTGTAGAGGAATTCAGCGTATTCGCTGAGGACTACAAAACCGTGGGCGAAGCCCGGTGGAATCCACAGCTGGCGGTTATTGTCGGCAGATAGGCGCACGCTGGCCCATTTGCCAAAATGTGGTGAGCTGCGGCGGATATCCACCGCAACGTCCAGTACCTCTCCGGCGGTTACACGCACCAATTTCCCCTGGGCGTGTTCGACCTGATAGTGAAGGCCTCGCAGC
>NZ_JBEOPS010000246.1:0-274 GCF_040310305.1 Pseudomonas sp. HY13-MNA-CIBAN-0226
GTAGGGACGCAGTTGATCGTAGGTGGGGAACGCCGTCACGCCATCGGCGTTGAGCATGAGCCGGATGATTTGCCAGGCATTGCGCTCCAGCGGCGTCAGCCGCGTGTCGAGAAACAGCGCGCGGGGCACGCTTTCATGGCGATTGCCGCTGTAGATGAAGCCGTCGCTGACGGGCGTGTGCTCCCGGTTGGGAGGCAACTGCCGCAGGGTGTCGTCGAGCAGCGTTGAAAGCGCTGCGGGGCCTGCCTGCGCGACCATGGCCCTACACCAGGCC
>NZ_JBEOPS010000247.1:0-273 GCF_040310305.1 Pseudomonas sp. HY13-MNA-CIBAN-0226
GTTGCAAGCATTGAACCGTGCGTTTGGCACCTTGCTGCAAGAGGTTCAGGCGCTGGCGCAAGTGGTGATCGTGGTGCTGCAAGGCGCGGTGCTGGGCGGTGGGTTCGGGCTGGCGTGCGTGAGTGATATTGCGATTGCAGCGGGCCAGGCGCAGTTCGGCTTGCCTGAGACCCGCCTGGGGTTGCTGCCGGCGCAGATTGCGCCGTTTGTGGTCAAGCGTATTGGCCTTACCCACGCGCGGCGCCTGGCGCTGACGGCGGCTCGGTTTGATGG
>NZ_JBEOPS010000248.1:0-273 GCF_040310305.1 Pseudomonas sp. HY13-MNA-CIBAN-0226
GGTGAGCCGTTGCTGGCACTCCAGGCTCCAGCACACCTGGGTATTTTCCAGGGTCTTGAGCAGGTGCGCGCGCAGGCTCGCTTCCAGCCCCAGGCTCGCCAGTTGGCGCGGGTTGAGGATGGCGGACACGTCGCGCACCTTGGCCAGGGTTTCATTGAGGGTGTTGCACAGCACCGAGCAATGGCTTTGCAGGTCGTCGGGCAGGCGACGCTGCAGCCATTCGCTTTGCAGCTTGGCGGCGGTCAGCAATTGGCCGATGTCATCGTGCAATTC
>NZ_JBEOPS010000249.1:0-273 GCF_040310305.1 Pseudomonas sp. HY13-MNA-CIBAN-0226
TTGCCTGATCCTGTTGCCCACCATCGGGCCCATGGCCCGCCTGTGCGAATGGCTGCTGCCGGAACGCCCCGAAACCAATGGCAAAGCCAAGCCACGCCATCTGGACCTGGCCTCATTGAATACCCCAAGCCTGGCCCTGGCGAACGCTGCCCGCGAAACCCTGCGCCTGGGTGACTTGATCGACAATATGCTTACCTCGATGCAGGAAGTGCTGCGCGGCAACCAAACCGCCGTTACCCAAGAAATGCGCAGCCTGAGCGATGACGTCGAAGC
>NZ_JBEOPS010000250.1:0-273 GCF_040310305.1 Pseudomonas sp. HY13-MNA-CIBAN-0226
CTAACGCGTAGCAGGAACAACTGGGGTAGAAACGACAGTGGCTGGCCATCAGAGGACTAATGGCATAGCGATAAAACTGGATCGGAACGATTGCCAGTTTACGCATCAAGGCTGTCTACCCCTACAGTTTCGGTGCTGACTGCTGGTGCTGGCTTGTGGGTACGCGCCAAACGTTTCCAGAGCTTGCCGAAATGCTGAATCAATTCGGGGTTTTCTACATCACCCAAGCCTTTGCGCGCGACGATAACAATATCCCAACCAACCAGAGTGTCC
>NZ_JBEOPS010000251.1:0-273 GCF_040310305.1 Pseudomonas sp. HY13-MNA-CIBAN-0226
CATCAGGCACGCCTGTCAGCTTAGTAGCAAATCCCGGTGTGGACAATGTCACAGGACGCACATGGAAGATGCTTGCAGTACCTAATTCCACTCGTTATATTAAAACTGGAAGCAAAATCATGCTTACCAGTTCTGGTATCAGATGTATGACAACGACAAGTATCGCGATTGGAGCAGATGATTGCGGAAATGGTTCTCAAACATGGTAATGTTAAAAAATACATATTGACAAGTCAAAGATGAGCGGGGATTTACGCTGATAGAGCTAATGAT
>NZ_JBEOPS010000252.1:0-273 GCF_040310305.1 Pseudomonas sp. HY13-MNA-CIBAN-0226
GGCTTGGCACAGCGTTACGATTTTAGCCGTTTGCATATCTGATAATGGATAGTGACTGATTCTGCTATGGTTATCAAAGCTATATTGACCATTCATACAGATGATAGCGTCGAGGACATCGGCTTCAAGTAACGCTAAAATGTCAGGCGGTAATATGGCTTTTGAGCGACCTGTGGAGATGACTAATTTAACATCGCTGTCGGCTAAGGCTTCTAAAGTGGCTTGATTGTGTTCTGCGATAATTCCTGCACGACTTAGCGTATCATCAATATC
>NZ_JBEOPS010000253.1:0-273 GCF_040310305.1 Pseudomonas sp. HY13-MNA-CIBAN-0226
TGACTATCCTCTGCAAGACGTCAGTTTATAATACTTTTCTGGTTTTATTCCTATCGGTAACTGACCGTGGCATATTTATTGCAGCATTTATTATACTACTATCGTCGTTGGTTCTAGATGATGGCGATAAAAGTTTAGGAATAAATGCTATTATGTTATTGATACTATTAAAAAATCTACTAAGTATGCCGTAAGAGAGGAGTTTCCATGCGGATTGTAGTTTGTGATGATGAGCCATTGGCACGTGAGCGTTTGGTTAGGATTGTGCAGGAG
>NZ_JBEOPS010000254.1:0-273 GCF_040310305.1 Pseudomonas sp. HY13-MNA-CIBAN-0226
GTCAGCGACCTTGCTGGCCGGGTGCTGACTGATGCGCTGCAGCACGTCCACCAGATAGGTGTACGGGTTGATGTCGTGCAGTTTGCACGTAGTGATCAGGCTCTGGATGATGCCCACGTGTTCCGCGCCGAGTTCAGTCCAGCAGAACAGCCAGTTCTTGCGTCCCATGGGAATGGGGCGCAGGGCCCGTTCCAGGTGGTTGGTGTCTGGCTGGACGTCTGGGTCTTCCAGGAAGACGGTCAGGCTGGCTTCACGGCTGAGCACGTAGTTCAG
>NZ_JBEOPS010000255.1:0-273 GCF_040310305.1 Pseudomonas sp. HY13-MNA-CIBAN-0226
CCGGGACAGGGAGCAATGGCCGAATGGCGCGCATTATCCCGGTGCCGTGGAGTTCTAGCAAATAGTGGTGAAAATTTGTTCACGGTTGATCACAAATAAGTTGGAAGAACTTACAGATTGTTGGTCATGGCTGATCGACCGTGGAATAGGCGCACTCCTATTTGTTTGTTAGCCAGATGCGGCGCCCGGATGAACGAGGTAGCTAATGGGCGCTTTTGCGCTCTACACTCGGGCATTCATTGATACACGGAGGTTTTTCCATGCGGCGCGTGG
>NZ_JBEOPS010000256.1:0-272 GCF_040310305.1 Pseudomonas sp. HY13-MNA-CIBAN-0226
TGCCAGGGCTTCTTCCAGGCCGATGCTCTCACCCACGAACACAATCCCCAGTAACACGGCCCCGGCCGGGTTCACATAGGCATAGCTGGTCGCCGCCGCCGGGCGGACGTGCTTGAGCAAGTACATATAAGCGTTGAAGGCAATGATCGAGCCGAACACCGTGAGGTACGCCAGGGCCAGCCAGCCTTCCAGCGGCGGCATGGCCTGCAGGTGCTCGCCAGACAATGCGCTGACGATCAGCAGCGCCACGCCAGCCACGAGCATTTCCGCGG
>NZ_JBEOPS010000257.1:0-272 GCF_040310305.1 Pseudomonas sp. HY13-MNA-CIBAN-0226
GCTCTTAACTGGGTATATAGGCAACCTAATCTGGAGTTTGCTTTTGAGGTTACGTTAAGAGAGGATGAGGAAGATGATACTCAAACTGAATGCTGGAACAAAACTGATAAGCGCTGGTATACCGAAGACAATGGACCAGTAATTGAACCTACCATTACAGGTAACACTTTTAATACGGTATATGCTGGAGCGAATGTCAGGGCTACCGCATGAGTGTTTAATTTTTAACCTAACCACTGAATCCAGCCTTTAATACTGCTTCAAGCATCGAT
>NZ_JBEOPS010000258.1:0-272 GCF_040310305.1 Pseudomonas sp. HY13-MNA-CIBAN-0226
GCTCTAGATCGCTTGGCAGCTCTTGCTCAATAATCCACGTACGGATTTTTTTACCCGTAGCAGCCAGCTTATTCACATCATTCACATCTAATGTTTTTAGCTCGCTATTGATTTTGTCAAGTAAGCCTGTTTCTGTCAAAAAGCGATTGAACGCATTTGATGTGGTGGCAAAGCCGCCTGGAACGCTGACACCCAAATCAGATAAATGGCTGATCATCTCGCCAAGCGAGGCATTCTTGCCACCGACCATCTCAATGTCGTCTTTTCCTAGC
>NZ_JBEOPS010000259.1:0-272 GCF_040310305.1 Pseudomonas sp. HY13-MNA-CIBAN-0226
GAACAACGAGTGGTTCGCATGCCCGCCTCCTTGGTTGACCACGGCGGCGCGTAATTTCTCAGGCAATGTTTGGACGCTGGACACCAGCTTCTCCACCGGCCAGCCGGCGAACTCAGTGCCCTCGACTGCGGCATTGAGGTTATTGATGTAGGTCTGGTGGTGTTTGGTGTAGTGAATTTCCATGGTTTGCGCGTCGATATGCGGCTCGAGGGCGTCGTAGGCGTAAGGCAAGGCCGGCAAGGTATAAGTCATATCAATGTGCTCCATAGTGG
>NZ_JBEOPS010000260.1:0-272 GCF_040310305.1 Pseudomonas sp. HY13-MNA-CIBAN-0226
GCTATATAGGTGCGATAGTTATTTCCACGGCTTGTGTCCAAATACATCGCTGCCCGGCTAAATAGGATAACGGGAATACCCTGGTAGGATTTAGCCAGTGTATCCAACTTTTCACGCATAAAACCATGGCATTTATCAGTTAGCTCTTTGTCATGCATCTCAAAGTTTTGCAGTATCGGGCAGCCACCACGAGCCCAAGACAAAGCCGCTTGTTTATTCTCCATTTGCACTGCTGCTGCAGTTGATTCTGCGTGACTGTCACCGAACAATAT
>NZ_JBEOPS010000261.1:0-272 GCF_040310305.1 Pseudomonas sp. HY13-MNA-CIBAN-0226
GTACAGACCCAGCAGCACATTCACCGAAATGGCCTTGGTGATCAGTGGATCGTTGTCGTAGGACGCCACGCGTTCCGGGTCATGGCTGAGAAACTTGGCCTTGACGTAGCTGTTGACGAAAAAGTTGCCGCGAAACTTGCGCATCAGTGCCAGGCCGGTGCGGGCGAAGGGTACGTACAGCTTGACCTTGAAGGCTGGCGAGGCGAGCACCAGGGCGCGGATTTTCGGTGCGTAGTCATGAACCCAGGTGGCCGCGATTACCGCACCGACGC
>NZ_JBEOPS010000262.1:0-272 GCF_040310305.1 Pseudomonas sp. HY13-MNA-CIBAN-0226
GGCGCTTGCTGGCCAGCGCGATCGATGCGGATTTGTCACTGCAGCCAGTGGCGATTCGGTATCTGCGCGAAGGCCAAGTCGACCCGCTGGCGCCCTTTATTGGCGATGATGATTTGCTCTCGCACCTGATGCGCTTGTTTTCCAATGACCGCGGCGATGTAGAGATTCATGTGCTCAAGCCGATTGCCTGCGCTGGGCAGGAACGTGCGGCGTTGGCGTATCAGGCGCAGCAGGCGGTGCAGAAGGCGTTGTTTGGTGAAGCGGTGCGACCG
>NZ_JBEOPS010000263.1:0-272 GCF_040310305.1 Pseudomonas sp. HY13-MNA-CIBAN-0226
GTCAAATAGTAATCTTCAAAAAACGCTTGTTTTTCATTCCAACTATAGCCTCGGAAATAAAACGCAGGCGACTGACTGACCACGACTGCCAATTGTCCTTGCTCACCATCGGGCAATACTTGCATATCATCATCGAGCACTACCAGCGTATGCCCCGGTAACGCCATGCCCATCGAGCCGACTGGACATTCATGCGCCAAAGCATGATGCTCGCAGCAGGTCATGCCGGTCTCTGTCTGCCCATATTGATCGCAAACCTGACAGCCCAAATG
>NZ_JBEOPS010000264.1:0-272 GCF_040310305.1 Pseudomonas sp. HY13-MNA-CIBAN-0226
GGTGTGGATCGCGGTCGCGGCCGTGTTCCTGTTCCAGTTGTTCAAGCCGTGGCTGATGCGCGCGAAAGCGGTCGTGAAGCTGCCGGCGGCGCCGACGATGGGCGCGCGGCAGCAGCGCGTGATCATCTGGGTGCTGCTCGCGGTCGGCCTCGTGTGGCCGTTCTTCGGCTCGCGCGGCGCGGTGGACGTCGCGACGCTCGCGCTGATCTACGTGATCCTCGGCCTCGGGCTGAACATCGTGGTCGGTTTCGCGGGGCTGCTGGATCTCGGCT
>NZ_JBEOPS010000265.1:0-272 GCF_040310305.1 Pseudomonas sp. HY13-MNA-CIBAN-0226
GTTCGGAATCGTGCAGGCCCTCGTTCGGATTCCGAACCGAGTCTGAACGCCAGTGTTTCCCGCACCGTTCGGAATCCGAACGCCGCCTGTACTGTATTAAAAGAAAGTATTTGTACAGTACCGCGCGCGACCCCAGCGGTGGTTAACCTGCACTGGCCTGCTGCGCTGCACCTGAGCCCAAACGAGCGTCAGGCCATCGCCGTGGCGCTGAACAAGCTCAAGCCCGCGGATCGGCAGGCGGTGCTCAACGAAGCGGGAGCACGCTGTACGGC
>NZ_JBEOPS010000266.1:0-271 GCF_040310305.1 Pseudomonas sp. HY13-MNA-CIBAN-0226
CGCTCTACCAGACCATTTAGCTATTTCAAGGTTGGATAAACCACCCCGCTGTGCAATAGTATTGAGCAGGTGGCGAGCTTGATGCGATGTGACTTTTAATCGTTCACCATCGTTGTCAAAATAACCATACCTATCAAATATAGTTTTATGTTTACCTTCCAAAGCTGGACGAGTACCAATATCATTGTTAAAAAAGTTCGTATCAGGCTTTTTAAGTTCAGTAGGCAAACGCGGTCTATTACCATGGAATTGATTGGCATTTAGTGCAAAT
>NZ_JBEOPS010000267.1:0-271 GCF_040310305.1 Pseudomonas sp. HY13-MNA-CIBAN-0226
GAGTGGAGATCGCTGCATCAGGCTGGCCGGTGTAGTAGGCCGTGACCAGTCGCGGGATATCCACCAGCAACTGGGCTGGCGCCGGTTTGCCCGCAAAAGGACTGATAGTCATGCATAAACCTCGAAAAGAAGGATTCGGAAAAAATGACAGTTTACTGAGAGTTGGACTACTGCGCGACGGTATCGATCCGACAGCCTGAAGAGAAATTTCGGATAATTGAGGTGGGGATATGCACTCGGCCTGACCGGCTGTCAGGCCAACTCCCACATT
>NZ_JBEOPS010000268.1:0-271 GCF_040310305.1 Pseudomonas sp. HY13-MNA-CIBAN-0226
TTATCGCCCCCAGTAAAAAGCACACTAGCATTAAACTAATCAAGTATATGCTCGATGTCCGATTTTTACGTCCTAAAACTTGCAGTCTGTCCAACCAACGGTGATAATTTAACATTAAGTTACAACCTTCTAATAAAATACAGTATGCTTGCTAATGCTTCTTCGCCTTAGGCTTATTTCATCTATCAAGCAAAACTTTTGTGTCAATCATATATGTTTAATATGGCTCCACAGGTGATAGTGATCTTACTTTTATTGTCCAGCCCAGGAT
>NZ_JBEOPS010000269.1:0-271 GCF_040310305.1 Pseudomonas sp. HY13-MNA-CIBAN-0226
GAAGCAGACCAAGACATGCAATCACGTACACTAAAGCTGCAATTAGAAATTCATCACCCATTAATATACCTATGCTGCTGTTGCTCAAAAGCAAGGAGCCAACAGTGACTCGGTTGGCTTTCTTAATAAGACCGCGACTAGATTTGTGTTAACTCTACCCATTCTTCATCAGACAATAACTTATCCAAATCAACTAAAATCAATAGCTCATTCTCGCGATTACTCACGCCTTGAATAAATTTAGCACTTTCTTCGGTGCCCACATTAGGTG
>NZ_JBEOPS010000270.1:0-271 GCF_040310305.1 Pseudomonas sp. HY13-MNA-CIBAN-0226
GTGCTGAGCGCTTTCATCGGCCCCTGGATTCTTGCCAGCACAGGCACTCGGTTCTTCGGTTTTATAGCAGCCATGATGTTGATTCTTTTTGTCGCGCTGACCCTCGTCCGTCGCCACATCGCACGGACCGCAAACCAAGACCGTAGCGATGCACGGCTGAACGAAGTTCGATAGATAGGTAAGGAGATATTTGTGAGTAACAATGCCTTTAGAGATCACATTGCCCATGACAACATGACGCCCCTCTGGGAGGTATTGCGCGGGCTTACCC
>NZ_JBEOPS010000271.1:0-271 GCF_040310305.1 Pseudomonas sp. HY13-MNA-CIBAN-0226
GGGTCATGGGTCAACCTTCTGAAAGTCAATTAATCTCGTCGGTGATGAATGTGGCTCAACACCGACGAGATTAATGGGCTGAATCTGTCAGAAGGTTCCAGCTAGAACATATAAAGCAACGATATTTCGACACCGCCTTGGCAAAAGGCATTCATAACTGGCTGAAATATACTTTCGTGACATTATCCAAATTGTTACAACTTTCTTCGTCTAAAAACCAAGATGGATACGAATGTTGCCACTATCTTCTTGCTTGAGTCAGTCTTTCCTC
>NZ_JBEOPS010000272.1:0-271 GCF_040310305.1 Pseudomonas sp. HY13-MNA-CIBAN-0226
GCCCAGTTCGATCAGCTTGATACCGCTGTCATTGATATCGACCCCCAACACCGTGTCGACTTTTCGCCTGAAAAATCCCTTTCCCATAAAACTCCCCAAAACTTTCCCTGTCATACCGGCTGTCATCTCGCCTGATTGCTGCCAGGCACCTTGCATTCGGTCGGCTTGTTCAAGGCTCGCGAATGACGCCCCAAGCCGAAAAATGCTTTAATGCCCAGCGTTTTTTCCCGCTTTTTATCTGCTGCCCGGGTCGATCCATCGTTTGCCATGT
>NZ_JBEOPS010000273.1:0-271 GCF_040310305.1 Pseudomonas sp. HY13-MNA-CIBAN-0226
TGCACATGTAGAACGTGTCGAACCGCGGCCCATGGTAGCTGTGCTCGGTATGAAAGCCCTGGCTGGCGAACCAGTCATGCCAGCCCTGAGGCCGCGAGGCGTTTTGCAGCAGCACCAGCTCGCTCAGTTGCGTGGGGTCGGTGAAGGGCTGGGCGGGCAGGCTGTCGGGCGAACACACCGGTACCAGCTCTTCACTGAACAGTTTCAGGCTCTCGGTACCGGGGCGTGCGCCCTGGCCGAAGTAGAACGCCATGTCGGCCTTGCCTTGCAG
>NZ_JBEOPS010000274.1:0-271 GCF_040310305.1 Pseudomonas sp. HY13-MNA-CIBAN-0226
TCCAAAACCTGTGCATTTGTCGAGGTTTGAGATGGCGTTAAGGTATCAGTGCTACTCATAGACGTATCAATCGTTGATAAATGGTGTTTGGCATTATAGCAAAAGCTGCATGAATAAAAATCCTTTTTATCTTTTCCTTATTTATCTGCTGTTTTCTACCCTAAATTGGCTGCTATGCTAAGTTCTGTAGCCTTGTTAAACAAACGCATACAGCATTTATGCCGATGGGTGATGCAATTGGCGGTGCAATCTTATACACTAAAGTATCAAT
>NZ_JBEOPS010000275.1:0-270 GCF_040310305.1 Pseudomonas sp. HY13-MNA-CIBAN-0226
TTATTAATATGAGTATAGTCAAGTTATCGAATGCTCGATGTGGAAGAAAGTTATTATAATAAGGATCGGTTATGAATAAGTCTAATGATACAGTTAACCATGATAACCATCAGCTCAAAGATGCAGATGATAATAATGGTATCGTCCCTGATGATGCATTACAAAAGGCAAATCCAGCCGCTGCAGAGCAAGCGACTGATGATCATGATCCGCATAATGTCGCAAAAAATACCAAGCAGTATGACAGTCCACTTATGGAAGATAAGAAAC
>NZ_JBEOPS010000276.1:0-270 GCF_040310305.1 Pseudomonas sp. HY13-MNA-CIBAN-0226
GGTCTACAGTTAATCGTGAAGCGGTCGCTACGTCGGCGATTGAGCAGCTTATCCAATTGGCAAACGGTGCGCCTTTAGCAGCAATAGCGTTGGCGCAAGCACCTTGGTACAGTAAGCGCGCGTTATGGCTGACAACATGGCAAGCGTTACGTAGTGGCAAACGAAGTAGTATCGCAGCCAGCGATTATTGGCAAACCCAGCTGAGTATCGCAGAGTTTATCCAGCTGTCTGAGCTAATGCTGCTTGACATGCGCCGTGTCTGTCTAGGAC
>NZ_JBEOPS010000277.1:0-270 GCF_040310305.1 Pseudomonas sp. HY13-MNA-CIBAN-0226
GTATGGAGTGGCCTGGAACAACGAGCCCGGATTAAGCTCGGGGTACGTCACCGCCGGGAAGTTTTGCCTGAACAACAAGCCTAGGGTCAGCTCGGCATTGAGGTCATGGGCAAACTCGTATTTTTCCACGATCCCGCGCAAGCGCGGCATGCCCCGAGCCAATTCAGTCGGGCGCAGAACATGTAAGCCTACACAACCCTTGTCGCAGGGTATCTGCAGATCGGAGCGCTCGTTGTCGCCCACCATGATCAGTTCATAAGGCTGCAACCC
>NZ_JBEOPS010000278.1:0-270 GCF_040310305.1 Pseudomonas sp. HY13-MNA-CIBAN-0226
GCGCCCCACCGTGCCATTGAAACCACGAACCCATGTCAATGCGCCCATCGTGCTTTCCCTCTTTCAGCGTACCGCCGACTTGGCCGCACGTATCACCCGATCCGATAACTCGCCCGGCCCCAGCGCCCGCGCCAGGGTCAGCCCCCCGACCATCAAGGCCATGTCCGCCAGGGCCTTGTCGATCTCTTCGGGGCTGCCGGCCAGTTGCGCGGCCATCAACTCGACGTGTTCGTTCAAGACCTCGCGAAAAGCGTCCGGCAAGCGCCCCAT
>NZ_JBEOPS010000279.1:0-270 GCF_040310305.1 Pseudomonas sp. HY13-MNA-CIBAN-0226
TCTCACGCTTTTTTTATTTAGCTCACAATACGGGTAGCAAATGAAATTTCCTGGACGTCGCAGGCATAAACATTATTTTCCAGTGGAAGCCAAAGATCCACTAACTAATCAACTTAACGCCACAGAAAGATTACACAGTAGCTATATTACCGGAATCGATCAGATTGTTGTCGATATCGAAGCCAAGGTCGATCAAGCTTTCCTTGATGAATTTAAGCTGCAACGAGGCATGTCACAAGTTATAGATAGTGACGTCACTAACGCCTTATA
>NZ_JBEOPS010000280.1:0-269 GCF_040310305.1 Pseudomonas sp. HY13-MNA-CIBAN-0226
GGTCGAAGGCGACAACGTCTACGGCAAGCTGAAGTTCGAATCCGGTGCGCACCGCGTGCAGCGTGTGCCGGCCACCGAATCCCAAGGCCGTATCCACACCTCGGCGTGCACCGTCGCCGTGTTGCCTGAGCCGGACGAACAGGAAGCCATCGAGATCAACCCGGCGGACTTGCGCGTCGACACCTACCGCTCATCCGGTGCGGGTGGCCAGCACGTTAACAAGACCGACTCGGCGATCCGTATCACTCACTTGCCGTCGGGCATTGTGG
>NZ_JBEOPS010000281.1:0-269 GCF_040310305.1 Pseudomonas sp. HY13-MNA-CIBAN-0226
TTCCTATCTCGCGTAAAGGCGATAAAGTTATCTGTAAAAAGTGTAAAAAATTGACCACTATTTTGACAGGGGACTCCTCGTTTATTGTCGATGGTGCGCCCATTGCTCGCGCAGGAGATGTGACTAGCTGCGGTGCTAAGCTTATTGCTAATCAGCAATCGTTTTGCGAGAGTGACTTTGAGGTGATGGGCGTTGAGCAGCCAGCGCCTATGCAGTTTCCTAAATCTGATCCAGAAGCTGTATTTGCTAGCTTTGCAGCGCCTAAAGAC
>NZ_JBEOPS010000282.1:0-269 GCF_040310305.1 Pseudomonas sp. HY13-MNA-CIBAN-0226
GCGCAGGCGAAACATGCATACGCAGGCGCACCTCGGTGTCGGCGCCCAATTCGGCCTGCATCTGGCGCTGGTAAATCTCGCTGTAGGGCCAATGTTGCTCGCCTTCAGGCACACCGGCGCCGTCAACCCGAGTCAGGGTCGATGCCTTGGCTACCTTTTCGCGGTTCTCAGGGTCTACCGCCCAATAACCACGCAACGTCAGGGCGACGCCATGGCTGTACTGCCGGTCTACCAGCACGTCTTCGTTCATCAGCAGATAAACCAGCGTG
>NZ_JBEOPS010000283.1:0-269 GCF_040310305.1 Pseudomonas sp. HY13-MNA-CIBAN-0226
CCTTTAATGAAAAAGAAATATTTAATAAAATATCTTTGGAATTTATTTAATAATAAGGAAAATAAGATGACAGCCAATAATAATAATGAAACCCTAACAACCGATACCAATCCGCCTATTGCTGATCATAGTGCTGAAAACAAACTTCCTGCTCCTGAACATGATAGAGAGCCATTGGCTACCTTGAATCAAAAAGCCAATGGCGGGCGTTTAGAGTTACTGGAAGAACGTCCTGTCGTTAACAAAGAACGCTTGGATGTGGGTAAGGT
>NZ_JBEOPS010000284.1:0-269 GCF_040310305.1 Pseudomonas sp. HY13-MNA-CIBAN-0226
CCATAATGCCTCGGCGACCAAGAGCAGGTGGCCGCCGGCTTTTGCCCAGCCCAGCAGTTGTTCGACCTGGCGTGGTGTCATGTTGCTGCGCTCCCCCAGCAGCAACAGGCTATGGCCTTTGGCGGGCAGTTCGGCGAGTCGTTCAAGGCCATTGGCATGCGCCACCACCACGCCTTGCTGGCGCAAAAAGTGCTCGGCGGCCAGGTAAGGGTTGGCGCGTGCCTCTGGTGACGGGCCGCGATTTACCACTTCCTCGTAGGGAATTACCT
>NZ_JBEOPS010000285.1:0-269 GCF_040310305.1 Pseudomonas sp. HY13-MNA-CIBAN-0226
GACAAGGAACGCTATGAAAATGATATTAATACGTCACGGTCAGGCAGAAGACGAAACGCGTCCAGACAGCGCTCGTCAGCTGACTGACTTTGGACAGCAGCAAGCCGCGCAAACTGCAAAATATATCACGACCAATTATAAGCCTGATCGTTTTATCGTAAGTCCTTATGATAGGGCGCAGCAAACCCTAGCAGAGCTGCAAGCGCGGGCGCCTACAGTACCAGCGACGGTACAAGATAATATAACGCCTTCTGACGATGCCCATAGTG
>NZ_JBEOPS010000286.1:0-269 GCF_040310305.1 Pseudomonas sp. HY13-MNA-CIBAN-0226
GTCTAGAGTCACGTATACTAATGAGGCTCCATATATAAAATATGCCCACGGACGAGCACTAAAATCACTATAAGGATATTCAGATGTTAGGAAAAATGATGTATCAGCCGCTGCTGATTAGCAGCCTCATTGAGCACGCCGCCCAATATCATGGTGATACCGCTATCTTGTCAAAAGAAGTTAATGGCGAGATGACCAAGAGTGATTGGCTGACTGTCTCCAACAATTCAAAACGCTTGGCAAATGCACTACAAGCACTGGGGCTGAAG
>NZ_JBEOPS010000287.1:0-269 GCF_040310305.1 Pseudomonas sp. HY13-MNA-CIBAN-0226
GTATATCTCGCCATGAAAAAAACCCAAAAGTTGGCGTCCAACTTTTGGGGTTCAGTTCAAAGCAACGGCGGCGTTTTTGCGTCGGAGGGCGGCGTGTCAGGCGGCCTTGCGGGCACGCACGGGTTTTGCGCGCGGGCTGCTTGCCGCGCGTTTCGCGGCGGGCGCGGCCTTTGCGGCGGGTGTCCTCGCGGGCGCGACCGTCACGGCCGGCGCCTTCGCGCGCGTACGCTTCGCGGCGGTGGCGCGCGCCGTCGTCTCCGGCTCCGGTT
>NZ_JBEOPS010000288.1:0-269 GCF_040310305.1 Pseudomonas sp. HY13-MNA-CIBAN-0226
GGGTGGGGTCAGGTGCGCAGCGTCACCGGCGAGAAAAACACGACCTTCCTGCCAGCGAGAGGCAACCCTGGCGTGGAAGGTGTAGACCACTTTGCGCACCAGCGAATAAGCTTTTTCACCCCGGAACGGCCGCAGCAAGTTGCCAAGGCTAGCGTCGCTGAGCATTTGCTCATCAGTCTCGTCGTCTTTGAGCATGAACTCGAAGCGACGTGTCTGATGAGGGCCGGGCACTTCTACGACAGGTCGCTGCGCGTCGCAATACACACGAG
>NZ_JBEOPS010000289.1:0-269 GCF_040310305.1 Pseudomonas sp. HY13-MNA-CIBAN-0226
CTCATGATAATGGAGGGCAGCTTGTTCAAACTGCTCTTTTTCCGTAGTAGGGTTATCCGTATTCAAAGTGATATCGTCATTCATAATAATTGCCATGGTTGGAATAAATTGGAATAGATTAAATGGTGATAAAAAAACTAACGCCTAACCCTCAAAAAACCATGAGATATGATGAGAAGAGGGTAAAGTCACACTAAAAAAATAAGTATCGGCAAAAGATAAGTATCGGCGCTTAGATAGCAGCGAAAAAAAGCAATCCTGCAAAATAG
>NZ_JBEOPS010000290.1:0-269 GCF_040310305.1 Pseudomonas sp. HY13-MNA-CIBAN-0226
CCTATAACAAACGCAGCGCCACAAAACAGCCAAGGCCAACAGATGTGGGGCGGACGCTTTAGTGAAGCGACTGATAGCTTCGTTGCCGCCTTCACCGCTTCGGTTGGTTTTGACCAACGTTTTGCCCGTCATGATATTCAAGGCTCGAGTGCGCATGCCACCATGCTTAAAGAGTGCGATATCTTGAGCGCCGAGGACGTTGCGACTATTATTGACGGTCTACAACAAGTACTACGTGAGATTGAAGCCGGTGAGTTTAACTGGTCGAT
>NZ_JBEOPS010000291.1:0-269 GCF_040310305.1 Pseudomonas sp. HY13-MNA-CIBAN-0226
GGGTACAAGCGTTTTTGCAAAAGCGTAAACCTGATTGGCTAATGGCAGACTAACTAGTAGTAGAACAATGATAGGCAAATGGGCAAATAGACAAGACGTCAAATAATAACGACAAGACACAGGGATAGTTATGTTTTCTAAAATTCTAATCGCCAATCGTGGTGAAATTGCTTGCCGAGTGGCTGCGACTGCTAAGCGTCTTGGCGTCAGTACCGTTGCTGTTTATTCTGATGCGGATCGTGAGGCCAAGCATGTGGCTGTCTGTGATG
>NZ_JBEOPS010000292.1:0-268 GCF_040310305.1 Pseudomonas sp. HY13-MNA-CIBAN-0226
TCGTGATATCACCTTCTGAAAAACCGTTGATTGAAACAGTACCTGCTTTAATGGACGATGCCACACGATAAGCGCGCTTGATGTTCTGTGTATAAAAAGAAGCGGCGAGTCCATAGTTGGTTTCATTGGCTAATTTGATGGCTTCTTCTTCGGTCTCAAAACTCGTTACCGCCAGCAAAGGACCAAATACTTCTTCCTTGAACAAAGTCATATCGGCTGTAACATCATCAAAAATAGTCGGCTCAATATACCAGCCACTGCCTAAATC
>NZ_JBEOPS010000293.1:0-268 GCF_040310305.1 Pseudomonas sp. HY13-MNA-CIBAN-0226
GCGTGATACTCGCGGGCGGCGCAAGGCCGCGCGCGGCGCGCAGCGCGAGTGCGCCGAGTGCCGGTACGGTCGCCTGGCATACGGCGACGACGTGTAGCGGCCGATCGTCGTGCTGGAGGGTGCTGACGAAGCCGTCGAGCATCGCGACGTATTCGTCGAGCCCGAAACGGCCTGCCGCGAGCGGCACGTCGCGCGCATTGCGCCAGTCGGTCACGCAGACGTCGCCATCGGCGAGCAGCGTTTCGGCGGTTTCGCGCATCATCACGGC
>NZ_JBEOPS010000294.1:0-268 GCF_040310305.1 Pseudomonas sp. HY13-MNA-CIBAN-0226
GCAGAACTCGCCACCTTGCTGACGCCGCTGGCGGCACAGATTGCCCAGCACCTGGAGCAACAGACCGCCCTGCACACCCGCCAGGAACAGGCGCAACACCAGCAAGTGGCCGCCCAGGCAGCACTGGCTGAGGCCCTGAAAAACCAGGCCGACGCCGCGCCCCTGCTGCGCCAGGCCATCGAAGAGCAAAACACCCTCGCCCACGTGAGCCGCGAACTGGCCAAGCGCAGCGAGGAAAAACACCAGCACGAAAGCGCCTGCACCGAAG
>NZ_JBEOPS010000295.1:0-268 GCF_040310305.1 Pseudomonas sp. HY13-MNA-CIBAN-0226
GTTTTGGAGTGCAATGGGGCAGCGAAGCGGGTGGCTTAACGCAGTTTAACAACATTGGCCCAACCATTGGTGAAGTCGGCGCTGGAGTCTGGTCTGCACGTGAAGAGGATGGCACTAGCGTGACGACTATTGATGGTAATGGTAATCCGGTAACGACAACTAATCCAACTTCAGACGGTGACTATACCTTGATCGCCCAAGCATTAGGCAAAGTGAATGGTATGGCGTGGGGCGTGACCACAGGTAACTTTGCGGCGTTGATCCAAGC
>NZ_JBEOPS010000296.1:0-268 GCF_040310305.1 Pseudomonas sp. HY13-MNA-CIBAN-0226
GGTGAGGCCGAACACACCGACGGTCTTGCCGATCAACAGGCCGGCGGCGATGCCCATGGGCACGGAGTGGGTGAAGCTTTCCAGACTGACGCCCGTCAGAGAGACCCCGGCGTTGGCGAACGCGAACAGCGGCAGGATGGCGTAGGCCACCCATGGGTGCAGGGCGTGTTCCAGGCTCAGCAGCGGCGAGGTTTCGGCATTCTTGGTGCGCAGTGGAATGCAGAACGCCAGGGTTACGCCAGCCAGCGTCGCATGCACACCGCTCTTG
>NZ_JBEOPS010000297.1:0-267 GCF_040310305.1 Pseudomonas sp. HY13-MNA-CIBAN-0226
GTACGGTGTCCTATAACTGGTAGTCGTTGTGGATAACTCGACTATTTGCCGATGCAGAAGCTGGAGAAAATCCGCCCGAGCAGATCATCCGAACTGAAAGCCCCGGTGATTTCACCCAACAGCTGCTGCGCCTGGCGCAGATCTTCAGCCAGCAGCTCCCCAGCCCCCGCCAAGGTCAGCTGGGCGCGCCCGTGCTCCAAGGCCGCGCTGGCATGACGCAGCGCTTCCAGGTGCCTACGGCGCGCACTGAAGCTGCTTTCCGAGGTC
>NZ_JBEOPS010000298.1:0-267 GCF_040310305.1 Pseudomonas sp. HY13-MNA-CIBAN-0226
GTCCATGGCCATGAGCGGGCAAACCGCGCAACGTCAATTCGAGCAGGAGCAGGCCCAGTGAAGCTCAGCATTCTCGGCGCCCGAGTCATCGACCCGGCCAGTGGCCTGGACCAAGTTACCGATCTTCACCTGGACGCCGGCAAGATCGTCGCCATCGGCGCCGCCCCCGCAGGCTTCAATGCCGGCCAGAGCATCGATGCCAAGGGCCTGGTGGCCGCGCCTGGGCTGGTGGACCTGAATGTCGCCCTACGCGAGCCGGGCTACAGC
>NZ_JBEOPS010000299.1:0-267 GCF_040310305.1 Pseudomonas sp. HY13-MNA-CIBAN-0226
GTGATGAAGTGTTGCAACGCCATGTCCGCGTTACGCATGGCCAGCAGGCGGCCCACGCGTTGCGTCAAGACATTGATCAGCCACCAGCCGATGGCCAGGGTGACCAACGCCAGCAATACGCGGCTGCCGTATTCCATGATCATGGGGATCCAAGACTGGGAGGTCTTGATCAGGTGATCCATTTCAGCGTTCAAATCCATCTACTTTCTCCTGTTGTGCGGCGATAAGGCTCGACTGACTGCCTGAAAACGCAATTGAGCCCCGAAG
>NZ_JBEOPS010000300.1:0-267 GCF_040310305.1 Pseudomonas sp. HY13-MNA-CIBAN-0226
TCGTCGGTCTGCCAGAAGCTGCTGTGCGCGAGAGTAAAGATAGAGTGCGCTCAGCGATTCTTAATTCTGGATTTCAGTTTCCCAATCGTCGCCTGACGATTAATCTAGCACCAGCAGACCTGCCAAAAGATGGCGCACGGCTGGATTTGCCTATTGCTATTGGCATCTTGGCAGCCAGCGATCAGTTGGATCCAGAGGTACTAGCAGGGTTTGAGTTTATCGGTGAGCTTGCATTAAATGGAAATTTGCGGCAAGTCACTGGCAGCT
>NZ_JBEOPS010000301.1:0-267 GCF_040310305.1 Pseudomonas sp. HY13-MNA-CIBAN-0226
GTACGGCGTGGCCTGCATCCTGTACGAACTGGCCCACGGCAGTCGCGTTGGCAAGCGCGCCTCAGACCGGTTGCCCCGACCCGCGCAGTTGCCCAGGCATTGCTGGGCAGCGTTACAGGCCGCGTTGGCGATAGACCCGCAGCACCGAAGCATAACGGTGGCCGAGTTGCGTCACGTCATGGGGCGCAACCGAGCACGCTGGTGCTTGTAAGGCAAAGGTCAAACGGCCAAGCCGTGCAACTGGCAGTACTGCGCCCAGTCCATGCC
>NZ_JBEOPS010000302.1:0-267 GCF_040310305.1 Pseudomonas sp. HY13-MNA-CIBAN-0226
GGCCAGCGGCAGGAAGGATTCCGAATAGCTGACGAAGGGCGACACGCCGTTATCGAACAGGTACACCAGGCCCGCACGGCCGGTGAACGCCTGGTCTTTGCTGGCAAAGCGGGTGTCCTGTATCGGCTCCTTGTTCACCACATTCGCCCAGTCGTAGCGGCCACCGAGTACCAGCACCCATTTATCCAGCTTGATCTGGTCCTGCAGATACAGGCCAGTCTGGGTAATGGTGCGGTCCCAGCGGTACGGTTGGCCGAAGTTCAAGGG
>NZ_JBEOPS010000303.1:0-267 GCF_040310305.1 Pseudomonas sp. HY13-MNA-CIBAN-0226
GTGGGGGGGCGGTTGAGTTTGAGGCGGTGAAGGATCTGCATCAGGAGAGCCACGAGAAGAGCAAGGGAGATGCGTTCTGGACATCGTCAAAAGGAAAAGGAAATACAGATGAGACCCTGCGCCAGACCCAAATGGTGGCTGAGGGCAATATCGCGATCAAGGCGGTGGAAGGCCTGAAGATCGACGTCAGGCAGGTCAACCAGCAAACCGTCAGCCAATCGATTGATGCGATGGTCAAGGCAGATCCGCAATTGGCCTGGATCAAAG
>NZ_JBEOPS010000304.1:0-267 GCF_040310305.1 Pseudomonas sp. HY13-MNA-CIBAN-0226
TTGCGATAGTGGCACTATACTGGCTCCATAACACCAGCCAGAGTCGCGATCATGAGTCAGCCCAAGCTTCTTGATACCCCGCTCTACGCCCTCCTGCACAAGGATGATATCCGCGGCTTCAACCAGGAGCGCCCTGAAATCGGCACCATCGACATGCGCGGTGGCGACTTTCGAGGGCTGGACCTGCGCGACCTGAACGCCACCGGTATTGACTTCACCGACGCCTATTTTCGCTCTGCCGACCTGCGGGGCCTAGACTTGCGTGGC
>NZ_JBEOPS010000305.1:0-267 GCF_040310305.1 Pseudomonas sp. HY13-MNA-CIBAN-0226
GGGGTTTCCCGCACAAAGCCTGGGTACACCAGGTTGCTCAGTTGCTGCTTGATATCGTTCAAGGCCACGGCCTGGGCCAGGTCGATCTTGCCCTTGAAGCGTTTTTGCAGGCCGTGCCAGAGTTTCAGCACCTCCAGGGTCAGGCGTGCCAAGCGTTCGGCGTGCTCAGTCCAACTGCCGCGCTTGCGCTCAGCCAAGGCCGCCAAACCCGCGCCATCGCGTGGCAGGCTGTCTTCACCTTCAAGTACACAGGTATCGAGGCTGGCC
>NZ_JBEOPS010000306.1:0-267 GCF_040310305.1 Pseudomonas sp. HY13-MNA-CIBAN-0226
TCTCAGTCGATGGTGTCGCCACTTTTTCTGTAGGCATCCCTTCATCGTTCTCGGTTGCTGGCTGACAAGCGCTCAGTATAAGTGCCGCAGCAATGCTGGTGGCGAACAAGGCGAAACGACGCGAAGGAATCATGACATATCCTTAAAAGAGATAAGAGGAACAATAAATAGAGGCAAAGTCAAAGTACGCCACTAATATGGCACTAAGGCAGTGAAGTGCTGAATCTTAGCAGATAAACCTTACCAGTTCGAGACGCTATGTTTAAC
>NZ_JBEOPS010000307.1:0-267 GCF_040310305.1 Pseudomonas sp. HY13-MNA-CIBAN-0226
TCAATCGACAGGCCGGCACCCATCATGCGCAGTCGTATCAGGGTGTCGAGCACGGCGGGAGAAACTTCCAGCAGGCCGCATTCAGTGATTTCAAACGTCAGACGACACGCAGCAATGGCGTGGGATTGGAGTGAGTCGCAAAGACGCGGCAGTAATAAGCCATGACCGAGCTGGTCGGACTCCAGGTTAAACGCCAGCGATAGGAACTGCTCCTGCTCTGCCAACTGCTTCAAGAACTCAAGGCCTTGTTGCAACAGCGCGAAGAAC
>NZ_JBEOPS010000308.1:0-267 GCF_040310305.1 Pseudomonas sp. HY13-MNA-CIBAN-0226
GGTGTAAGCAAACCAACGTACCTAGCCGCTTTAGCTTGCACATCGCCACTGGCATACTTTGCTAAATCCAACTGCTTACCGGTATAAACCGATAATGCTCGGCCCGCTTCCGTCATCGCACGGATAGTGAGTAACATGCGGCGTACATCGCCATGCACAATAATAGGATCGGACGTTGCGCCAGTCGCTGAACCTGCAGCAGCAACACCCTGTAGGCGATCTTTAGCATAGTCGGTGGCCATTTGATAAGCCGCTTGTGCGTTACCT
>NZ_JBEOPS010000309.1:0-267 GCF_040310305.1 Pseudomonas sp. HY13-MNA-CIBAN-0226
GACTACAAGTCTGTATTTACAACTAATTACAGTATGGGCGACCATAGAGTATCTTGGAACATGAACTATACATCGTCTACTTATGAAGATGATGCTACTGGTCACTTGGATTCATGGTTAATTCACAATCTAAGTTATGTTTATGATGCTGGTAACTATGGCCAATTACTACTAGGTATCAACAACCTAACAGATGAAGATCCTGTGTTAAGTTCTGTAGGTACATTTGATAATGCTGACCTGTATAACAACTACGGTCGTGAATAT
>NZ_JBEOPS010000310.1:0-266 GCF_040310305.1 Pseudomonas sp. HY13-MNA-CIBAN-0226
TTACTACACCGCGCTGAAGCTCAGCGACCGGCTGATCAACACCCTGTACCTGCTGATGTTCTGGCTGGTGATCGAGGCCACCTTCGTGCGCGGCCTGGGTGTTGCCGCACGGCGCCTGGCCTATGCCCGCGCCCTGGCCAAACGCCAGGCCGCCAAGGAGGCCGGTGACGGCGAAGCGGTGATCGAAGAGCCGACCCTGGACATCGAGCAGGTCAACGAACAGTCCATGCGCCTGATCCGCCTGGCCCTGCTCGGCGGCTTTATCG
>NZ_JBEOPS010000311.1:0-266 GCF_040310305.1 Pseudomonas sp. HY13-MNA-CIBAN-0226
GGCCAGGGCCGCACGTTTGATCATGCCGCCGGATAACGAGGCCGGGTATTTGTCGGCCGCCGACAGCGGCAACCCCGCCAGGGCCAGCTTGACCGCCGCCAAGTGCTCGGCATCGGCGCGGCTGAGGCCGGCGTGCTCGATCAAGGGCAGGGCCACGTTTTCGGTCACCGTCAGCGAGGAAAACAGCGCGCCCTTCTGGAACAGCACGCCAAAGCGGCGCTCTACCAGTGAGCGTTCATGTTCAGGCAGGCTCGGCAGGTTTTTGC
>NZ_JBEOPS010000312.1:0-266 GCF_040310305.1 Pseudomonas sp. HY13-MNA-CIBAN-0226
ATGCACAAGTCGTCATTAGCATGTTGCCTGCGGGCAAGCACGTCCATTCTGTCTATTTAGGTAATGATGGAGATAATGGGGCCGAAGGCCTACTGGCAGAATTGCCCAAGGGTACGTTGGTCATCGATAGCAGTACCATCGCGGCAGCTGATGCAAGATTGGTAGCAGAAGCAGCAAGTAAGCTTGGTATAGACTTCTTAGATGCGCCAGTCTCTGGCGGTACAGGCGGCGCCATCGCTGGTAGTTTAACGTTCATCGTTGGTGGT
>NZ_JBEOPS010000313.1:0-266 GCF_040310305.1 Pseudomonas sp. HY13-MNA-CIBAN-0226
GAGCCGCATTCGGCCTCCGCGCAGTTCTTCATCAACGTCGCCGACAACGCCTTCCTGAACCACAGCGGCAAGAACGTGCAGGGTTGGGGCTACGCAGTGTTCGGTAAAGTCACCCAAGGCACTGACGTTGTCGACAAGATCAAAGGCGTATCGACCACCTCCAAGGCCGGTCACCAGGACGTTCCAGCCGAAGACGTGATCGTCGAGAAAGCCGAGATCATCGAAGCGTGATATTGCTGATTTCAGACTTGCATCTGGAAGAGGAG
>NZ_JBEOPS010000314.1:0-266 GCF_040310305.1 Pseudomonas sp. HY13-MNA-CIBAN-0226
GCTGTAAGGGTAAGCTCAGCGAGTTAGAAACTGAAGGTAAAGCCAGCTATTTAGTGCCCGTTATTATTTATGATGGTGATAAGGTAGTGGCTGAATTTGAAGGGCAGTTTGTAGTAAAAAAAATAAGCTGTTAGCACTTTATAGTTAAATTAAAGCACGAAAAAAGCCAAGCGATGCTTGGCTTTTTAATTTGTTTAATTTAATCGCTAATTAATTAAAGTAAATCGGTAAGTAGTATACCTACGCCAATTCTTTCTATATCAGCG
>NZ_JBEOPS010000315.1:0-266 GCF_040310305.1 Pseudomonas sp. HY13-MNA-CIBAN-0226
CTGCGGCACCACCCAGCACTACCTGCTGTTGGATGAGTTCTATCGCACCGCGATCTGGCTGGCCGGACGCACGCCCATCTGGTGGTTGGTGCCGGTCTACGAAGAAAACCGCTACGCCGAGTTTACTCACGCACTGATTTCCAAGCGCTTTATCCGCGCTGATGAAACCCTCGACCTCGGCCATTTGGCTCATATTCCTCCGGGGGAATTTATTGGCGCCGGGCTGTGGCAACTGTTCAAGGGCATCGAGTCGCCCTATAAATCGG
>NZ_JBEOPS010000316.1:0-266 GCF_040310305.1 Pseudomonas sp. HY13-MNA-CIBAN-0226
GCTCAGCAATTTGGACTACCAGTAACATTTATTGATATTGATAATCCAGCCTAGCTTTTACAATCAGTCATTACACTTAGTCTTAGTCTTAGTCATTACGATTGGTCATTATAAAGATGAGCAAAACAGTGCACTCATTCGAATAAACGATATTCAGTCTGTTACGCATGTTAATAAAACTTTAGCGAATGTAGCGATAACGAGTGGATTTCTTACCGTCTATAGCCTAATTGTTAAGTTTTATCGCTCTTTTCTTAACTTAACTT
>NZ_JBEOPS010000317.1:0-265 GCF_040310305.1 Pseudomonas sp. HY13-MNA-CIBAN-0226
TCCTGGAGGTCTGTAACAGCCCGCCATTTGCCAGCTTGCCGCCGAGTCAGATCGTGCCAAGGCTGGCCGATCAAGGCCGCTACCTGGCTTCAGAGGCGACCTTTTACCGCGTGCTGAAAGCCGCTGATCAGCAGCATCGCCGCGGTCGCAGTCATGCGCCGCACAAGCACGCCGCACCGACCACGCACAGTGCAACGAAGAGCAATCAGGTCTGGTCATGGGACATCACCTACCTGCCATCGCCAGTGCGCGGGCAGTATTACTA
>NZ_JBEOPS010000318.1:0-265 GCF_040310305.1 Pseudomonas sp. HY13-MNA-CIBAN-0226
TGGCAGTAACGGGCGGCAGCGGCTAATTATCAAAACCACTTATCAAAACCACTGGTAGGATATTAGCCGATAGGGTTTTAACAATAACCGTGCCGACCAATCAACCTTATTACCAACTAAGAGACGTAAACGGATGAACTTTTCGAGACAAGCCTTATTGGGCATTGGGATGATTATCGGCGGTAGCGTAATGCTATATGCCATGGTGCAACAAATTGGTGACGGTAATAAACCTGAGCCCGTGACCGCGATGGTCGATAAGCCC
>NZ_JBEOPS010000319.1:0-265 GCF_040310305.1 Pseudomonas sp. HY13-MNA-CIBAN-0226
GCATCATCGTCTGACAAATCATGATTATCAAAAGCTTCAAGCCACTTTAATTGCTTATCGTCCATTAATTGATGTAAAAGAAAAGTAGCTTTAAAGTAGTTTCTAGTATGATCACTATCAAACTTAGGCTCACTTAGCCCAGCTTGTTTAAGTTTAGCTCTCATAGTGCGAATGCCACTTCCTTTAGTTTCTGCCAGCCTCAAATCATATAACACAGAGGCTATTAGCGGATTGCGTGTTAACGAGCTAGAGCTGTCTAATGCGT
>NZ_JBEOPS010000320.1:0-265 GCF_040310305.1 Pseudomonas sp. HY13-MNA-CIBAN-0226
GCCAAAACCATTGTAACGACCAAGATTAAGTGGTCCTGCATCGCGCTCTGGATCGAGAGAGCGCGGACGAAGCACACGCCAAGCGTTGAATTCTTCCGATTCTGTATTAAGTGGTATGTTAGGTGAATCTCTTCCTTCTATATATACACTAGCTTCAAGTACTGTTCTTATGGCATCTACCCAAGCTTGCAATTCGTCGGGTGTAAACGCTGAAATGCTCTCTTTAATTCCATCAGCACCGCCTGTGTATTTTTTGGCTCTGCCG
>NZ_JBEOPS010000321.1:0-265 GCF_040310305.1 Pseudomonas sp. HY13-MNA-CIBAN-0226
GGACTGTTCATCGAGAAAACGCTGGGCGATCTGCCCACCCCAGGAGCGAGCGTCATAGCGGATAAACGGGCGTTCGCCTAACAAGGCTGCCAGTGACTGCACCCCCCACTCGGCGGGCGCAATCAGAATCAAGGGTTCGGCACGCAGCAAAGCCATCGACAAGGCTTTGGGCGGTTGAAACGGCGGTCGCACCAGTATCGCTGCATCCAATTCCTGGTTGAGCAACTTCTCATAGAGACTTCTGGAATCGCCGGGGGTGATCTTC
>NZ_JBEOPS010000322.1:0-265 GCF_040310305.1 Pseudomonas sp. HY13-MNA-CIBAN-0226
GTTCAAGCCGTATATGTACCTGCGGATGATTTGACGGATCCATCACCAGCAACGACGTTTGCCCATTTGGATGCGACTGTTGTACTAAGCCGTGATATCGCCTCACAAGGTATCTATCCTGCGGTTGATCCACTGGATTCAACCTCACGTCAGCTAGATCCATTGGTTATCGGTGAAGAGCATTACAACGTTGCTCGCGGTGTACAGGAAATCTTGCAGCGCTATCGAGAGCTAAAAGACATCATCGCAATCTTGGGTATGGATG
>NZ_JBEOPS010000323.1:0-265 GCF_040310305.1 Pseudomonas sp. HY13-MNA-CIBAN-0226
TCCGCCCACTGGGCCAAGGGCAGGCTGGGGCGGGCGTAGAACTCATCGCGGTTGGCCGCGACGATCAGTGGTTGGGCATGGCCCGGTCGCCAGGCGAAAATAATCAGGCACATCGGGTGACCCCTTTTGTGTTTTTGCCACTCTACCCACAGACGCGCAGGTGTTCCATCGTCTCGAAGTTGGGCCGTGCACCTCTGATCCGTTAACATGCCGGGCTGTTTGGTGTGTATGTGAACTTCTTAATTTGATCTCGCAGCTGTAACGC
>NZ_JBEOPS010000324.1:0-264 GCF_040310305.1 Pseudomonas sp. HY13-MNA-CIBAN-0226
TTATTGAGGTGGGTAGGGGTGAAATTCAGGCACAAAAAAACCGCCTGAGCGGTTATTGTTCTTTCTGTTGTGTAGCCTGACTTTTTAGGTAGTCTTGTTTTCCTTTTATCATTTCGGACATAATTACTACATTATTTAATGTGTGTATGATTCCGAATGTGGCAAGCATAGTGAATAGGTTTGAAATAATAAAATATTTAAGTATTCTTTTTTTGTATTCTTTAAGATCTTTCTCGGTTACTGTTATGGTGTTTTGGTCTATGT
>NZ_JBEOPS010000325.1:0-264 GCF_040310305.1 Pseudomonas sp. HY13-MNA-CIBAN-0226
GTGTAATGGCCTTGGCTGAAGCGGTCTTGATAGCGCTTGCGCTTGTCGCCAGCCAATGGGCGCAGCGCCGTCACCCGCTCACTATTGGCGTCGGGATAATTGACGAGCATCAGCCACGCCAAGGTTCGGGCCAGGCGCAAGGCACGCGGGTCGGTGGCATCCTGACGCAACCACCAGGCACATAAAGGTCGAGCCTGCTCCTGCAAGGCGCGCAGCCGTTTGTGCGCGTCTTTTTCGTTATTGAGCGGTTGCTCGGCCTGTAGC
>NZ_JBEOPS010000326.1:0-264 GCF_040310305.1 Pseudomonas sp. HY13-MNA-CIBAN-0226
GGATTCTACCGTACTAATCACGCCACCAGCGCGGCGGATACGGCGAATCGCTTGCTTCTTATCATAAGGAAAGCGCGAGCCAACCGCATCACCAATAATCACTGGCTGCATACCATTATCGAGCAAATCAAGCGCCGTTTGCATGACGCAGACATGCGCCTCCACCCCAAATAATAGAACAATGCTACGATTTTGTTGGGCTAAATAATGCCATGAATCGTCATTATCACAAGCGCTAAAAGTGATTTTTTCAAAGCTTTTGGC
>NZ_JBEOPS010000327.1:0-264 GCF_040310305.1 Pseudomonas sp. HY13-MNA-CIBAN-0226
GCGCTGACCCATTCTACCCAGCCTCTATTAAACAACTCGCCGATGGCCATCAGCATAAGTGATACTGTACAGTTGCCGCCGATAAAGTCTTTTTGACCGTTGGCTAGGGCGCTATCAATAACGCTGCGATTGACCGGATCAAGAACGATGATGCTGTCATCTTCCATACGCAGAGTGCTTGCCGCATCAATCCAATAGCCGCTCCAACTGCTGGCACGCAATGGTTGATGGACTTTTGAAGTGTAGTCGCCACCTTGGCAGGTG
>NZ_JBEOPS010000328.1:0-264 GCF_040310305.1 Pseudomonas sp. HY13-MNA-CIBAN-0226
GGACCGGATCATGGCAGTCAACGTGCGCGGTTCCTTCGAGTGCGCGAAGGCGGTAATGCCGGTGATGCGCCGTCAGGGCTACGGCAAGATCGTCAATATTGCCTCGGCAACGGCTTTCAAAGGCGCGCCGATGATGGCGGCGTATGTCGCGTCGAAGGGCGCGGTGATTGCCCTGACACGCTCGATAGCGCGCGAAGTCGGCGACGCCGGCATCCGCTGCAACTGCCTGGCCCCCGGCCTGACCATGAGCGCCAACGTCCAGGC
>NZ_JBEOPS010000329.1:0-264 GCF_040310305.1 Pseudomonas sp. HY13-MNA-CIBAN-0226
GCTCGCATGGGGCCGTTTGTGATGAATACTGAAGCCGAGCTACATCAGGCGGTCAATGACTTTCACAATGGCAAGTTTGGACAACCTGCTTAAGCGTGATTGTGAGTATCAACGCGTTAATGATAAAGTAGCAAAGCCCGCTAAATTAATTTTAGCGGGCTTCTTTATTGAATACTAAGAATGATAGGGTGGATTATTTACGTTTTTTATTCAGCACTTCCACTAGCAGGAGTTGCTTCAAATTCAGCCAGCATAGCGCTAATG
>NZ_JBEOPS010000330.1:0-264 GCF_040310305.1 Pseudomonas sp. HY13-MNA-CIBAN-0226
GTTCAGTCGGGCGTCGAACACCTATGCTGCTCGGGGCCTTGCCACGCCGCGGTGTCCTATAATTCATCTTCAGCTGAATGGAGCAAAATGTTGTGAAGCGCACATTCATTGGAATGGTCGAGGCTGGTGAGCCACTGATGAGGCAAGCGCTTGAAGCTATCCGACAGGCCCACGAAGCGGAGGCTGCTGGATTGCCAGACCTTGAGGTACAGCGTCTTCACCCATTGGCAGATTCGCTCTATCAGGCGGTCATTGATTTTCAGC
>NZ_JBEOPS010000331.1:0-263 GCF_040310305.1 Pseudomonas sp. HY13-MNA-CIBAN-0226
GCGAGGTGCCGAGTGGTGGGGCAAGAGCGTTTTGCTTACTTTTGCGCTTTTCAAAAGTGAGCCGCCGTCAGGGCGGAACCCTAAGTGGCCGTTACCGCAGCAATGGATATGCACACAATCCAACTGTGTTGACTGTCAGGCCGCCTTCGCGAGCAAGCCCCACAGTGGGATTGTGGGGAGTCAGGCAGAGAAGTGTCGGCTGGCAGGCCGTCATTGCAGGCAAGCCAGCTCCCACCTCAAGTCCGGTATCAGCCCTTCCAGAC
>NZ_JBEOPS010000332.1:0-263 GCF_040310305.1 Pseudomonas sp. HY13-MNA-CIBAN-0226
GCGTGGGACCGACCGAATAGCGGCATCTACACACTGAATATGCCACGCAAGCATTCAGTAAAGGGAGCCGGAAGGCGATTCTTATGAAGTAACGTTATAAAAAACTGTTATTTCCTACAGGTTCTCGTAAGAGAACTTTCACTCAGTATGACTGCGTATCACTTTACTCTCTCGCTACTTATCAGGAAATGCCCATGACCTACTCTCTATCCGGAAACTACGACGGCGGATCCAGTAACGTATTCCGTCTGACTATTAAAAAG
>NZ_JBEOPS010000333.1:0-263 GCF_040310305.1 Pseudomonas sp. HY13-MNA-CIBAN-0226
TCTTCGACCCGTTCACGCGAATATAGGTATCGGCCGCGCGCTCCGGGTCGGCCGCGATCTGCCGTGCGGCGTCGGCCAGCGCGGCGACGAACGCGCGGTAGGTCTTCGGGTTGTCGTCGCGGAATTTCTCGGTCGCGTACAGCACCGTCGCGGAGCTCGGGCCGCCCAGCACGTCATAGGAATTCAGCACGATGTGCGCGTTCGGGTTGCCGGCGAGCTCCTGTTCCTGGAACGGCGGATTGCCGAAATGGCCGGTGATCACG
>NZ_JBEOPS010000334.1:0-263 GCF_040310305.1 Pseudomonas sp. HY13-MNA-CIBAN-0226
TGCCATGACCCTTGAAGACATCGCCCGCGTGCAGCAGGACTTCGTCGACGCGGCTCGTCGTGCTCGCGATGCCGGCTTTGAATGGATCGAGTTGCACTTCGCCCACGGCTACCTGGGCCAGAGTTTTTTCTCCGAGCATTCCAACCAGCGTACCGATGCCTACGGTGGCAGCTTCGACAACCGCAGCCGTTTCCTCCTCGAAACCCTGGCTGCAGTGCGTGAAGTCTGGCCGGAAAACCTGCCGCTCACCGCCCGGTTCGGTG
>NZ_JBEOPS010000335.1:0-263 GCF_040310305.1 Pseudomonas sp. HY13-MNA-CIBAN-0226
CTATGACGCTCACCAGATACTCACTGGCAAGCTGCACATAGCTTGGTTTAAAGATGTTAGCGTTATGAATATCGCTATTTTCAGAACCTAGCTTTGAATCCAAGCCTGATTTTGACTGCTTACTAGCGCCGTTATCAACGCTACTGCCTTTATTAACACCAATACTGTCATCATTATGAGCGGTGACAAACTGATGCATGATTTGACTCATGTCCTCAACGAGCAGAGATTTGGCTGTGTCGCTACCCAGTGCACGGCGCAGT
>NZ_JBEOPS010000336.1:0-263 GCF_040310305.1 Pseudomonas sp. HY13-MNA-CIBAN-0226
GGCAGGTCATTTTTTAGAAATGGTGCTTTTATTGCAAACATGATAAAAACAGCGATAAAGTATATTCCAGCTTCTTCATGGATACTTTTTGCCACTGTAGCACTCGCTATATCTGCTTATTCTGCCATATTATTCATGTCCAACATACAGGTTATAAACTACAAGCAAAATCAAATTGATATTTCCACCTATGCGGGTGATATTAAAGGGAAATCAAAAGAAGTTGCTAGTGACGATATAGCCAGCGTTATTAAATATTACGC
>NZ_JBEOPS010000337.1:0-263 GCF_040310305.1 Pseudomonas sp. HY13-MNA-CIBAN-0226
AGCCAATCCTAAGCAGTATCCTGCGCCTGCGCTTGCTATTGAAGCAATCGAAAAGCATGTCAATCTGCCTCGTGACAAAGCAATCGAAGTCGAAGCGACTTACTTTGCAAAAGCGGCGAAAACCCCACAAGCAGAAAGCTTGGTTGGTCTATTCTTAAACGATCAGTTGGTTAAGAAACTTGCTAAGCAGCACAGCAAGCAAGCACATGAAATCAATGAAGCGGCCGTACTTGGCGCGGGTATCATGGGCGGCGGTATCGCTT
>NZ_JBEOPS010000338.1:0-263 GCF_040310305.1 Pseudomonas sp. HY13-MNA-CIBAN-0226
TTCTTACCCTTCCTGCTTGATTTACAATGACGGCTTTTGAGTATTTACTGTCAAATTTTCCTGGGCAGTACGTTAATGTGCCATTAGTACCAGAAGCTAATCCATCGGGTTGGAATCTAATCGCTTCACGATTGTAATCAATATAGTCATTTTCATGAAAAGGAGCCGTTTGTTGAAGTAAGCGATCATTGGCATCAAGTTGATTTTTTTGCCCATGATCAATAAATACGCTTAATCCAATACTCCAATCTGCTGAACACAGA
>NZ_JBEOPS010000339.1:0-263 GCF_040310305.1 Pseudomonas sp. HY13-MNA-CIBAN-0226
CTAGCCACGCGGGGCGCGGAGTACATCGCCGAGCGCGCCGCCGAAGTGGCCGATGAGATGCTGCTGGAGCGCCGCGAACGTTGCGTTGAACGGCGCAGCGCCTCCGTGGACTGGATCGGCCCGGCCAAGGGTCAGTAGGCGTACCTGAGCAGGGCGTGGGGCGTGCCGGTAAAGGCGATAAAACCGAGCACGGCTACCACGGCGGGCAGCACCAGCCACCAGGCTTTTTGCGACATGGCTGGCAATGGGCTGCGGTACTCGAT
>NZ_JBEOPS010000340.1:0-263 GCF_040310305.1 Pseudomonas sp. HY13-MNA-CIBAN-0226
GCATTGGGGTGCTTATTTGGGCGAAGACGGTATCCAAAACGGTATCCGAGTAAAAACGTCTTCTTATTCTCATCATTTGCCTAACGTCACCATGTGCAAGGCTAAAGCCTCGAGCAACTATCCGGTGTCTATCATGGCCAACCAAGAAGTCACGCGTAATGGCTATGATGAAGCTATCTTGATGGACCCACAAGGTTATGTCTGCCAAGGCGCGGGCGAGAACTTATTCTTAGTCAAAGATGGTGTACTGCATACCCCAGATT
>NZ_JBEOPS010000341.1:0-263 GCF_040310305.1 Pseudomonas sp. HY13-MNA-CIBAN-0226
CGCCACCGGCGGCAAGGTTGACGTGCGCTGCAACGTCACGTTTTAAAAGCAAACCTGCGCAGCCTGGTTTCACGCGACAGCGCCTACCGGACGAACCCGGAACAACGTGATTCCCTTGTAGGAGCTGTCTAGTGAAACGAGGCTGCGATCTTTTGATTTATATAAGATCAAGATCAATGGATCGCAGCCTTCGGCACCTCCTACAGGGATGTTGGTCTTATCGCAATAACACCGCGCATTGCATGCGTCAGCAGCCGATGTAG
>NZ_JBEOPS010000342.1:0-263 GCF_040310305.1 Pseudomonas sp. HY13-MNA-CIBAN-0226
GTAGGTATCTACTTGGGCTTTTACTTAATCATTGGCTTAGTGCTAACTATTGGGCGGCGAGTAGTCCCTTTCTTTATTGAGCGCGGATTAAGTGGGGCTGGCACTGGCACTATAACGCTACGAAATAGTAAAATTCAGGATATTGCCAGCTTGGCTTTTTTCTTCGCTTTCTTTTTGGCCGATTTGTTTTATCCTAATAAGTATTTGCTGACGATCACGGCACTTGGCGTAGCCGTGGTCAATATCATTCGTTTGTTGGGATG
>NZ_JBEOPS010000343.1:0-262 GCF_040310305.1 Pseudomonas sp. HY13-MNA-CIBAN-0226
CTTCTAGCAGCCACAAAATGCGTAGCGAGCGTGATTGGTTTAGATGATGCAGTCGAATCATAATAGTACTCTTCTTTACTTTGTCAATTGGATTAACCGTTAAGCTTTGCGATCAAACGCTTAGCGGCTTCTTCTGACGATGCTGGGTTTTGACCTGTGATTAACAAGCCGTCTTCTACCACAAACGATTCCCAATCAGCTGCTTTTTCATAATTACCGCCATTGGCTATCAGTGCATCTTCTACTAAGAAAGGTACCACAT
>NZ_JBEOPS010000344.1:0-262 GCF_040310305.1 Pseudomonas sp. HY13-MNA-CIBAN-0226
ACAAGGTATCAATCAACATCATGATTTGGTTGGTACTCATAAGGTAGGGATTAAATTGAGTGCCCGTCGAAAACTTAAGCGCCAGCCCTTTATTCTCATCACTTGGTATAAGATATTTCATTGACCATTTATTCCAGCGACGCTGCTCGACTTCGCGGCATTCGATAATCTGTAAGACAGCATGTCGCTCGTCTTTTACAAGCTTGCGTAGTAGCTCGTTGATGACAGGTCTTGCCCCTTCAATGCTTTGAAGAAAGTAATT
>NZ_JBEOPS010000345.1:0-262 GCF_040310305.1 Pseudomonas sp. HY13-MNA-CIBAN-0226
GCATAATACCCTGCGAGAATGTCGCCACTACTGAGCCGACGAAAAAGAACGTATCCCATACATGACGACGTGAAGAGGCTTTGAAACGGAACTCAAACGCCACTCCGCGCATAATAAGACCAAATAGCATGGCAGTCACAGGCAGGTATAAACCGGTCATGATGATGCCATAAGCCACTGGGAAAGCAGCGAACAAACCACCACCACCCAATACCAACCAAGTCTCATTACCATCCCAAAAGGGAGCAATAGAGTTCATCAT
>NZ_JBEOPS010000346.1:0-262 GCF_040310305.1 Pseudomonas sp. HY13-MNA-CIBAN-0226
GTAGGAAATCGCATGGGCACCGAACAGTAGCCCCTCGCCCCAGTAATTGGTATGCCGGCCGATCTTGACGTTCACCGAAGCATCGCCCAGGCGCAGGTTTTTCCAGACGAAGGCATCGAGGATTTCCCCTGAAGGGCCTTCGACGTAACGCTTCACTTCAGAGCTGTAGTGGTCGTTGTCGTAGCTGGTCTGGTACCCGGCAACATGACTGCGCACCGTGTCATTGTGGTACGCCTGGTCGTACCAGCCGGCGGCGCTGAGG
>NZ_JBEOPS010000347.1:0-262 GCF_040310305.1 Pseudomonas sp. HY13-MNA-CIBAN-0226
GGGCGGCAGACCTGAACCTGCCGCTGCTCAGCGACAATGGCAGTTGCGATGTGCTGTTCTGGGTCGGCGATGGCGCCTTCGACATGCGTAACCAACGTACCCTGCGCGCCTTCGTAAAAGTGCTCAAGGCCGCCAAGGTCGACTTCGCCGTGCTTGGCCTGGAAGAACGCGACAGCGGTGACGTGGCGCGCCGCCTCGGCGATGAAGCGACATTCCAGCTGCTGGCCACGCGCAATATCCAGACCCTGGCCAAGTACAGTTT
>NZ_JBEOPS010000348.1:0-262 GCF_040310305.1 Pseudomonas sp. HY13-MNA-CIBAN-0226
GATTTAGACCGTTTAAATAGCATGAGTTTGGCAGATTTTCAGAATCCTATGGCTAAATAGCCTAAGTAAAAATATGATTTTTGCCAAACAATATTATTGTGACGCCTAGCAATCGCACTATCTACTAATCGCGCTATTTACCAATTCATCAAACGCAGTTGTTAAATACGGCCGTGGAATATGATCGTGAAACACAGTCATCAAGCAAAGCTATCGAGCAAAATTTATGAGTGACTTCACAGAAAATACAGGTGCATTAGAT
>NZ_JBEOPS010000349.1:0-262 GCF_040310305.1 Pseudomonas sp. HY13-MNA-CIBAN-0226
GTGCAGCGCCTGTACGGCATCGAGATTGCTGAGCTCAAAGGCTTCGACACCTGGCACCCGGATGTTCGTTTGTTCGAAATCAAGGAAAACGGCGAGCACGTCGGGCGTTTCTTCTTCGACCTGTACGCCCGCGCCAACAAGCGTGGCGGTGCCTGGATGGATGGCGCCCGTGACCGCCGCCGTACCGTTGATGGCGTGCTGCAAAGCCCCGTCGCCAACCTGGTGTGCAACTTCACTCCGGCCGACAGCGGCAAGCCTGCCC
>NZ_JBEOPS010000350.1:0-262 GCF_040310305.1 Pseudomonas sp. HY13-MNA-CIBAN-0226
TCACCAGGGTCATCGACGCACCGTCGGAAAGTTGCGAGGAGTTACCTGCCGTCACCGAGCCATCCTCGGCAAATACCGGCTTCAAGCCGCTGAGGCTGGCCAGGGTGGTGTCCGGGCGGTTGCAGTCATCCCGGTCGACCACGCCATCCAGGATCTGCACCGCGCCAGTGTTCTTATCCTCGACCTTGTACTTGACCGCCATCGGCACGATTTCATCGTTGAACAAGCCATCAGCCTGGGCCTTTGCGGTGCGCTGTTGGCT
>NZ_JBEOPS010000351.1:0-262 GCF_040310305.1 Pseudomonas sp. HY13-MNA-CIBAN-0226
TGCCAAGGACGGTGCGGTTTTCCCACGGAAAGACGAACACCGCTCTTTTATCGACAGGGTGTAAAAAAGTATAGGCCTGATGAATAGGCAAGCGCTCTTGACTGACTACCAAATGACTGCCGCGTGAGGGACGGATCTGCTTATTAAAGGTTTGCTCCGTTTGCTTACTGGCTTGCATCCGTAAGGTGTCCGCCCAAGCACCTGTGGCACTAACCACGACTTTGGCATGAACTTTATAAGTCTGATTGCTATTTTCAAAAGA
>NZ_JBEOPS010000352.1:0-262 GCF_040310305.1 Pseudomonas sp. HY13-MNA-CIBAN-0226
GTGCGGGGCTATGTGGCGGGCGAAAGCCTGTGGTCCAAGGGCCAGAAAGATGCCATTTACTACCTGACCCTCTACGCCGATAACCGCAACGACGCCACCTACCTCAAATACCAGCAGGCCATTGCCGTGCCCCAGGGTGGGCATGAATTGCGCATTGCCCTGGACCGTCCCAATCCCGACATGGAGGCCGCGCGCCTGGGTATTCTCAAGGGCGGCAACCATCCGGACGACGTTTCCAGCCTGATCTGGCTGTACCTCAACT
>NZ_JBEOPS010000353.1:0-262 GCF_040310305.1 Pseudomonas sp. HY13-MNA-CIBAN-0226
CTTAATAGCTCAAGGTTTTTTGATAATACCGTTGCGTATATTATATTTAAATTCACTTCCGAATAATCGGTATTAATGCCTTTAGCAAACCAAGGAATAATTATGAAATTTTCATAATTTAGCTCTGTAGATACTGAGGTAATCCCTTTATTTGCTAAGTTATCACGCCCTTCAGTAACATAGCGGTTTTCCCAGTAGGAATGAATGTGCCAGTCGTAGCTGTTATTAGGTTCAATGTTAGTTAACGTCTCAACTTTTATAT
>NZ_JBEOPS010000354.1:0-261 GCF_040310305.1 Pseudomonas sp. HY13-MNA-CIBAN-0226
CTAGAGAGTATAAGGATTGTCACGTTGTCACGTTTAGAAAAGGTTAGTGTATACGATAAATGGAATACCTTACCTCGTTAGATGTGGTAGTGATAGGTACTGTGGCAGGAGTAACTCTTAAGTGACTACTAAAAAATAATACTAACAATGAGAATAATAACTTTAACTATAGTAATTAGCCTCTATCTAAGTGTTAGTTTCAGTTCAAAGCCAAGAAAAAGGAATTGCAATTAGATTTTAAGGTTTTAACCAAATAATAAT
>NZ_JBEOPS010000355.1:0-261 GCF_040310305.1 Pseudomonas sp. HY13-MNA-CIBAN-0226
GTCCAGGCCGCCGAGACCATCAAGGTCGGCATCCTGCACTCGTTGTCCGGGACCATGGCGATCTCCGAAACCTCGCTTAAAGACATGGCGCTGATGACCATCGACGAGATCAACGCCAAAGGCGGGGTGAACGGCAAGATGCTCGAACCGGTGGTGGTAGACCCGGCGTCCAACTGGCCGCTGTTCGCCGAGAAAGGCCGGCAACTGCTGACCCAGGACAAGGTCGCCGTGGTGTTCGGCTGCTGGACCTCGGTGTCGCGT
>NZ_JBEOPS010000356.1:0-261 GCF_040310305.1 Pseudomonas sp. HY13-MNA-CIBAN-0226
GTTCACGGCTGTGGGCGAGGACATGCGAGCGATCGGGGTCGAAGTCCTCGAAGTCCAGGTGCGTGTGGGTGTCGATCAGCTCCACGCTCAGGCCTCGTGGATACGCTGCTTGAAGGTCCGGCCAATCGCATGCACGCCGGGTTGGTACTGTTCCTCTTCAATGGCGGCCAGGGCCAGGCGCAGGGCGGTTTCGGCAATCAACTGATGTTGCTGGGCCATGGCGTTGACCGGCAGCGGCAGGAAATCCAGCAACTGCGTATC
>NZ_JBEOPS010000357.1:0-261 GCF_040310305.1 Pseudomonas sp. HY13-MNA-CIBAN-0226
GTCCAACACTGTTTGCACATCCCAAACAATCCTGCGACCGACGCGGAGCCCCGACCCGATGGATCGATTCGACGCAATGCAGGCGTTCGCCCGCGTGGTGGAAGCCGGCAGCTTCACGAAGGCAGCCGACACGCTGCACATGAGCCGCACCACCGTCACGCAACTGGTGCAGCAGCTCGAAGCGCGGCTGCGCGTGAAGCTGTTCAACCGCACGACCCGCAAGGTCGTCGTCACGGCCGACGGCGCCGCGTACTACGAACG
>NZ_JBEOPS010000358.1:0-261 GCF_040310305.1 Pseudomonas sp. HY13-MNA-CIBAN-0226
GGTCAGCGCAAAGACCCCAAGCAAGCTGCTCCGGGGAAGTTTCAGGGTGGCGCTGAACGCCGCAAGAAAACGCAGCAACCGGCGTGCCCGGCGTCGGCGGGTGGTAGCGCCGACCTTCATGGCCTTGAGTGCCAAACCCGCCAGGCGAATCAGCCGTCGGTGAAAATGCACCACGGCCCAGCCACTGATCACCCCACCCACCATCGACACGGCGCTGAGCCCCAGCAACCACTCCATACGCGGGCTGAGGCTATGAAACAG
>NZ_JBEOPS010000359.1:0-261 GCF_040310305.1 Pseudomonas sp. HY13-MNA-CIBAN-0226
AAACCACCCTGACCGTCACCGCCGACGTCGGCGAGCGCCTGGGCAGCGACACCTTCTGCCACGTCATCACCCGCAACGGTGAACCGTTGACCATGCGTATCCGTGGCGACATGGCCAGCCAATACGGCGAGACGCTGCAGCTGCACCTGGACCCGGCGCACTGCCATCTGTTCGACACCGATGGCGTCGCCGTGGCCCGCCCACTGCGCGCTGCCGCCTGATTTCGTGAGTATTTCCCGATGAAATTGAATAAAGCCAACC
>NZ_JBEOPS010000360.1:0-261 GCF_040310305.1 Pseudomonas sp. HY13-MNA-CIBAN-0226
TCTTGGTTGTCATACCAACCACGATCAATCTTGCTAGTAGGGCGATGATAATAGTCAGACCGCCTGCGATAAATAAGTTACCCGAATAAGCGATTATCACTACTTCAAGACCAATCAAAACAAATAAAATGGCGTTGAGAATCTCGTCTATTAACTCCCAAAATAAATCAATATAATGGCGAGTCTTATCACTCATTGCCAGCTCACGCCCACGGTTGCCGACCATTAAGCCCATCATTACCATAGCGAGTGGTCCTGATA
>NZ_JBEOPS010000361.1:0-261 GCF_040310305.1 Pseudomonas sp. HY13-MNA-CIBAN-0226
GGCCCGCTACGTGCGCATTATGAATTGCCGTAGCCGTGGGCCAATCGGGTATACTTTTGCATCGTGTCTATATGATAGCTAAGTCATAACGTGCAGGGACTTATGCAGAGTTCCTAGGCTCTGTCAGAACCTCAAGGTAGAAAATTCTCGTGAAGATTTTAGTAACAGGTGGTGCCGGCTTTATCGGTTCGGCAGTTGTGCGTCACATCATTTCGAACACCAATGACTCGGTGGTCAACGTCGACAAGCTGACCTATGCCG
>NZ_JBEOPS010000362.1:0-261 GCF_040310305.1 Pseudomonas sp. HY13-MNA-CIBAN-0226
GGTTAATAAGCCGCCGATTTCAGGACGTTTGTCAAAGACAACTGGTTTAACGCCATTTCTCACCAAGATATCTGCACAGCCCAAACCTGCAGGTCCTGCGCCAATGATAGCGACTTTTTTGTCCGTCCAAACCACGTCAGACATATCAGGTCGCCAGCCAAGCGCAAAGGCGGTATCGTTAATATACTTCTCAACATTACCAATAGTGACCGCGCCAAAGCCATCGTTCAGGGTACAAGCACCTTCACATAGGCGATCTTG
>NZ_JBEOPS010000363.1:0-261 GCF_040310305.1 Pseudomonas sp. HY13-MNA-CIBAN-0226
TTGCCATAATGAGTAAACGTACTTTTCAACCTAGCAACCTGAAGCGCAAGCGTTCTCACGGCTTCCGCGCTCGTATGGCTACTGTAGGTGGCCGTAAGGTACTTGCACGTCGTCGTGCGAAAGGTCGCACTCGTTTATCTGCATAAGTAGATAACCAGGTGACTAGCTATACCTTTTCGCGGGAGTTACGTTTGTTAACTCCCGCGCAATTTAAATCTGTATTCTCCAATCCAATCAAAGCATCCTCTGCTGAAATAACTC
>NZ_JBEOPS010000364.1:0-261 GCF_040310305.1 Pseudomonas sp. HY13-MNA-CIBAN-0226
TCGACTTCAGCAAACCATCGGCCGCCGACGCGATCCCTTCAGAATCTACATCTACCTCACCTGGTTTTTCCTTCGAGGAGAAGAAACTTGTGATGTTATTGAAGGTTTTGCCAAGGGCACCGACTGGAATACCTGTCGTTAATGTCAGAGCGGCTTCACCGCTCAGCTGGGCAATTCTGAGGAGGTTGATGCGACGCCATAGCTCAGCGGCCTTATACGCTATGGTCTCGTTCTCTTTAGCAAGTCGAACAATCTCATCGC
>NZ_JBEOPS010000365.1:0-261 GCF_040310305.1 Pseudomonas sp. HY13-MNA-CIBAN-0226
GACGGGGCTCGTCGCTCAACATCTCCTCGTAAGCTACGAGGCGATCTTCGTGTCGACGCTTCAGGCTCACGTGATACCAATGAGTGACTAGGGATCGCGACACCGCGTGAAAATGAGCGAGACCGTCCCCGAACATTCCCACCGGGCCGGCCTGGTCTTGCATGCTAATCCTGAACATCTTGTATCTCGTGTTGAGCAGGCCCGCGAAGTGCGCCTGCGATTAACATAAGCCAAATATTGTCTTCAGCGAGGCAGTCATCT
>NZ_JBEOPS010000366.1:0-260 GCF_040310305.1 Pseudomonas sp. HY13-MNA-CIBAN-0226
GTAAAATCTTGAGCATGAGTAATATTAAACGCGGTACCCCAGTCTACTTTTATATAAGGTAAAGAAGGTGTTTGATCAAGCGTGATCCCCTGTTGTTTGGACACTAAATACAATTTGATTTGAGCAAGCTTAACTAATGTGACCCCATCAAGCTTTGGCGGATCGAAAGTAATCGCAATGTCTAAGGTGCGCTCAATAAGTTGGCGAGTCATTACCAATGCCGGCAAGACATCAGTTCTTAAGGCCACGCCTTCCAAGCG
>NZ_JBEOPS010000367.1:0-260 GCF_040310305.1 Pseudomonas sp. HY13-MNA-CIBAN-0226
GATGATCTTCGTGTGAGTGTTCGTGTGAATGATCATGCTCATCTTCAGAGATATACTGTAGCGCACTATGCGTACCTTCCACACATTGCTGTGCGACAATCAGCATCTCTTGCGCGGACAACACATCAATACGGGTGACATTAAGCGGTGTGGGCAGTGCTACTTTACCACCCGCAATCAAAACCACGTCTGCACCAGCGGCCACGCAAGCACGCGCTAAAGCAAAACCCATTTTACCGGTAGAGTGATTGGACAAATAG
>NZ_JBEOPS010000368.1:0-260 GCF_040310305.1 Pseudomonas sp. HY13-MNA-CIBAN-0226
GTATACGGGGGATTGTTCCGCGCAGCAAGTGGTTGATGCTGGCGCAACTTGGACGATACTTGGTCACTCTGAACGCCGTCAATACCATCAAGAGTCTCATGAGTGCTTGCTGCAAAAGCTGACTCATGCGCTGACGCAAAATTTGGGCGTGGTATTTTGTATTGGTGAGACCCAAGCACAATATGATGATAAGCAGACGCTGCCAGTCATTGATACGCAGTTGTCAGTTATCAAAGACTTGCTAGCGCAACAGCCCGAGC
>NZ_JBEOPS010000369.1:0-260 GCF_040310305.1 Pseudomonas sp. HY13-MNA-CIBAN-0226
GTGCCGGGCGGCTGCTTTTTCACGGTGGAATTCCGGCATCCCGACGATGCGGTGCTCGACGAACTGGACGCGGCGTTGCGCGCGGAGCTCGCGCGCGTGGCCGACGAAACCGGCCTCGGCGCGCAGATCGAGCAGATCTTCACGTATGCGCCGGTGCCGTTCGCGCCACGCTGCATCGACACGGTGCGCGACGCGGCGCGCTCGCTCGGGCTGTCGCACATGGACATCGTGTCCGGCGCGGGCCACGACGCGTGCTATGT
>NZ_JBEOPS010000370.1:0-260 GCF_040310305.1 Pseudomonas sp. HY13-MNA-CIBAN-0226
TCCTGCGCCTGTCCGGCAAAAGTGCCTGGGCGGAAGATCCTCCTTCGCGTACCCGACGTCTGGTGACTAACGTGTTTGTCGAAGAAACCGACAAGAGCGATGAGTTTGTGGTGACCAGTTACCTGCTGCTGACCCGTAGCCGTTTCAAAGATCACCATGTCGACATTATCAGTGGCGAACGGCGTGATGTGCTGCGTCTGAGTGAGGCGGGATTCAAGCTGGCGCGGCGCGAAGTCATCATCGACCAAGCGGTGCTTGGA
>NZ_JBEOPS010000371.1:0-260 GCF_040310305.1 Pseudomonas sp. HY13-MNA-CIBAN-0226
GTCCAGGCGGCGGTATTCAGTGAGGTCCAGCCCCAGGCGCTGGGAGTGGCGCCAGGCGCAACGCTCCAGCCACGAGACATACACCGCATTAGTGGCGTGTCCCAGGCCGTCGATGTCTTCAGCCGCAACCTGCAGATCGATGATGAACGGCGTTGCCAAATCCCAGCCCATGCCTTGCTCCAGTCGATTGATGTCGGCGGGGCAGTGTATCAGGCGCTCTGGCGCTCCTGTAGACGGCAGCCGGCCAATAGGGCGAGTAC
>NZ_JBEOPS010000372.1:0-260 GCF_040310305.1 Pseudomonas sp. HY13-MNA-CIBAN-0226
GAGTGATATTATGCCGCCACCCAAAACCGCTGGCGGAGATAACTACTTAACGGCGATAACAAGAATTGAAGATCAAGGGCAAGTGCGTTTGGTGTCTATTATTGATGTTGAAAAAGTGTTGGCTGAGATCATCGATTACGATGTGAAATTAACCGATGGGGTGCTCGACGAAGCGTTAGCGACGCAAATGCTTGGCCGTAAGGTATTAATCGTTGATGACTCATCTACTGCACGTAAGCAAGTAAGAGATACATTAAGTC
>NZ_JBEOPS010000373.1:0-260 GCF_040310305.1 Pseudomonas sp. HY13-MNA-CIBAN-0226
GTCCTGTGCTAATCACTATGACGCGTTCACAAGTGATGGAAGCAACGGTCAGACGCTCAAACACGCGTCAGCGTATCGCAATCGGCGCGAACAATGACGGCGTGATCGATACATTGATTCACGATACGATCTCTAGTAATTTGCCAGGTGAGGCTTTCTTTGAGCCAACTGCTCTATCTACGCACCATCTATATAGCGGCAAAAACCGCCGTGTGAATTATGAGATGGTAGACATGAACCAAGTGTTGTCAGGTTCTATG
>NZ_JBEOPS010000374.1:0-260 GCF_040310305.1 Pseudomonas sp. HY13-MNA-CIBAN-0226
GTTCCCGCCTGATATTTTGCGTCAAATCCGTGATATGCCTATTTATGAAGGCAATCTAGCCGAAGTCCAAGCCTATCAACAGCGTTGGCAGACGCTGCTCGAACGCGCGATGGCCTTTTATCCGGCGGCCAATCTACCGCCCGATTATCTGCCATGACCTGCCAGCCTCGAGATACCTCAATGTATCTATCATGTTCAGCGCCTGCATCTAACCAAAACTCATGCTAAAGAATCTAAGAGCTTTGGCTCAGTAGGTGCAC
>NZ_JBEOPS010000375.1:0-260 GCF_040310305.1 Pseudomonas sp. HY13-MNA-CIBAN-0226
CTCCTAAAGTATTGATTACACCAACTCTTCCTTTCAAATAGACAGAGGCTAGGCCTTCTGAAAATCTATGTCCATCATCGGAAATAAGCGGGATCGCTACCTCTCCCTTTTCATCTACAAATCCAACTGTTTGCGTTTTATCATCCATAACTATGGCACGCCCGGAATATAGACAATCTGTAGTCTCAAAAATCTCTTTTTCAGGTGAATCACACTCAAACGCAAAAGCAGCGTGATTAATGAAAATCACTGTCAAGAGT
>NZ_JBEOPS010000376.1:0-259 GCF_040310305.1 Pseudomonas sp. HY13-MNA-CIBAN-0226
TCCAGCGCCATTTCCGGATAGGTCCCGGAGGTCCTATTTTTCAGCGACCTTGACGTAACACGCTCCTGAAGCCGTGTAACACGCTCCTGAAGCCGTCTAGCACGCTCCTGAAGCCGTGTTCCCCATTTCTCGTTGTGCAGCTATCAAAATGGCCATTGCGCGTCTACAGCTTGCCTCTGAGGCGCTCGTAACGGCCTCTGGCTGTTTGCCCTCGATCAACAGGATGAAAACCCACATTTTCAGCATGACGCCTCCATGG
>NZ_JBEOPS010000377.1:0-259 GCF_040310305.1 Pseudomonas sp. HY13-MNA-CIBAN-0226
GCCCACATCGCTGCTGGCGCGAGAGGTGACCACCGGCATGATGTCGTTGGCCGCATCATCACGGATGGCCCGTGCCGCCCGCAGACGGGCGAAGGCCACGCGCAAATCACGGTTGCCGCTCAGGGACTGGGACACCAACTGGTTGAGGGTCGGGTCGTCGAACTGCTGCCACCAGATGCCTTCGTACTTGGCGTGGTCGTAGCTCTTGGTGTCGGCGGCGGCCGTGATGTTGGCCGCCTCCAGTGGCTGGGTCTTGTAG
>NZ_JBEOPS010000378.1:0-259 GCF_040310305.1 Pseudomonas sp. HY13-MNA-CIBAN-0226
AATTGTGGGTGTATCCACCGACGAATTTAATGCGCTTAAAGGTAAGGCCGCGTTTTTCAATTTTCAACAACGACAAGAAATTGTCGCAGCCTGTAAATATGTTGATGAGGTGATAGCTGAAAACGATTGGCGCCAGAAAAGGAATGATATTATTCGGCTAAATGCTGACATCTTTGCTATTGGTGATGACTGGAAAGGTAAATTTGATGATTTATCTGATATCTGTAACGTATTTTATCTTGAACGCACGCAACAAATT
>NZ_JBEOPS010000379.1:0-259 GCF_040310305.1 Pseudomonas sp. HY13-MNA-CIBAN-0226
TCTCTGTGAATCCAGTTGATACTAAAGTGAGAAAAAACTCGTCTGAAGCAAATAATCGTATTTTAGGTTGGGATGCCGTTGGGGAAATTATTGAAATTGGCTCAAAAGTTACCTCGTTTAAAGTAGGAGATTCTGTTTGGTATGCTGGCGATTTAACCCGAGATGGTAGTAATGCTGAGTTTCAAGCAGTCGATGAACGAATTATCAGTCTTAAACCAATTACAGTATCTAATGCAGAAGCAGCAGCATTGCCATTAAC
>NZ_JBEOPS010000380.1:0-259 GCF_040310305.1 Pseudomonas sp. HY13-MNA-CIBAN-0226
ATCAACGTCACTGGCATTTTGGCTTGCGCAAGCTTTAACGCCAATGTCGCCCCAACAATACCGCTACCGATAATCAGCGTATGATTATTTTTCATAAGTTATTCCTACATTTAAGTGCCATCGTATAGAACATTGGTATAGACAATTGATATAACGTGCTCGTGCTATGACAAACTACGACTTCAAGCCCATCGCATAGTTAGCGATTAGCGGCTTAATATTTGGCAGTTTATCAAAGGCAACCAAAGCCACGTTACGT
>NZ_JBEOPS010000381.1:0-259 GCF_040310305.1 Pseudomonas sp. HY13-MNA-CIBAN-0226
GATACCAACCGCGCGCGCCATTTGCCGGTTTTGCGTCACAGCGCGCACAAATAGCCCGAAACGAGTCTTTTTAAGTAAGTACACTAGTAGCATAAGAATAATGATCGTAAAGCCGATAATAGCGATACGGTTGAAGGGGAGTACAAGGCTAGAGGACACTTGATAGGCACCGCTTAACCAGTCAACATTGCTGACTTCAACGTTTTGCGCGCCAAATATCATCCTTACCAACTGCATAAGAATCAGACTGACACCGAAG
>NZ_JBEOPS010000382.1:0-259 GCF_040310305.1 Pseudomonas sp. HY13-MNA-CIBAN-0226
GCGTAGTAATTTACACCCTAGTCGGTTTCGCGGTGTCTAGTAATCTATCTCTTGCTGAAATTATTGAAACCAAAGATTACTCTTTGGCTGCCGCCGCACGCCCAGCACTTGGCGACTATGGTCTATGGTTCACAGTAGCAATCGCAATGGTAGCTACCGCTGGTGGTCTCCTTGCTAGTATCTTTGCAGTCTCTCGTATGCTCGCTATGCTAACCGAAATGAAGCTGGTACCCCACCGTCATTTGGGGATGCCAGGCAG
>NZ_JBEOPS010000383.1:0-259 GCF_040310305.1 Pseudomonas sp. HY13-MNA-CIBAN-0226
GCCCATTTGAGTAAAGACAATAAATAATAATGGTACGATGATGGTGCCACCGCCCACGCCAAATAGCCCTGCAGCAAAACCTGCCAGCGCCCCAATTATTAAAAAAATGAGTATTTCCACGGGATAGTTACTTCTCGGTTAAAGGATAGTTTTATAGTCGATGCTAAATAAAATAGATACGTTATCTTAAACGATTTCTATCTGACCTACTTGATGGTAAGCACGATTAAAATACACCAAACTTTCATCAGTGCCACCT
>NZ_JBEOPS010000384.1:0-259 GCF_040310305.1 Pseudomonas sp. HY13-MNA-CIBAN-0226
GTATTGGCTCGACCTGGATGACGAGGCGGATGCACTGGCCTGGGCTGCGCGTGAAGGGCGGCCCTTGAGCAAAGTGGACGTGTCGGCGGCCCATGACGCCGTGCCGGTGCTGGGGGGCGGCTACGCCCAGGCGATCTACATGGCCGACGTGGCCAATGTTCGCAACCCGCGCCTGGTCAAATCACTGAAGGCGGCGTTGCTGGCGTTGCCGAACGTGACGATTTACGAGCAATGCGATGTGTCGGGCTTTGTGCTCGGC
>NZ_JBEOPS010000385.1:0-259 GCF_040310305.1 Pseudomonas sp. HY13-MNA-CIBAN-0226
CTATTACGTATCGTTGATTAATTTTATTATCCAACGATAATCTACAAAAGGCTCCTAGGAGCCTTTTTTGTTACTGTTAAATCATCCATTAAATAAAAAATATAAGTTCCAAAAAATAACATTAACTCATCAAATCAAGAGTATAACTAATTAGATCTGGCTTGTGCATTCACCAATAATGCATTGGCTAATATTCGCCAGGTTAACATTCCAATCACCAACTGCTTGTCATTTTGAACAATCAAATAATTAACATTAC
>NZ_JBEOPS010000386.1:0-259 GCF_040310305.1 Pseudomonas sp. HY13-MNA-CIBAN-0226
ATTTAGTTCCTTTGAATGAATGGTCACATGACATCCTAATTTTCTAACAGTATTGTTTTTTGACTAGGGCGTGTTGAACATTCGCAAATAGGCACTGCTGATCGCTAAAATTGTTCCAGACACGGCGCAAGTCGAAGATTATGTTGATATCTTAGCTAGACTTGCAACACAGTATGGGGCAATTTTAGCATCAGCCTAAAAGGACAGGACTATTTTTTGCTGATTCTTTGATAAAAAGAGGCGCTTAGAATGACTAAAC
>NZ_JBEOPS010000387.1:0-258 GCF_040310305.1 Pseudomonas sp. HY13-MNA-CIBAN-0226
ATCACACAACGACTCAACGGCATGCCTGCGGACGCTGTCAATTTTTTCCGCTTTGTCGGCATTTTCGATGCTGTCACCGTCATTTTCGCTGCCTATGCCATGGCAGTTGGAATTAAGGTAGCCAAAGCTGCTTACCAGCGAGCCGGGAGTAAATCTAATGCTTAAGCTCGTTACAGGCCTTCCTGGTGCAGGCAAAACTTCCAATGAGCTATGGGATTTTTTGCACAGTAAGGATTACGCCTCGCGTCCTAAATACTG
>NZ_JBEOPS010000388.1:0-258 GCF_040310305.1 Pseudomonas sp. HY13-MNA-CIBAN-0226
GGCAAGGTCACGTCAATGGACTCGGCGGCGAGCTTGGCCGCAAGGTCGGCCTCCTCGAGCGACGCCTTGCGCGCATTGAGAACCTCTGTGACACGCTCCTTGGCGACGTTGATCAGCGCACCGACTTGCGGACGCTCTTCAGCAGGCAGATTTCCCAGGGTCTTCATCACCTGAGTCAATTCACCTTTCTTGCCAAGGTAGTGAACCCGGATTTGCTCCAGGGCATTTACATCTTCAGCGCTTTGCACAGCCTCAAGG
>NZ_JBEOPS010000389.1:0-258 GCF_040310305.1 Pseudomonas sp. HY13-MNA-CIBAN-0226
TTTCTGGAGAATGCCGGAGAACGCGGCAGCCTCTATATTCATTACATCGTCGAACGCCTTGAAGAACGCAACATGCCCCTGGAGCTGGCGCTCCTGCCAGTGATTGAAAGTGCCTACAACCCAATGGCCTATTCGCGCAGCGATGCGGTCGGCTTGTGGCAGTTCATTCCCTCCACCGGGCGCTACTTCAACCTGCGCCAGACCCGCGCCTACGACGGCCGCCGCGACATCACCGCCTCCACCACCGCCGCCCTGGAC
>NZ_JBEOPS010000390.1:0-258 GCF_040310305.1 Pseudomonas sp. HY13-MNA-CIBAN-0226
CAACAATACGATCATGTAAAGGACGAATATTCATCAATATGTCTCCAATAAGTTGGTTGTTTGAATTAAAAGTTTATTTGGTTTGAGTGTCTCAATACTTATATCTTCAAACGCTATTTTTTTAAACAGCATAATAAGGATAAGTGTTGAGCTTGTTTCAAAAAGTGGGGGCAAGGTGAGTTCGGTTCAAGTGTAAACGCCAAAAATTTACAAGAATTTTTGAGTTAGTAGCGCATTTATCTACGAATAACCAAGAAT
>NZ_JBEOPS010000391.1:0-258 GCF_040310305.1 Pseudomonas sp. HY13-MNA-CIBAN-0226
GCGCAGACCCAGCACGATGTGGACGCGATTGTGGTGGGCGTTGGCTCGGCCGGTACTCTCACCGGTTTGACGCGTTTCTTCAAGCGCGTGCAACCCGAACTGGCCATGGTGCTGGCCGACCCGGTCGGTTCGGTGATGGCCGAATACAGCCGCAGCGGCACGCTGGAAACCCCCGGCTCCTGGGCGGTGGAAGGCATTGGCGAGGACTTCATTCCCTCGATCGCCGACCTGTCCAGCGTGCGCCACGCCTACTCCATC
>NZ_JBEOPS010000392.1:0-258 GCF_040310305.1 Pseudomonas sp. HY13-MNA-CIBAN-0226
ATCTTCTGTTGAAACAGTTTCGGATATAACTATTTCCCACATCGTTTCAATAAATTCATCAATGTGAATTAGCAGGTGTTTTTTATAGGATGCTATGTGCTCTTCAATGCTGGTTGCCATCGTAATGATATTGGAAATTGAATCTTGATTGAAGGTTATATTTTTTGGAGTGGTCATAAATTTATTGACCAAATCATCATGCTTTGAAAGGTATGCACTGTTCTTTTTAAGATTGCCTTTTATTGCTCTGTATATTTC
>NZ_JBEOPS010000393.1:0-258 GCF_040310305.1 Pseudomonas sp. HY13-MNA-CIBAN-0226
GCAGGTTCTTGAGGTAGTCCTCGGTCTCGCTTTTGAGCAGCTTGGGCTCCACGGCCAGCTCCAGGGCGGCGCGGCTGAGGAAGTGGCGGGCGAGGGTGGGGATGTCTTCGCGACGGTCCGACATGCGCGGGATGTGGATGCGGATCACGTTGAGGCGGTGGAACAAGTCCTCACGGAATTTACCCGCATGCACCAGTGTTTCCAGGTTCTGGTGGGTGGCCGCGATAATGCGCACATCCACCTTGACCGGTGTATGCC
>NZ_JBEOPS010000394.1:0-258 GCF_040310305.1 Pseudomonas sp. HY13-MNA-CIBAN-0226
GCCATCAGCAGCGGGAAGTTCCACGGGATGATCTGGCCGACCACGCCCAGCGGCTCGTGGAAGTGATAGGCGGCGGTGAGTTCGTTGATTTCCGCGCTGCTGCCTTCCTGCGCGCGGATGCAGCCGGCGAAGTAGCGGAAGTGGTCGGCGGCCAGGGGGATGTCGGCGTTTAGGGTTTCGCGCACGGCCTTGCCGTTGTCCCAGGTTTCGGTGATGGCCAGCAGTTCGAGGTTTTGCTCGATGCGGTCGGCGATTTTC
>NZ_JBEOPS010000395.1:0-258 GCF_040310305.1 Pseudomonas sp. HY13-MNA-CIBAN-0226
GACGTTGATACTCTGAATCCGATAATGATTCTGTATAAGCAATTAGGTTATTTCTCATGTCTGGATATTTTATTTCGGTGAATTCCACTTGTTCCATTGTTCATACTCCTTAAGTGGGATATGTGCTTGATCCCAATTATCTTTAATTGTGCCCTTAATAGGTTCACCGTTTCTACCAATTATTCTGCCGTTGTTGTTTATAATAACATGGTCAACTTGTTGCCGAATTTGAGAGTTGCTTGGATTACCTTTATCTAT
>NZ_JBEOPS010000396.1:0-258 GCF_040310305.1 Pseudomonas sp. HY13-MNA-CIBAN-0226
GCAGGCGAGGTGGCCGATCTGATCAAGGACGTACAGCCGGCACGCTCGATAGTCGAGGCCACTCTCAAGGGCTATGCCGATACGGTCGCCAAGCTGGGACGCACCCTCTAAACGGACTCACGGGGCACAATCAGCCTGCTTGTAAAAGTAGGCTTTGTTATTTCTGCAGGAGCGAAACAATGAACCAGGACGTGCAATTCAAAGTGTATGGGCAAGGAAAACAGTGCGTTTTTGTACTTTCACCCGTCATGCCCACAT
>NZ_JBEOPS010000397.1:0-258 GCF_040310305.1 Pseudomonas sp. HY13-MNA-CIBAN-0226
GCGCTAATAGTATTGCTCGGCTGCCTGCGCAGCGGCTGGACTAGGATTTTTTCTGGCGGTGTGCACCGACATTAAAAATTCACTGGCATCTACAAGAAGTAGCCAGCAGGCTACATTTGAATCTGTGACCAATACGATCGGCGGGACGCCCGAGGAATCAAGCGGGCAAAAGAGATTCTCGATGCCCTGAGAGGTCAATGACATGAGTCAGCCAACATTCAAACCAGAGGACATGCCGATCCTCGAGCTGGATACATC
>NZ_JBEOPS010000398.1:0-258 GCF_040310305.1 Pseudomonas sp. HY13-MNA-CIBAN-0226
TCCCTCCCTGGACGGGCATCGCTCGACGATGTTCAACGGCTCCCTCACGGGGCCGTCGTTTTGTGGGGGCTATTCCATCCACAAGTCGTCGAGGTTCTTGAAGTTCCAGAGCGTCGGGTCTTCGGGGCCAGTGATACTGTCCTTGCAACTCGTGGCCGCCAGGTCGATGGTCTGCATCGGGATCGGCTCTCTCGAGCGTAGCGAGAAGAACACGCGAACCTTGGGAGTCAGCAGTGATTCCATTCCCGGCTCAACGAC
>NZ_JBEOPS010000399.1:0-257 GCF_040310305.1 Pseudomonas sp. HY13-MNA-CIBAN-0226
AAGTAAGGCCCCGTGATGTAGCAGTGAAGGCGGTGACAACGCGTGGCGTTGACCAGGCAGGCGCCGCCCATCACGGCCAGCGCGGCGCCCGCTGCCAGGAACAACGCGGGGCGTCGATCTGACAGAACAATCGCTATCGTCGCCACGACGGCAGGCAGCCCCCAGAAGCTGACCACCTGCCATGTCTTGCGTAGGCTGTCGCACCTACCGAGTTCGCCTGCCGTGTTGCTCATGTTTCAACCTCCCTCTCTCATTAC
>NZ_JBEOPS010000400.1:0-257 GCF_040310305.1 Pseudomonas sp. HY13-MNA-CIBAN-0226
GTGTAACCGTCGAAGGGCGACTTTTCATCAATGCGCGCCAGTAACAGGCCCTGCCCGCCGGTGGGCACCTTGACCATCAACCCATTGCTGCCGCGCAGGGGTTCGCCAGTGTCATGGGCGTAATCCACCAGCGCCCAATGCTGCAGGCAAAAGCCGATGGTATTGTCAAAGTTCAGCACGTTGGTAAAACCGATATTGCCGTCGCTGGCGGCATACAGCTCGCAGATATGCGCCACACCATAGCGCTGCTTGAACTG
>NZ_JBEOPS010000401.1:0-257 GCF_040310305.1 Pseudomonas sp. HY13-MNA-CIBAN-0226
GTATAGGCTCGGACGTTCTGTGTTTGCAAGAGGTACAAGGTCAGAATCTTAAGCGCAATATGCAATACAACGAATATCCTGATCAATCACAGCATGAATGGTTTGGCGAATATCTACAGCTGCAAAACAGTTATGGTAAAAACTCAGAATATGAAAACGGTCATCATGGTAATGCCGTGCTCAGCCGCTTTCCGTTAGATCCAAAACATAACGTCAATATTACGGTAAATAAATTGGAGCAGCGTGGGGTCTTACAT
>NZ_JBEOPS010000402.1:0-257 GCF_040310305.1 Pseudomonas sp. HY13-MNA-CIBAN-0226
GATACGTCCTCGTCCACGACCTTTGCGGATATTTTCGCGAATCAGCATGAGGGTAGTGCGATAGTCACTTTGATAGCCTTTTTCTGCAAACTCTTCAAGCAGCGCATCAACTTTTTCTGGGTCTTGCTCTTTATCGAGCAGCTTTTGCTTAAGCTCAGCCTTGCCATACTCACGTCGCGATAAATAATAAAACGCCAACCAGCGTAAGCGACTTTCGGCTTTGATTGCATCAATATCCGCTTGACGTTGTTCAGGGG
>NZ_JBEOPS010000403.1:0-257 GCF_040310305.1 Pseudomonas sp. HY13-MNA-CIBAN-0226
GCTATGCGTAATGCGCTAAAACGCATCCAATCTGGCGAATACGCAAAAATGTTCATCAGTGAAGGCGCAACCAACTATCCATCAATGACGGCTCGTCGTCGTAACAACGCTGAGCATCAAATCGAAGTGACTGGTGCTAAATTGCGCGGCATGATGCCTTGGATTGGCGGCAACAAAATCATCGATAAAGACAAAAACTAAGTCAATACTTATGATGGTAAGGCTTAATAAGTCTTAACAGACCCCGTGTTATCAAG
>NZ_JBEOPS010000404.1:0-257 GCF_040310305.1 Pseudomonas sp. HY13-MNA-CIBAN-0226
GGGCGGGTCATGGTGTGCAGTTGCCATTCGATTAGGCAGCGGGTGATGCGTTTGATGCTGGCGTTGGCAATCGCCAGCATAAGGTCGGGTAGTTCTTCGGGAGGAAGTGCCGGCATATTTTCTTTTTGCGGCTTTTTGAAGGCTGCCCGAATGCCGCTGAGCGGGTTCGCGAAGATCAGTCCGCAGTTGACGCCGTAGGCCATGATTTCGTTGAGACGTTGGGAAAGTCGCTTGACCGTCTCCAGGCTGCCTTTGGC
>NZ_JBEOPS010000405.1:0-257 GCF_040310305.1 Pseudomonas sp. HY13-MNA-CIBAN-0226
GGTCTGGCAGGCGGGACAACGTCGATTATTGACTTTGTCATTCCCAACCCTCAGCAGTCGTTGCTGGAGGCCTTTCACCAGTGGCGCGGCTGGGCTGAGAAGTCCGCGTCGGACTACGGTTTCCATGTCGCCATCACGTGGTGGAGCGAGCAGGTCCGCGAAGAAATGGCCGAGCTGGTGAGCCATCACGGTATCAACAGTTTCAAACATTTCATGGCCTACAAAAACGCGATCATGGCCGCCGATGACACCTTGGT
>NZ_JBEOPS010000406.1:0-257 GCF_040310305.1 Pseudomonas sp. HY13-MNA-CIBAN-0226
TTGGTGACTTGGATAAAGGTATCTATCGCGTCCTTTTTTGCGCTATAGATCTCATCAGTCGTTAGAATCTCTAACGCTGAGAAGTTCGGATAAGGGGACAGGTTCTGATCGATAAACGTAAAGTCTAACCCTTCATGCGTCGCTTCAACCCCTTCAAAGTTATAAAAGCACAACCATGCACCATCGAGGTTTGGGTCTTCTTGCAGGTTTTTTATATGATAAAAGTCCTTTTGTACAAAGCTCACATTGTCACGACT
>NZ_JBEOPS010000407.1:0-257 GCF_040310305.1 Pseudomonas sp. HY13-MNA-CIBAN-0226
GCAGTCGGGATCTCGACCAGATCGACGGAGCCTTTGCCCCAATCGCCTTCAGGTTCGATCCAGGCGCTTGGGCGCTTGTCGTAGTTGTCGTCCAGGTCTTCGTAGTGGCTGAAGTTGCGACCACGTTGCAGCAGGCCGAACCCACGCGGGTTTTCGACGCTGAAGTTGCTGACCGACAGGTGTTTGGGGTTGTTCAGTGGACGCCAGATCCACTCGCCATTGCCGGCGTGGATCGACAGGCCGCTGGAGTCGTGGAG
>NZ_JBEOPS010000408.1:0-256 GCF_040310305.1 Pseudomonas sp. HY13-MNA-CIBAN-0226
GTGTCATGTAAACGGTAGTAGATTAAAAGTGATGATTATTTCAAGACTAAACAATTGTTTCAACAAGTGCCGGTAGCTTGACGAGAAAAGCCGGTAGCTTGACGAGTTTCTAATAAACACTGGGCCAAATCTCCTATAAGTCTTTCAAATTGTAATATGGGGGGTAGTTCTTTCAAAATAATAATAATTAAAAAAATAAATAACTACCCGTAAGTGCCTCTATGGTGAAGAGTGGCGGTATTTCAAAGTGTCATAC
>NZ_JBEOPS010000409.1:0-256 GCF_040310305.1 Pseudomonas sp. HY13-MNA-CIBAN-0226
GTCGTGATGAGGTCATACGCCATCAGCTTGCTGAGCTATTAACGGCTACCATAGAAGAGGTGTTAGATACCGAGCAATCAGAGCGCGTAGGCATACAAATCTGTGTTGAGGTGGAAGAAATCAGCGCGATTTATCATAAGAAAATGCTTGGTGACTAGGGCGTATTGAATACTTACAAATACTCGCACAGTGACTCGCTAGCATACTTAGGTAAGACAATCACTTCAACGCTATAACCTGCGGTGCGACCTTGAGT
>NZ_JBEOPS010000410.1:0-256 GCF_040310305.1 Pseudomonas sp. HY13-MNA-CIBAN-0226
GTCATTGATTGAATTAAAGATGTGCCCCAATGTTATCTAAGTGCAGATGCATTCATAAATGCAAAAAGCCGAGCAAAGGCTCAGCTTTTTTAGTAAATAGTTCTATTAAAAATTTGGCTACCAAGCCTAATCGGTTGAGGTTTCTTGTAAGACCTCTACCATGGCATTGGCTACGTAATCAATGTTACTGACGTTTAAGCCTGCCACACACATACGTGAGTTAGAGACTAGGTAAATACCAAATTCGCTTTGTAAG
>NZ_JBEOPS010000411.1:0-256 GCF_040310305.1 Pseudomonas sp. HY13-MNA-CIBAN-0226
GGGGAGAGTACAAAATACATAGGATTCACTATAATAAGGAATAACTATGTATTTTGTACTCTCCCCTGCCAAATCTCTCAATGAGAAAGACGCGGTGCCAGTCAACTTAGGTAACTACTATAGTCAGCCTGAGCTGATTGAGCACTCACAGGCGCTAATGAAAACATTAAAATCGAAAGAGCCGATTGATTTGCAAGAGCTGATGAGCATCTCCGACGATTTGGCCCAGCTAAATGCTGAGCGCAACCAACAATGG
>NZ_JBEOPS010000412.1:0-256 GCF_040310305.1 Pseudomonas sp. HY13-MNA-CIBAN-0226
GGGTGGCTCCAAGGTCACCGCAACCACACTGGCCGGCAGTGACTACCGTGCCGATGTCGGGCTGAACGTTTCGACGTCACCGGTCAACCTGGCCCTGGGTGCCAAGGATGAATTGACCCAGAAACACGACGACGCCACGCGCAAGGACCAAGCCTTCAACCTGGGCCCGCTGCGCGCGGGTGGGCACAGTGAAAGCCAGGCCTTGCAGGCGGGGATTGATCAGGCCATCAACTAAAGGGTAATGCCCACCCCACTG
>NZ_JBEOPS010000413.1:0-256 GCF_040310305.1 Pseudomonas sp. HY13-MNA-CIBAN-0226
GTAGTCAGCAGAACGGCATAGCCCAAGCGGTTATGGTTGCCCCGTAGTACCTGGACGGCTTCACGGTCTTCATCGCTCAGGTGGAAGTAGCGCTCCAGTTCATCACGGCTGGGCGCATCGATGTAGCGACCAAAGCCGTCGCGTTGCTCCTGAGTCAGAAAACCAACCGGCATCGATCACAGTACCTCGGCGCAGAACACGGCGGGGGTGACAATCCGCGTGCGTTCGATATGTCCGCGCTGCAAGAGGCCTGCGC
>NZ_JBEOPS010000414.1:0-255 GCF_040310305.1 Pseudomonas sp. HY13-MNA-CIBAN-0226
CCCAACTCCAGGCCGTGTACCCGGTCTTCGACGGCATCGCGAGCGGTGAGGAACAGCACCGGGATGTCCAGGCCGGCACTGCGCACCGCCTGCAGGATTTGCCAGCCGTCGCGGCCGGGCAGCATCACATCGAGGATCAACAAGTCATAGTCGCCCGTCAGCGCCAAGTGCTGGCCACTGGTGCCGTCCGCCACCAGCTCGGTGGTAAAACCCGCCTCGGTCAGGCCCTGGCGCAGGTAATGACCGGTTTTGGGT
>NZ_JBEOPS010000415.1:0-255 GCF_040310305.1 Pseudomonas sp. HY13-MNA-CIBAN-0226
ATACTATGTTTTGCCCCTATAAGGGCATAAATCTGGTATCGTTCCCCTAGGCTTAGATGCGTATAGTTCATGGTTGCAATCTCACTTTGGTCGGTGGATAAAGACTTTGATGCTAGCGCATCTAGGTCTTTTTTTCACCTCATATTTGGTATTGCACTTCATGTGTTAATCTAAGTATTTTAAAATAATGGTTCAATTCTTTTTAGCGAAAATTTCTATCTTATTAACGAGTAACTTGGGCAGATAATAGTCATT
>NZ_JBEOPS010000416.1:0-255 GCF_040310305.1 Pseudomonas sp. HY13-MNA-CIBAN-0226
GCACACAGGTGCCGAAGTGCCGATGGCGCAAGACGATCGCCGGCAGTTATAGGCAAGATGAAATCGCAGCCTGCTGCCAGCACCTTATGCACAGCAGGCATTAAATCTTCAGCAGGCGTGACCCCGATCTCATGTACATAGGCTCGGTCTTCGCCTAGGCTCTCCAGCGTTAGCTGTTCTTGCGCACAATCGCCGTCGCTTATCAGTACTACTCCAACCTTTCCCCGCAGTTCAACCGCTGGCAAACTGTCCAAG
>NZ_JBEOPS010000417.1:0-255 GCF_040310305.1 Pseudomonas sp. HY13-MNA-CIBAN-0226
GTTCTGCGGCACATAGTAGGTGCGTACCAGGGATTGCCCCATGTACACGAACACCTTGGCCTCACTGTTGGACAACTCGCTGGAGGTGGGAGAGCCGCTGTTGGAATAGTCGTGCACGGCATAGACGTAGCTTTCGCCGTAATGCTTTTTCTGCAGGGTGATGGTCTCCGGGCCATAGCTATCGGTGTCATCCACGTCCAGTTCGGCGTCGGTGCCCTTTTTATTGTTGAAGAAGATGTTATTGCCGGGGAAGAT
>NZ_JBEOPS010000418.1:0-255 GCF_040310305.1 Pseudomonas sp. HY13-MNA-CIBAN-0226
TCGACAGCGTTAATGTCTGGCTGAGCCCGGTGCCCGAGACCAGCCTGCCTGGCGGTGCGGCGAAGGGTGATAGCGAGGCTCCTGGCCAGGCCCGTGCTGTTACTCGGGCGGGGGCATCGCAGGTGCGCTGATGCAGGTTGACCGTGACTTCTCCCTCCCGCTCGCCGGATTTTTCCGTCGAGTCAACGACTTAACAACTGCATACTTGGCCGCTGACCAACCACACGGGCATTAGACAACGATGCATGGCAAGCC
>NZ_JBEOPS010000419.1:0-255 GCF_040310305.1 Pseudomonas sp. HY13-MNA-CIBAN-0226
TCACCGAGGGGATCCAGGTCACGCCGCCATCCCGGGAGGTGATGGTGCGTACCGGGATGCCATCGGCCACCGGGCTATACAGGCCAAGCCCGGCATCGCCGACTTTTTCATCACTGGGCGTCATCCCCAGGCCGTGCCAGCTGAAGTGGCTGGCGGCAGTGCCCGCACGGTTGTCGATGGTGTTCAGGGTGAAAATGGTCGGCCCTTCGCAACGCACACTCAGCAGCAGGGTTTCCCTGGGCAGGTCGGTGTAGG
>NZ_JBEOPS010000420.1:0-255 GCF_040310305.1 Pseudomonas sp. HY13-MNA-CIBAN-0226
GCGCCAATCAGTTCGAATTGCTGATCGACGGGCCGAACTTCTTCCCGCAGATGCTGGTGGGCATCGCCCGGGCCGAGCAGCAGGTTGACCTTGAGTTGTACCTGGTCGAAGCGGGTGCCTGCGCCGAAGCCATGGTGCAGGCACTGGTGCTGGCCGCCGAACGCGGCGTGCAGGTGCGTTGCCTGTTCGATGATTACGGCAGCCTGGCGTTTACCCTGGGGCTGCGCAAGCGCTTGACCGATGCCGGTGTGGAGT
>NZ_JBEOPS010000421.1:0-254 GCF_040310305.1 Pseudomonas sp. HY13-MNA-CIBAN-0226
GGCCATGTCAACGTGGCAGGCACCGCCAAACCCTACGATTACTTCGCCATTCCCGGTCAGAACGAGTGGAAGCTGTCCAAGGACGCGGCCTACGTTCACTACGTCGCGAACGAAACCATCGGTGGCTTGGAATTTGATTGGGTGCCTGAAGTCGGTGACGTGCCACTGGTGTGCGACATGTCTTCGGACATCCTCTCGCGCCCGATCGACGTGTCCAAATACGGCATGATCTACGCCGGCGCGCAGAAGAACAT
>NZ_JBEOPS010000422.1:0-254 GCF_040310305.1 Pseudomonas sp. HY13-MNA-CIBAN-0226
GAACAAAGCTATTGCCGCTGCGATGGCGATCAATGCAGAAGGCCAGTCGAGGTTGCCGCTGAAGCCCTTCGGCCAAAGCACGTGATAACCGAAGAAGCACGCCAGATTAAGGATCACCCCAACTACGGCGGCGGTGATGGCGGTAAGCGGGGCAGTAAACTTGATTTCGTTGTGGGTCGACTCAACCAGGGGGCCACCCGCAAGGATGAACAGGAACGAGGGTAAAAAGGTGAACCAGGTCACCAGGGCAGCTG
>NZ_JBEOPS010000423.1:0-254 GCF_040310305.1 Pseudomonas sp. HY13-MNA-CIBAN-0226
AGGCATAAGCATCAGCAAAGTAGAACCCACTATAGAGTCTTTGCTTAATGGCTTTATGATCCGCAAATTCCTTGCCATTATCGGACGTAATCGTCTTAACGTGTAGTTTCACTGGAGTTAGCATTACCACCATCGCATCCGCGACCAGATGAGCACTCTTTTTAGTCACTCGCTTCATCTTAACCAAACCTGTCTTTCGCTCTACCACTGTCACGATAGCTTGTTTATGGTTTTGACCAATGATGGTGTCCGCT
>NZ_JBEOPS010000424.1:0-254 GCF_040310305.1 Pseudomonas sp. HY13-MNA-CIBAN-0226
GTATAGAGCTTTTGCTCACGCAAGGTGGCTTTGATACGTGCCACTTCAGCAGGCGAGGACATCTTAACCCGAATCCAATCTGGCTTTTTCTTCGCCTCGACGGTCGGAATCACTTTAATTGGGATACGCGCAACTTTATCATAGCCACGTAGCTTTTCGCCTTGGATGGCTTTTCTAGGTTTGGCCTTAGCTGCAGGCACATGTGTTTGTACGGCAGTTGTCATAATAAATTATCTCTTAACCCTCTATATAGT
>NZ_JBEOPS010000425.1:0-254 GCF_040310305.1 Pseudomonas sp. HY13-MNA-CIBAN-0226
GGTTGTTCCGGGGGGAGGGGTAAATGCGCCAAATGAAAGGGCTTTGCGGATGAGCGGAGCAATAAACACGCCGCTCACCGCCAGCAGGATCAGATCAGATCTTTGGCCAGCGCCAGGGTGGCGAAGTTGTCGGCCATGATGGCCATTTCGGTTTGCTGCACGTGCTCGGCGCTCAGGATGCCACCTTTGTACGGCAGGTCGCGGGTAGCGCAGGCGTCTTCCACCAGGGTGCAGCGAAAGCCCAGGTTCTTGGC
>NZ_JBEOPS010000426.1:0-254 GCF_040310305.1 Pseudomonas sp. HY13-MNA-CIBAN-0226
GGTTTAGCCAGCCGTGAAAGCATTTATACCCAAGCATTAGTGCTGGCAATGGCTCCTTTTATCAATGCGGAATTATTTAATGACTAGACCAACCACAATGCCATTCACCTTAGACAACGGGGCAATAATCCGCCCACTACAAGCTCAAGACAATGCTGCATTGGCGACGATGATCCGTGAAGTGTCAGCAGAATATGGCTTAACTGCGGATAGAGGGTTTAGCGTTGCCGATAAGACGCTTGACTGTTTAAGTG
>NZ_JBEOPS010000427.1:0-254 GCF_040310305.1 Pseudomonas sp. HY13-MNA-CIBAN-0226
CTCCCTTTCCAGCGTGGCCCGCAGCGCTAAGGTCATCTCACGGGCACGCACTCGTGGGGTGGGCGTCAAGCTGGCCGACGAGCCGATCACCGCGGCGGAGACTGGTGACCAGCTTGTGACTCTCATTGCTCGCGCCCAGGCAAGCGGTGTTGACGCGGATCAGGCGCTACGAGACCGTTTGCGCGATCTCGAAGACGAGATCAGGAAGGCTGAGTGCCGAACTGACTGACCGATGCGGTTTAACACCGCTTATT
>NZ_JBEOPS010000428.1:0-254 GCF_040310305.1 Pseudomonas sp. HY13-MNA-CIBAN-0226
TGGCCTGGGTGTCTGCTTGAATGGGATTGGCCGGCACCTGCACGCTCTGCTGGCCGCCCACCGCCGCAGCGAGCGCCGCCAAGGTCGGTTGGCCGAACAGCACGCGCACATCGGCGCTGAGGTCGACCTGGCGCATGCGTTCGATGAGTTTGACCGCCAGCAGCGAATGGCCGCCGAGTTCGAAGAAATTGTCCTCACGACCGACACGGTCGACGTGGAGCAGGTCTTGCCAGAGCCTGGCGAGGGTGGTTTCC
>NZ_JBEOPS010000429.1:0-254 GCF_040310305.1 Pseudomonas sp. HY13-MNA-CIBAN-0226
TGGTTCCACCGTGCGTGGATGATGATGACGCCGCTTGGTTTTATCGCGATACTCGCCGGTTGGTTTGTGACCGAAACTGGTCGTCAGCCATGGACAGTATATGGGGTGATTCGTACTGCTGAGAGCATGTCACCGGTTGCAGCACAGCAAGTCGCAACGACACTTATAGGATTTATTGTGCTGTACGTCTTTGTATTTGGTGCAGGCAGTTTTTATATCTTACGCCTGATTGCTAAAGGTCCACAACCTTATGA
>NZ_JBEOPS010000430.1:0-254 GCF_040310305.1 Pseudomonas sp. HY13-MNA-CIBAN-0226
GGTTTCGGGGCGGCCGCGCTTGAGCCGGCGCAGTGCGCCGCCGCCGATGAAAATCCCTGCGCAGACCGCAATCAGGATGGCCGTGGGGACGATGGCAATGATCGCGAATAGGATGGCCAGCGCCGTGCCGCTCGCCAGGCCAATCAGCCCTGACAAGCCTGCGCAGACCCACAGCTCATTCGCCGTCAGCCCGCGCACCACCACCGGGTGACGGTTGAGGCGGTGGGGCAGAAACAGCACCGTCCCGTCCAGGC
>NZ_JBEOPS010000431.1:0-253 GCF_040310305.1 Pseudomonas sp. HY13-MNA-CIBAN-0226
TCACTATGTTGATGGGGGATTTCATTTCCCTGGCACAGCTGCAATTGCCGGTCAAACTGGTGGTGTTCAACAATTCGTCCCTGGGCTTTGTTGCCATGGAGATGAAGGCGGCGGGTTACCTGGACACTGGCACCGAGCTGAAAAACCCGGACTTCGCGGCCATGTCCAATGCCATGGGGATCTTGGGCATTCGGGTGGAGCAATCCGAAGACCTTGAGCCGGCCCTGCGTCGTGCGCTGGCCCATGATGGCCC
>NZ_JBEOPS010000432.1:0-253 GCF_040310305.1 Pseudomonas sp. HY13-MNA-CIBAN-0226
GGCGAGGAGGCGATTGTGTGGGTCGAGCGCTACATGCGCGATGCGCGCCACGAACTGCTCGGTGGGCGCCCCAGCGACGTGCTGTTTCCCAGTCAGCGCGGCGAGCAGATGACCCGCCAGACCTTCTGGCACCGCATCAAGCACCAGGCCAAAGTGGCCGGGATCGGCAAGGCGCTGTCGCCCCACACCCTGCGCCATGCGTTCGCCACCCACTTGCTCAACCACGGCGCGGATTTGCGCGTGGTGCAAATGC
>NZ_JBEOPS010000433.1:0-253 GCF_040310305.1 Pseudomonas sp. HY13-MNA-CIBAN-0226
GCCTAAATCGACACTTCCGTCATATACTGACAGCCTTATTCAGGGCATAGCGCCCATGACAGACCATTCAAGGAGCAAAAGCTATGCGCTGGAGCCAGTACTTCGCTCAGCTATCGGTGTGTGCCACCATCTTGTTAGCGCCTTTCGCAGCCCAAGCGGCCTCGGAAGATGACCCATGGGAAAGCGTCAATCGCCCCATCTTCACCTTCAACGACACCGTTGACACCTACGCCCTCAAGCCCCTCGCCCAGGG
>NZ_JBEOPS010000434.1:0-253 GCF_040310305.1 Pseudomonas sp. HY13-MNA-CIBAN-0226
TGTCCCGCTGGGAGTGGTTTCGGGTATTCAGGGCGTGCGCTGGTATCAAGTGCGCTGCAAGGGTGCTTCGGCACACGCAGGAACCACGCCGACGCACATGCGGCGCGATGCGTTGTTGCTCGCCATGGAATCCCTCGGCCGCATCGACGCGCTGGCCGAACAACTTGCCGGTGACGACAAGCGCCTGACATTCGGACGCTGGAACGTCTCGCCCAATGCAATCAACACGATTGCCGGTGAAGCAACCTTCAGC
>NZ_JBEOPS010000435.1:0-253 GCF_040310305.1 Pseudomonas sp. HY13-MNA-CIBAN-0226
TTTCCGCTTCGTGAAGCAGGAAGCTGATGGCGCCGGCAAAGATCAAGGCCAGCACGCTGACGATCAGGGTGCCCAGCAAAGCCACCGCCAGCCAACGCGCGCGCCGGCCTTCGATCAGGCGTTGCAGTTGAGGGGTGAGCATGTTGACCAGCTCATAGACCAACAGGCCGGCCAGCAGGCTGGGCAGCAATTTCAGCGGCAGTACCAGCAGCAACCCGCCGAAAATGATGATGTAGCTGGACAGCAACAACAC
>NZ_JBEOPS010000436.1:0-253 GCF_040310305.1 Pseudomonas sp. HY13-MNA-CIBAN-0226
GTACAGCACGTCAAAACCCATGTCATGGATCATCGGCAAGCGCGCGTGCACGTCGTTAAACGTGCCGTGCCGCGCCGGATCGTCGGTGATCGAGCGTGGAAACAGCTCGTACCAGCTGGCAAATTGTGCGGCCTCACGCTCCACGTCAATCGGGTACGCGGGGCTGACGCTCAAATAGGCACGATGGTCGGCCTGGGTCATCAGGTGTGCACTGTCTTCGTGCAGGAACAACGCCACCTGCTCGGTTTCCAGC
>NZ_JBEOPS010000437.1:0-253 GCF_040310305.1 Pseudomonas sp. HY13-MNA-CIBAN-0226
CCACAGAAGTGGTGCCTGCCCTGGCCAAAGACCTGCCGGAAATCAGCGCCGATGGCCTGACCTATACGTTCCACCTGCGTGACGACATCAAGTTCCACACCACCGACTATTTCAAACCCACGCGCAACTTGAACGCCGATGATGTGCTTTGGAGCTTCCAGCGCCAGCTGGACCCGAATCATCCTTGGCATAACAAGTCCCTCGTGGGCTACCCGTACTTCGAAAGCTTGGGCTTCAAGGAACTGATCAAGAG
>NZ_JBEOPS010000438.1:0-253 GCF_040310305.1 Pseudomonas sp. HY13-MNA-CIBAN-0226
GTATTACCTGGCCTGCGGTTATCTGCCGACCTTGCTCAACGTGGTCGCCAAAGTGCCCCATACGCAAACTTCGCAGATGCTCATGTACGGGTCGGTGGCAACCATTGTCGGAGCACTGGCCTTCGGTTACCTGAGTGACCTGATCGGTCGCAAGAAGACCTTCATGCTACTGGGTGTGATTAACCTGGTGAGCTTGCCGATGATGTTCCTCGGTGTCGCCGAGCCGGGTTCGCTGACCCGCACTGCGCTGTAT
>NZ_JBEOPS010000439.1:0-253 GCF_040310305.1 Pseudomonas sp. HY13-MNA-CIBAN-0226
GGGTATGGTCAGACCTGATCTCGGTATTTTCGTACCTGGATAATGTCACCCTGTACGAATACACCAGCGGCACGGGTACGAATATCAGCATGGTGCCCATCAGCATCGGCGACCTGCTGGGCGCGTCGATCATCATCGGCATCACCTTCGCCCTGGCGCGCAACCTGCCCGGCCTGCTGGAAGTCCTGGTGCTGTCCAAGCTCGACCTGGCCCAAGGCAGCGCCTACGCCACCACCACCTTGCTGTCCTACAT
>NZ_JBEOPS010000440.1:0-252 GCF_040310305.1 Pseudomonas sp. HY13-MNA-CIBAN-0226
GTCCAGCGCCAGGCGCAGACGCGGGTTGGAGCCCGGGTCACCGCCACCCTGGCGGGCTGCGACGGTCAGTTCGCGAATCCACTTGGTGAAGATCTTGCCCTTCTTGGCATCCTGACGCTCTTTGCGGTGCTTGATGTTCGCCCACTTGGAATGGCCAGCCATAACACAACTCCGAAATTCTCTAGAAACCTTATCAATCCCGCCTCCCGGCGTAATGCCGTTCAGTTAAGCGTATATCGCCCTCTGTAGGAG
>NZ_JBEOPS010000441.1:0-252 GCF_040310305.1 Pseudomonas sp. HY13-MNA-CIBAN-0226
GCCTGGGGGCGGGCGCCTCGGTACTGATCGGCCAAGCATGGGGCGCCCAGGAGACCGGGATGGTCAAGGCGATCACCGGTGCCACCCTGACCCTGGGCGCATTGGTGGGCCTGGTGGCCGCCGTGCTGGGCAGCCTGTTTGCGCGCCCGGCGTTGCAAGCGTTGGGCACCCCGGTGGACGTGCTCGACGACGCGGTGGGCTACGCCCAGATGATGATGTTGATCATGCCGTTGCTGCTGGTGTTCATCCTCT
>NZ_JBEOPS010000442.1:0-252 GCF_040310305.1 Pseudomonas sp. HY13-MNA-CIBAN-0226
GTAGTGGGTATAGAACCCGGCGCTCATCAACAGCACATACACGGCCAAATAGCGCGTGCGTTCGGGCTGCCTCACCCAGTACACCAGCGCCAGCGTGGCGCCCAGCAGCCACACGCCGAGCAGCGAATACATACGCACTTCCTGGCTGTAGCGCACCGCCGTGGGCAGTAGAGCCAGCAGGATCCCCGCCAGCACGGCTGCGCGTCGGGTGGACAGTTGCCGTGTCAGCCAGATGCCCAGGCCCACGACGGC
>NZ_JBEOPS010000443.1:0-252 GCF_040310305.1 Pseudomonas sp. HY13-MNA-CIBAN-0226
CAGTAAGATCGTTATTGGTATTGCGCTTATCTTGTCCGCCGTATTCGTACCAATGGCCTTCTTTGGTGGCTCAACAGGTGTGATTTATCGCCAGTTCTCCATCACTTTGATTACCGCTATGGTACTCTCGGCATTGGTTGCCCTTGTCTTTACCCCTGCGCTATGCGTGACCTTACTAAAACGTGGCAAGAGCCATGAAAAGGGCAAGGACGAAAAGCAAAAAGGCTTCTTTGGCTGGTTTAACCGCTCGTT
>NZ_JBEOPS010000444.1:0-252 GCF_040310305.1 Pseudomonas sp. HY13-MNA-CIBAN-0226
TCGTCACTGGCATCCGCGGCATCCTGCTGAGCCGAGGCGGCCAGCGCCGAGCGCCGGATGATCGGTGGGGCATAGCGCGAACGCAGCGCGCCTTCGAGCACCTCCTGCGGCAGTTCCCCAAGCTTCTCCAGGGCGGCCCGGGCGGCGGCATTCTTGGCCGCGAAGTCATCCCGGGTGCAACCCGAGTAGCGGTACTGTTGCGCCAGCGAGAACAGGCTGCGCAGGGCGTGCGCCCCTTCGTTGAGCCAGCGC
>NZ_JBEOPS010000445.1:0-252 GCF_040310305.1 Pseudomonas sp. HY13-MNA-CIBAN-0226
GTGACACCCGACGGCGGCAAGCTGACCGTGGCCGGCAACTTCACCAACCCCAGCACCGGTGCGCTGAACCTGGTGATCACCCCCTCCACCACCGGCTCCCTGGCCGTAGGCGGCACCGCCAACCTGGGCGGCACCTTGAATGTGGTCAACCTGGCACCCTATGCCGGCGCCACCACCTACACTCTGCTGACAGCCGGCGCGGTCAACGGCACCTTTGCCACCACCAACCTGGAGAACCTGGCGTTCCTGACT
>NZ_JBEOPS010000446.1:0-252 GCF_040310305.1 Pseudomonas sp. HY13-MNA-CIBAN-0226
TAAATTCACTAAATGACTGGAAAACAACGAGTAACTGTGCTAAAACGAACATATAAAAATATAATGATACATATTTGTCACAAATGAAGATTATTCGGTAAGGTAAGTATTGTTTTTACTCAACCTTAAACCCTTTTGACCCTTTGTGTACATTTCAACAGATATCGAGCCAGTTAAATTTATGATGCTGACAAGGTTTAGGCTTGCCAGTTTTGAGCAAGTCTAAAAATTTCTATAAGCAAAGTGAGTCAG
>NZ_JBEOPS010000447.1:0-252 GCF_040310305.1 Pseudomonas sp. HY13-MNA-CIBAN-0226
GTATTGGGTGCACTCATTATATTGGCACTTCTTTGGTTTGTGTTATCAGACAAGATTTTTTAGCTTGCCATAATTTTTAAGATATTATGGATAGACAGCTTATAAAAAAAGCCAGCTAAGATTGCTGGCTTTTTTGCGATAAAAATTTGATAAGGCACTTTTTTATCAGAAGACCAGCGCTCAAAATAGATAATCAAACAATTAATAAGTGGCTAGTCAGTGATACCGTATCCATGCCCGTCTATATTTGAG
>NZ_JBEOPS010000448.1:0-252 GCF_040310305.1 Pseudomonas sp. HY13-MNA-CIBAN-0226
GTGCTATAAAAATAGGCTACCAAAGTAAATGTGATATTTTTCCTTGAACAGTTTTTAACGCATCCTCTTTATCGCTATAGATTTATCACCACAGATTGTGATTAAACTAAACTAAGTTCTAACCAATAATACAGTGCTTTAAATTAAAGAATATCAATAATAATACGATATGTATCGATATTAGACTGAAGCGTTCTTAAGTCTAATATCGATACAAGAGATGTGGTACATGTGAATAAAAAAAGCCAGCGC
>NZ_JBEOPS010000449.1:0-252 GCF_040310305.1 Pseudomonas sp. HY13-MNA-CIBAN-0226
AGTCTGCTGAGCTGGTGCCTGGCGATGTTCGTGTTCACCTTGGGCGAGATGATCATCTACCCCTCGGAATTTCTGTTTATCGACACCATTGCGCCGGATGCGCTACGGGGCAGTTACTACGGTGCCCAGAACCTGGCCGCGTTTGGCGGGGCCATGAGTCCGGTGATTTGTGGCTACCTGCTGATCAACGCGGCACCCACCAGCATGTTCTTTGCCCTGGCCGCACTTACTGCCATAGGCGGCACCCTGTGT
>NZ_JBEOPS010000450.1:0-252 GCF_040310305.1 Pseudomonas sp. HY13-MNA-CIBAN-0226
GAGTGGGAACGTGACATCACTGTTGCCTACGTCGTACCGGAAGGTCCGCTGAAGAACGTCGGCGTGGCGTGGAAGAACGCTATGTGGCGCAGCGACATCGCCAACGCGCGTAATCAGGACGAAAACCGCTTGATCGTCAGCTACTCGATCCCGCTGTTGTAAGACTGTAAAGCCTTGCCCGGCGCAATGCCGGGCAAGGTGTCTTGCTGTTCAAGTCGGGCTCAACCCCCGCAAGCCCTTCCTGAACCCCTC
>NZ_JBEOPS010000451.1:0-252 GCF_040310305.1 Pseudomonas sp. HY13-MNA-CIBAN-0226
GCCGTCCGCCCCGCCATAACCGCCCTGCCGCGGGCCGCCGGAAATGTCGGGAAAGTCGAGCCGCGGCACCGCGATCGTCAGCCCGGAGCCGAGCTTCACCTGGCGCGCGGCCTGCCCGAGCGGCGTGCTGGACGGCGCCGCGGTCGTGCCGCCGCCCTTGCCGAACAGCCGGCGCAGGATCGTCGCGACGCCCGGCACCGTCACTTCCTTGCCCGAGCGGTTGATCGTGAAGTCGGACGCCCAGCCGTATTT
>NZ_JBEOPS010000452.1:0-252 GCF_040310305.1 Pseudomonas sp. HY13-MNA-CIBAN-0226
GGTTATTAATGGTGTGATTTATGCCCGATAAAACTGTTTTTAAAAAACCATTAAATTTAGCTAATAAACACTGACTATGACGGTCAAAAATAAATACCAAAAGCGCTTTTTTTGTGACAGTAGTCTTATTATTTATAAGATTTATGCATATTTATCTGTGTATTTATTGAAATTAACATCATGAAATTATGTGATTAACGTCTCAATTACATCATTGTTAGTCATTACACCTTACAAAATTTAAGGAATAAT
>NZ_JBEOPS010000453.1:0-252 GCF_040310305.1 Pseudomonas sp. HY13-MNA-CIBAN-0226
GTATTATTGAGGAAGAATATAACTCAAGAAGCCTGCTATCTATTACTGAAAGCAAAAGGGTCAATGGCAAAATGAAGGTCGAGAATTATGAAATGCTACCGCAATATGATGATCAGAATGCAGCGGGCACACTACCTTATATTTATACCCTTATTATAGATAATGGCAAAAAACTGGTGATTGATAGTCAGTATAAAGATGGCAGCGAGCAATTATATTATGCTTTTGCAAATAAAGAAGACAGAATTGAGC
>NZ_JBEOPS010000454.1:0-252 GCF_040310305.1 Pseudomonas sp. HY13-MNA-CIBAN-0226
GCATTGCTCTGGGGTATAGGCGGGATAAATAGCTTGCAGGCGACGAACCAGCAAGCCGGTACGCGTGGCTCCGCGCTCCCCGCTCAGCGGGTAGCCCAGCCGTCCATTGGCAAGGCGCATGGGTGACTTGAACCAGGGTTTTATCGGCTGCAACTCCAGCGCAGTCCGTGTTTGCTCAGGGTGGTTGTGCACATGCTGCGCGAAGTCATTGCGCAAGCCCCGGTCGGTCTTCATCAAGCCAAGGGCATGCTG
>NZ_JBEOPS010000455.1:0-252 GCF_040310305.1 Pseudomonas sp. HY13-MNA-CIBAN-0226
GTGCTTTTAGCGTTTGTACCAGATAAGTGGGACGCGTGGCGGTAGAAGCCATATATAGTAGTCGTGTGCGCTCGTGCTGGGCGCGATAGAGTGCCACACGCTGCGCAGCAGTATTGGTTTCGCTAGCAGCCTTTTTTTCGGTCTCTGCGCTTTCTGTCCTTGTGCTTTCAGTCTCTGGATTTTCAATTGCTATATTGTCGTTCCTAACCTCTTCTGAAGCGGGTAAGGTAAATAACGCGAGCAGCGCCGCTT
>NZ_JBEOPS010000456.1:0-251 GCF_040310305.1 Pseudomonas sp. HY13-MNA-CIBAN-0226
GTCGAGTCTCAAGCGTACGGTGGATGAGCAGAAGAGCACGATAGAGCGGCAGAAAAGCGAGCTCGACGGTCTCAAGCGCAGCCTGGATGATTTGAAGCGCAGCGTGGAGACCTTGAGCAGCAAGGTGAAGTGACAGCACTGATGCTGTGGGCAATATAGGGCAACTGTGGGAGCTGGCTTGCCTGCGATAGCGATGTGTCAGTCACAGGTATTGAACCTGTTACACCGCCATCGCAGGCAAGCCCCCACAT
>NZ_JBEOPS010000457.1:0-251 GCF_040310305.1 Pseudomonas sp. HY13-MNA-CIBAN-0226
TTCGTGGTGCGCACGGTGCAGCCGGTACTGGCCGATATCCCCCGGGAAATCGAAGAGGCCGCCGCTTGCCTCGGCGCCAAGCCGTTGCAGGTGTTCCGCTACATCCTCGTGCCGGCATTGTTGCCCGCCTGGCTGACCGGCTTCGCCCTGGCGTTTGCCCGAGGCGTGGGTGAGTACGGTTCGGTGATCTTCATCGCCGGCAACATGCCGATGAAAACCGAAATCCTGCCCTTGCTGATCATGGTCAAGCT
>NZ_JBEOPS010000458.1:0-251 GCF_040310305.1 Pseudomonas sp. HY13-MNA-CIBAN-0226
GCGCCAGGGAGATAGGCGCCGGCTGTCAGGCCGTCACGGGAGCAAGCTCCCACAGATCAGTCCCTTGCCAATGCCTCTATCGGGTCCAACCGCGCCGCATTCCGCGCCGGTACAAAACCAAACACAATGCCGATCAACGTCGAACAGGCAAACGCGGTAACGATCGACCCCACCGAAAACACCATTTCCCACTCCTTCACAAACAACGAAAACAGGTAGCCGATGGCGTAGGACAGCGAGATCCCGATGAT
>NZ_JBEOPS010000459.1:0-251 GCF_040310305.1 Pseudomonas sp. HY13-MNA-CIBAN-0226
GCTGCCCACCTCGGCCACCCTGCTGCGTGAACTCAAAAGCACCGGCGAGCTGGATTTTCCCGCGCTGGGCGCCGAACCGGATGACACCTGGCTGACCTTGATATCCCGAGCCTTGAACCTCGACACCACCCTGCGCGTCAGCTTGAGCGGGCCGCAGGCCGAGGCCTGGCGCCAGGCACTGGTAGAGAAGGGCGTGCGCACCGCCCGTCTGGAAACCGGCAGCGGTGAAACCCAAGGGCTGCATCTGCATC
>NZ_JBEOPS010000460.1:0-251 GCF_040310305.1 Pseudomonas sp. HY13-MNA-CIBAN-0226
GCTAATTGGTAACTTAATGCTGACGATAAATTTTTATGGTTTAAAATGGTAGAATGGAAAAAGCTAGCCAAAATAGGCTCACTTGATGAACTAGCCCATGCTTCTTCCCTGATTTTTTCCCATAGATCTTTAATTTTCTCTTCCATTATTTTACCCTTAAACTATCAAATCAATGTATATCCGTGCAGCGCCATATCTATATCATATCTATATCATATCTATATCATCTCTATGCCATACCACAGCTATAT
>NZ_JBEOPS010000461.1:0-251 GCF_040310305.1 Pseudomonas sp. HY13-MNA-CIBAN-0226
GTTATAGGGCGACTCGTCAGTCATCATCTGGCTGACGCCTTGATTCAAGCAGCACCGAAGGCAGGTCGCAAGGCAAGCGGCTGGTTTTTTGCCATCACCGGCTGAACGGTCGTCAGACTTGTCGGATTTCGTCGTCAGTCAGTGGCCGATACTGGCCCGGCGCAAGCGACGTATCCAGCACCAAGGGGCCCATTCGCTCGCGGTGCAGGCCGGTCACCTTGTTATCAAAATGCCCGAACATGCGCTTCACC
>NZ_JBEOPS010000462.1:0-251 GCF_040310305.1 Pseudomonas sp. HY13-MNA-CIBAN-0226
GCGCTCCATCATGTAGCGCTCCGGCGGGCGCACGTCACCTTCGTAGACATCGACCCCGGCAGCGCGCAGGCGCTTTTCGATGTCCATCAACTGGCGGTGCTGGCGCGCATACAGGCCCAGGACCGGGCGGTGATGAAAGTCGCACAGCTGCAACGGGCGCAACTCAAGATCGCGTTCACCCTTGAGCAGCCAATCGAGCGGCTTGCGGTAAGCCTCAGGGATGAAAACCACCGAGGTTTGCACGGGTAGGC
>NZ_JBEOPS010000463.1:0-251 GCF_040310305.1 Pseudomonas sp. HY13-MNA-CIBAN-0226
GTGCTGATACTGGTGCGGTGCGCGATGTGAGCCAAGTGGAGCGCTAAGCTAAAAACCTTACCTAGCATTTTTTAGAATATTTTTACTAGAATTATCCTAAGCCTGAATACTAAAAAAGCCTGCGTGATGCAGGCTTTTTTAGTATTCAGGCTTTTTTTTCACCAAAAAACAACGTAGTCACTATTCTGATAACGTTTTTTTGTAGTAATAAAAAATTTTTACCGTCATTATTAATGAGCTAATAAATACCC
>NZ_JBEOPS010000464.1:0-251 GCF_040310305.1 Pseudomonas sp. HY13-MNA-CIBAN-0226
CCGTAATCCTGGAACTTGATCATGACCCGACCGAGTTCGTAGCGCAGGTCGAACATGCCGGCGTGCTGCGGCGACGTGGAGCGAGCGTATTGGGTCAATGAGTTAATGCTGTCTTGCAGGCCGCTTTTTACCATCAGCCAATCATAGGTCGTTTTTGCCAGCCAGGTTGCGGTGCGCCCCGGTTCTTTGATGACAACGCTATGTAACAAGTCCTGGGACAGCCAGCCCAGCTCATGTTCAAACATCTGCTG
>NZ_JBEOPS010000465.1:0-251 GCF_040310305.1 Pseudomonas sp. HY13-MNA-CIBAN-0226
ATCTAAGCCTGACGCCTACTGGTCAAAAGATGGCACGTATGCCAATCGATCCACGGCTAGCACGTATGCTAGTTGCCGGTAGCGATTTTGACTGTATTCGAGAGATGCTTATCGTGGTTGCCGCGCTTGCTGTACAAGATCCTCGCGAGCGCCCTGCCAATAAGCGTCAACAAGCGGATCAGAAGCATGCAGAATTTCGTCAAGATGACTCGGATTTTTTGTTTTATCTAAGTCTGTGGAAGGCTTTGTTT
>NZ_JBEOPS010000466.1:0-251 GCF_040310305.1 Pseudomonas sp. HY13-MNA-CIBAN-0226
GTACCTGGACTGCGGCGGCGACAGAACCCAGGGTTCCGCCAACGCTCTCGGCACTGCGCACCTCTGCGCAATTGCTCGAAAACGTCAGCGCTGAAATCGAACGCCACCTGGCATGGCGCCCCTCGCTGGAGAATTCCGCCACCACCTACCTCAACACCAAGCTGCATGCTAAGCATCAACACCTGCAGGCAGCGTGCCTCTCGGTACGTCAATACAGCAGCCCCTCCAGTGACACCGATACACCTCAACTG
>NZ_JBEOPS010000467.1:0-251 GCF_040310305.1 Pseudomonas sp. HY13-MNA-CIBAN-0226
GTCTTGGGGCCGTCGCTGGGCAGGTGCCAGCCCAGGCTTTTGTTCAGTTCACGGATCGAGGCGGCGCCGTCGATGATGTAGCGACCATCGGGCTGGGCTTCGATATGCGGGTTATCCACAGCCTGATCGCTTTCGAATTCGCCGACGATCTCTTCCAGAATATCTTCCAGGGTGACGATGCCCAGCACTTCACCGTACTCGTCCACCACCATGCCCAGGCGCCGCTGCTGCTTGTGGAAGTTCAGCAGTTG
>NZ_JBEOPS010000468.1:0-251 GCF_040310305.1 Pseudomonas sp. HY13-MNA-CIBAN-0226
TCCTCCCTGCTTTCGGCCTATGCACGACTCCCAGGAGCATCTGTCCGACGATACGTTGCAACTGGTCCCCTGCATCTTCAATGATGATTTCGCCTTGATCAGCGAAGGCCAATCCATTCTGAATGAATTGGATGGTTGCTGCCCGTCCAACGGACTGGTGCACCAGGTGGTCTATGCCGTAATAGGCTAAGTGTTCAACGAGCAGTGCCACGTCGCGGACTTTGACTCCTTGGAAGAAGCCAAGTCCGTGG
>NZ_JBEOPS010000469.1:0-250 GCF_040310305.1 Pseudomonas sp. HY13-MNA-CIBAN-0226
GGGTAGCGTCGTCGCTTTCAATGCAGCCATTGCAAACAACGCCCAACCGGGCAAAGGAACTGCAATGGCAAGCAATGCCGCAACCGCGCAGCCAGCCGGCGGCGCACCTCTTCCCGTTCCCTCGGCGCTCCCGGCCGATGGCTTCACGCGCTGGAACGACCTGAAAGCCTTCGTGCCCTTCTCGCGCGAGACGCTGCGAAAACGTGAGCTCGAAGGCCGCTTTCCGCGCCGCCAGCACCTGTCCCAACGC
>NZ_JBEOPS010000470.1:0-250 GCF_040310305.1 Pseudomonas sp. HY13-MNA-CIBAN-0226
TCGCTATGTCATAAGGTTTCGCCGAGCTCACGCCGTTCATCCCCTGCGGTTGGCAGCGCTCGTCGGCAGGATAACGCCGCCCCTTCGCTCCACCTCCATTACAGAGGCTTCATCGCTACTACGGGAGGCTCCGCCCCTTGCTCCAGCATCGGTATTCTTCCTCATGGTGTTGGCCATTTGTCATTTTCCTTCGCATCTGGAACAAGGTTCTCACGTTCCGTACCAAAGCCTGTATGAAGATCATGCCGCC
>NZ_JBEOPS010000471.1:0-250 GCF_040310305.1 Pseudomonas sp. HY13-MNA-CIBAN-0226
TTCGACGACTTTGGCGAAATAGTAGAGGTCGTTGAGGTCTTGCATGGTGGGCCTATTGTCCTGTCAGTGGGACAAACTATCGCATTTCAGCTGGCTTATCGACCATTGGTTTCATGCGTAGCATCACCACCATCTGATCGCCACTGTCGATCCCACCTCGGAGATCCATCATGAAACTGTTGCACATCGATTCCAGCATCCTCGGCGACAACTCGGCCTCCCGTCAGCTCAGCGCGGGTGTGGTCAAGGC
>NZ_JBEOPS010000472.1:0-250 GCF_040310305.1 Pseudomonas sp. HY13-MNA-CIBAN-0226
CTATATTATAAATACCACTATTATAACATGGTTTTACTGTAGACATAAAAGCGCACCTTCATAGGCTATGGCTGATAAGTTAATACATTATTTGTTGTGTGTTCTTTTTTGATTACAATAGCGTTAATTAAGTTATCAGCCGCTTCATAATCGGTCTAATTCTTACCTTTCATGCTTTATCAATATCTTTATTTAGGAAATGCTATTTTATGTCGACCACCAGTCTCATTCTGTTTAATAAGCCTTACGG
>NZ_JBEOPS010000473.1:0-250 GCF_040310305.1 Pseudomonas sp. HY13-MNA-CIBAN-0226
TATTATTGATATTGCGGGCAATGAGCCGAATTCAGCACTTAAATGTATCCATCAGCTCAGTGTGGCAGGCGGTGCAACTGAAGCGACTTATGTAGCCATTGAGCAGCGTGTCGTTGCGGATCAAGACACGGCTGGTGCTTATCACCTAGCATTAATGGCACAAAATACGCCAGATTTGCCGATTGATGCGCGTCAGCTAATTGAATTGGTTGTCAATAGGGGTGATAACGATCAGCGCTTGGCATTACTC
>NZ_JBEOPS010000474.1:0-250 GCF_040310305.1 Pseudomonas sp. HY13-MNA-CIBAN-0226
CCGCCAACACCGCGCCGTCACTGCCGGCCAGTTGGCGCGCCAGGCCAAGCAGGTCGCGGTCGTGGCTGCTCAGGCGGCCGCCGACCATGTCTGGCACCACGTTGATGTAGAACGCCGGGACCGGCACCTGATGCAGCGGCAATTGCACTTCCACCGCCGCGGTACGCTTGGCTGCGCCGCCCTGCTGGGCACCGCTGCGGTCGATGCGCTTGATGCCGTTGGGGCCGATAAAACCGACACCATGCACGTT
>NZ_JBEOPS010000475.1:0-250 GCF_040310305.1 Pseudomonas sp. HY13-MNA-CIBAN-0226
TAACGTGGCGGCGCGCAACTGGTCAGGCGAGATGCTGGAGGCGCTGGGTATCGCGCAGTCGATGATGCCCGATCGGTTGCTGTATTCCGGCGAGGTGGTGGGTGGTTTGCTTGCAGACTGGGCCGCACGCCTGGGCTTGCAGGCGGGCACGCCGATCCTCGCTGGGGGCGTGGACGCGGCCATGGCGACCCTGGCGGCGGGTGTCACCCAGCCGGGCAATCATGTGGCGATGATCGGCACCAGCATGTGC
>NZ_JBEOPS010000476.1:0-250 GCF_040310305.1 Pseudomonas sp. HY13-MNA-CIBAN-0226
CTAGTAAAGTACGCCTTTGTTAAAGACAACCAGCAACTCTTTCGCATCAGTAGCATGTGCCGTGTACTACATATTAGACCCTCAAGTTACTACGACTGGCTGGGTCGTGACATCAGCGCTCAGCAGATACATCGTAACCAGTCTGAGCTACTAATCAAAGCGGCACACAGTGAAACAAAGGAGCGCTACGGCTTTGAGCGTCTGCATGCGCATCTAAATGAGCAAGGATATGATATCAGCCCATACATGG
>NZ_JBEOPS010000477.1:0-250 GCF_040310305.1 Pseudomonas sp. HY13-MNA-CIBAN-0226
GTGGTGTGAGCATGCAGAAATAACGGTGGATTTTTAATATATCTGTTTGAGTTCGTCGTGCGTAAACAAGTTAAGTTGTAATGAGTCTTATGCACTAGAAGTCTGACGATTGATTAACTGTTGCATTCTGCAAGTTATTTATATAATTGAGCTCTTCCGATAGATTCATTTCTATGGATCTATCGGCAGACGTCCATAATAATAAATTTCATAGTTAGACTTGCTCAGTAAATAAGCGGTAGCCTCAAGG
>NZ_JBEOPS010000478.1:0-250 GCF_040310305.1 Pseudomonas sp. HY13-MNA-CIBAN-0226
GGCCAGCGCCTGGCAACGCAACACGCCGAGCGGTGGCGCGAGTGGGGCCCGTACTTGAGTGAACGCCAATGGGGCACGGTGCGCGAAGACTACAGCGCCGACGGCGACGCCTGGGCCTACCTCCCCCATGAGCACGCACGCAGCCGCGCCTATCGCTGGGGCGAGGACGGCTTGGCCGGTTTCAGTGACAAGGCCCAACGCTGGTGCCTGGGCCTGGCGCTGTGGAACGAGCGCGATGCAATCCTCAAGG
>NZ_JBEOPS010000479.1:0-250 GCF_040310305.1 Pseudomonas sp. HY13-MNA-CIBAN-0226
ATTTACGAGTATCCAGAGGGCTTTTATCGTGACCAGTCACTGATCGAAGAGCGTCCGATAGAGCCCAAAAACGAAATTATTAGCTTAGAAGATTATCGTCGTCGCTATGCCTGCTATCGTACTGATATTGACTTGCAAGAATGCCACCGTCAACACCCCTTTATCGCCGTTTGGGACGATCATGAGATTGCAGACAACTCATGGAAAGGTGGTGCTGGATTCCATACTGAAAGCAAAGGCAGCTATATAG
>NZ_JBEOPS010000480.1:0-250 GCF_040310305.1 Pseudomonas sp. HY13-MNA-CIBAN-0226
CCCCCCCCCCACGGCCCCGCCGGGCTCTCCCGCCGTACAGCGACATGCCGAAGTGGCGCCCAACCCCCCGCCCCCGACTCGCCCCCCCACCCCACCCCCCCCCCCGCCCCCGGCCCCCCCCGCCCACCCCCCCGCCCAGGCGCACCCCCGGCCCACCACCCCCGCCGCGACCAACACACAGCCCTGTGCCCGCCGCCGTCCCCGCGAAGCCGGCGCCCCAGGCACCGCCTGACTCAGCCCACCTTGAAAC
>NZ_JBEOPS010000481.1:0-249 GCF_040310305.1 Pseudomonas sp. HY13-MNA-CIBAN-0226
TAATCTCACCGAGAATATCACTGATGGCTTCTAGCGGTAAGCTGTTTACGATATTTTTTAACCAGTCCATGCGTGTTTAGTTACCTGCGTTTATAAACCTAGCAAGACGTTGTGCGCCTAGCAGTAGCTACAATAGCTATATGGTACGTTCTGTCGTACTAAAAATAAGACCGAATACATCATCGACATGTACGCTTGATAGGTTCTAGTTTATCACGACTTCTTAATAAAAAGCATGCTGCCCATTGC
>NZ_JBEOPS010000482.1:0-249 GCF_040310305.1 Pseudomonas sp. HY13-MNA-CIBAN-0226
GGTCCAGAGCGCCATAAGAGCTGATCTGCCCTGGGCCGGTGGACGCGTCGCCGGCCATCCAGTCGTTGCCCTTCCAACGTAATACGTCGTTGCTCAGGTGGTTGCGCTTCACGTCGGCTTGATTGAGAAACTGCGGTGCGATCACCAGCGTACTGCCGCCCGCCCCGGCATGCTCGGCGGCGTCGATGCCGCTTTGCAGGTAGGTTTGCGCATTGCGCAGGCGGCCATGCACGATGATCAATGCGCGCG
>NZ_JBEOPS010000483.1:0-249 GCF_040310305.1 Pseudomonas sp. HY13-MNA-CIBAN-0226
GTGCCGGACATACCGAAGCAGGGTGCGACTTAGCACGATTGGCAGGTCTTGAGCCCGCAGCAGTGATTGTAGAGATCATCAATGCTGATGGTACAATGGCACGCCGTGATGATCTCGAGATATTTGCAAAAGAGCACGGCATCAAAATGGGCACCATCGCTGATCTTATCAACTACCGCATTGCCAATGAGCAAACGGTAGAAGAGATTGAGTCGCGTCCCTTTGAGACTGAACACGGCACCTTTACCC
>NZ_JBEOPS010000484.1:0-249 GCF_040310305.1 Pseudomonas sp. HY13-MNA-CIBAN-0226
GCGCTGGGTGTGGCGCTCCATTTGATGGAAGCGGGTTTCCGCAGTGATGTCGAATTTGTGATGGCTCATGACCATAGCAACGCTGCACTTACTGCGCAAATGAAAGCTGCCAGTAGTACCTCCGACAATGACAATGACGATGATGTTGATACAGACAGCGATGCTAAATAAAACGATTGTTGGCAACGTGTATTGCTGAAAATGTGTATTGCTAAAAACGTGTAAAGTCAGACAGTGGCAAAGTAGGTC
>NZ_JBEOPS010000485.1:0-249 GCF_040310305.1 Pseudomonas sp. HY13-MNA-CIBAN-0226
TGCCCCGCGCTCGCTGAAGTGCTCCGCTTGCAGGTCATCCAATACGTACACCTGCCAGCCCAATTGGGCCAGCCATGACGCGGACATATTGGCGCGCACGCCGTCGTCATCCACCAGTACCAGGCGCGCACCGCGCACACTGGCAACGTGGTCGGTTTCCTGCACCAGTTGCCCGCCCGGGGTGGCGCGGGCGCCCGGCAGGTGGCCGGCTTCGAATTCTTCTACGGTGCGCACATCGAACAGGTAAGT
>NZ_JBEOPS010000486.1:0-249 GCF_040310305.1 Pseudomonas sp. HY13-MNA-CIBAN-0226
CACATACCCGGCAGATGTGCTGCACCGCCAGCCCCAGCGATAATGACTTGTAAGCCATTGCTCTTAGCGTTTTTGGCATAGTCAAATAATCTGTCAGGTGTACGGTGTGCTGACACGACTTCACAAGCAAAAGCGATATCAAAGTCGGCGAGCAATTGCGCAGCGGCGCTCATGGTCGCCCAATCAGACTGCGAGCCCATGATAATACCAACTTTTGGTTGACCAGCAGGAGAGGTGATTGGACTGTTT
>NZ_JBEOPS010000487.1:0-249 GCF_040310305.1 Pseudomonas sp. HY13-MNA-CIBAN-0226
GTATAGGCTTCGATCCAGACAGAGGATAATCCTGCCTCGTCAACACACTGGGTTTCTTTTCAATGCAATACGCGTATCCACTGCTGGCTATCTTTATCTGGGCCGGCAACACCGTGGTCAACAAATTGGCCGTGGGCTCGATCTTTCCGGCTGAAATCGGCTTTTATCGCTGGCTGTTCGCAGCGTTGCTGTTCACGCCGTTCATGCTCAAACCGGTGGTCGCCCACTGGCCGCAGATCCGCCCCAACC
>NZ_JBEOPS010000488.1:0-249 GCF_040310305.1 Pseudomonas sp. HY13-MNA-CIBAN-0226
GTGCCACCGCGTTTCTTCCACTGTTGATTTTCCGACCAGCAAGCCGCAACCGCGCTCGCGTGATCAGCCGTCCTCGCCGGAGAGATCAGCCAGCAGGACAGCGAGGTCTTGCGATGCATGAACGACCCGCAGAATACGCGGGGGATTCTGGTCCGGCTCGTAGACGATCAGATAGGGGAAACGCCTCAGCACAAAAAAGCGGAATCGCTCGGGCGCGAATTCAGTGCGGACGGGCCCAATCATCGGGTG
>NZ_JBEOPS010000489.1:0-248 GCF_040310305.1 Pseudomonas sp. HY13-MNA-CIBAN-0226
GTGGTGAAGAACGGGTCCATTGCCGAGGCGAGCGTGGCGTCGTCCATGTCTTCGCCGTTATCACTCACGCTCAGGCAGATGTATTGCCCGGCCGCCAGAGACAGAGTCGATTGCGCATGAATATCCACGGCTTGGGCACTGACCAGAATTTCTCCGCCCTGGGGCATGGCGTCGCGGGCCTTGGTTACCAGGTTCATCACGGTCAATTAAAGCTGGTTCATGTCGGCGAGGGCCGGCTGGAGTCCTGG
>NZ_JBEOPS010000490.1:0-248 GCF_040310305.1 Pseudomonas sp. HY13-MNA-CIBAN-0226
GTATTAATGATGCGTTGTATTACACCCACTTTAAATAAAGAGGGTGATAAAAACTTACTGGTTTTATTTATGCTGTCGGTAATTGCGATTGGCTTATTTTATGGTGCGGGTTTTTTCTACGGCGAGCGTACGCATATTTCAGTAATGGAATATTGGCGCTGGTGGATTGTGCATTTATGGGTAGAAGGTTTCTTTGAAGTATTTGCCACAACAGCACTGGCCTTTATATTTTTTAATATGGGTTTAGT
>NZ_JBEOPS010000491.1:0-248 GCF_040310305.1 Pseudomonas sp. HY13-MNA-CIBAN-0226
GCTTTAGAGCCATCGACAAGTGAGGAGGTATGGCTAAAGATATAATGTTATGGGATCGTCAAAAAGCTAACAATGACGGACGCTATACAATGGTATTTGGTAGTAATGAATTGTATGAGCAAGATGATGATGAGGATAAAAAATATGAAGTGTACGAAGCGCGAGATATCAGTTGGACAAGCGATAATAAAATCAACGTTGATTTTTATTACAGAGTCAATCCCACTGACACGGTAGCATTTCGCGTG
>NZ_JBEOPS010000492.1:0-248 GCF_040310305.1 Pseudomonas sp. HY13-MNA-CIBAN-0226
ATTGCCAAGTCGACGCCGTCGCTATTGAAATTAGGGGTACTCAGATCCGCTTCTACCTCCAACTGTATGCCAGGGTAGGCTTGATTGAAGGATGGCATCCGCGGCAGCAACCACTTGCTAGCGAAGGAGGGCATAACGCGCACTTTTAGCGTGCCACTTAGCTCTTCATCTCCAATTTGGTGCAAAGTCATTCCTAAAAGCCTCAACGCTTGGTCGACTCCGACGTGCAAGCGTTCACCGCGTTGCGT
>NZ_JBEOPS010000493.1:0-248 GCF_040310305.1 Pseudomonas sp. HY13-MNA-CIBAN-0226
GAGTTAAATGGTGGTCAAGTTATTCGTCCAGCAATGGTTGTGGTTTCAAAAGCTGCAGAATGATTTTTTTGAAAGCTAAAAGCTTGTAAAAATATCGGCTCAAATAAAAATGAATAAAAAGGTGCTTTAGCACCTTTTTTTATGGCCACATCGCCCTAACTATTAAATGTTAGGCAGGGGGCTGTTAAAGAAATTGCTTTAAATGATATTGATTAAATCAATATTGTGCATAGAGACAAGTGGGTGAT
>NZ_JBEOPS010000494.1:0-248 GCF_040310305.1 Pseudomonas sp. HY13-MNA-CIBAN-0226
TTTTTATACGATCTTCTGCACCTTGATCTGTCTGGATTTGAGGTCCGAAAGGTGCCACAGACAGACGCGCTTGTGGAGCAAAAAATCCGATCAATGTCTGATTTGGAACGATGGTGGTATGAAAAGCTTCAAAATGGCTTCGTCAGCTCGCCTGAATATTTATGGGGAATGCCTATCAAAAAAGAATTGGTCTACGATGACTATTCAATCTTTGCACAAAGCCAAGGCATCAGATTTCGTGGCACGCC
>NZ_JBEOPS010000495.1:0-248 GCF_040310305.1 Pseudomonas sp. HY13-MNA-CIBAN-0226
GATTGGTACTGGTGTGCCACAAGATTGGACGACGCATATGATTGGTCACGAACTAACTTCATTGCACGCCATTGATCATGCACGTACGCTCACCATCGTCTTACCCTCAGTGCTACGTGAGCTAAAAGACAGCAAAAAAGACAAACTGCTCCAGTATGCACGCAATGTCTGGAACCTTACTGATAGCACTCAAGACGAAGACACCATCATTGAGACAGCGATTGTCAATACTGAGAACTTCTTCCGCG
>NZ_JBEOPS010000496.1:0-248 GCF_040310305.1 Pseudomonas sp. HY13-MNA-CIBAN-0226
TTGCCACGTGGCGTACGAATGGCATCATAGATATAAGCTATTTCAGTCATAGAAAATTCCTTTTTTATTTTTAATAATGAGTTAGTTAAATACTACTGCATAGCAAAGATATTGATAACGGCAGTAGCCTCTTCTACTCCATAAATACCGCCACCATTTTCTTGAATAGCAATTCGCGCGCCCTCTACTTGACGCCTGCCAGCTTCGCCCCGTAGTTGGGTCACCAGCTCATAGACTTGACCTAGTCC
>NZ_JBEOPS010000497.1:0-248 GCF_040310305.1 Pseudomonas sp. HY13-MNA-CIBAN-0226
GTATAACCCCAAATCCCCCGAAAATGTCGGCTCGGTGATGCGTGCCGCCGGCTGCTACGGCGTGGCCTCGGTGTTCTACACCGGCGTGCGTTACGAGCGCGCCCGGGATTTCATTACCGACACCAAGAAGGTGCACCACGACATCCCGCTGATCGGCATCGACGACCTGAAAAAGATCCTGCCCCTTGGCTGCATCCCGGTCGCCGTGGAACTGGTCGAAGGCGCCCGCCCGTTGCCTGAATACACCC
>NZ_JBEOPS010000498.1:0-248 GCF_040310305.1 Pseudomonas sp. HY13-MNA-CIBAN-0226
TGCTTTTACACGCATGGCGGCCACTAACCTGTAGAAAATTAACTTGGCCAGGCATCGTACAGGAAATACTTGACAATTGCTTGGCAAATATCCCTCAGAATTAATACGCAGCGTTGGAAATAGCCGAAGTTCAGCGCCGAAATAACGCGCTAACTTACTGTTTTAGCAAGAAACCACAGCCTGGGTGGCCCGTTGGTGGCCTGCTCAAAGTGAACCGAACGATCAGACGAGTGGGGCGTTGCCATTGG
>NZ_JBEOPS010000499.1:0-248 GCF_040310305.1 Pseudomonas sp. HY13-MNA-CIBAN-0226
TCCTTGTCTTTCTTGACGAGCAAACGGGTGCCGATTTCGAAGATGTTGACGGTGAAATCAACTTGCTGGGCGCGTTCTGTGTTGTTGGTGGTGGAGCCGCACTCCAGATCCGCGGTGCCGTTCTGGATCAGCGGGATACGGGTTTGCGAGGTCACCAGGTTGTACTTGGCTTTGAGGTCGGGTTTGTTCAGGTCTTTTTTCAGCTGCTCGACGACGGCCAACTGGATGTCGTGGGAGTAGCCCACGGG
>NZ_JBEOPS010000500.1:0-247 GCF_040310305.1 Pseudomonas sp. HY13-MNA-CIBAN-0226
GCATAGACGTGACGTGCCCCTAACAATAATGCCGCAATACCTAAAATTCCTGAGCCACAACCATAATCAATCACCACTTTATCACTCAGATCTTGCTCTGTTAGCCAGTCGAGGCACAGGCGCGTGGTGGCATGATAACCAGTACCAAAGGCTAAGCCGGGGTCCATAATGATATTGGTCGCCTCAGGATTGGGCGGCGTTATCCAGTTAGGCACAATCCATAAGTTATTGGCGCATTCTATAGGAT
>NZ_JBEOPS010000501.1:0-247 GCF_040310305.1 Pseudomonas sp. HY13-MNA-CIBAN-0226
GCCGTTGCTCTGCCAGCGCTGCACTTCGTTGACGAAGCGCCGGTCGCGGGCGGTGAAGTATTGCGCGCCCATGTCCAGCGCGCCGGCGTCGCTGCGCTTGCTGGACATGCGGCCACCGCTGCCGCGGCTTTTATCGAAAAGTTGTACTGCGTGCCCGGCGTCTTGTAACGCTCGGGCGGCGGAGAGACCGGCGATGCCGGTACCAATGATCGCGATGGGAACAGTCATGGGAGGCCTCGTTCTACCG
>NZ_JBEOPS010000502.1:0-247 GCF_040310305.1 Pseudomonas sp. HY13-MNA-CIBAN-0226
GGCGCGCCGGGCGCGCCGAAGAGCCAGGCCGGGTGATTATCCAGACGCACCTGGCCGACCACCCGCTGCTGATTCAACTGACGGAACAAGGCTACTTTGCCTTCGCCGAGCAAGCCTTGAGCGAACGCCGCGCCGCCGGCCTGCCGCCCTTTGCACACCTGGCGCTGCTGCGTGCCGAAGCCCACAAACCCGGGCAGGCCGAAGGCTTTCTTGATGAGGCCTGCAGCGCGGCCGAACGTTTATTGGG
>NZ_JBEOPS010000503.1:0-247 GCF_040310305.1 Pseudomonas sp. HY13-MNA-CIBAN-0226
CGTTTATTCAGTAAGCTTCTATCCGCTGCACGTTCTGCTGCTGTATTTAAAAATGGGCTGTGCCAAAATGCTAAAACGTTATTATCAACCACGCCGATTGGGCTACGATTTTTTTCTGACAGTACCACGGCCACATCCATTTTAGCTTTTTTCATCATAGACTCAGCATGTTCAAGAGTATGATACTCCTCTAAAAAAACAACTGGGGCTAATGACAAAGTGCTAACATATTCTTCTTGTTTAAAGT
>NZ_JBEOPS010000504.1:0-247 GCF_040310305.1 Pseudomonas sp. HY13-MNA-CIBAN-0226
GTTATTCACCCAACCCTTGATGATTTCTTCGGTCTTGGCCGCGCCATGGGTTTCGATCAACGTGGCGGTCAGCGACTGGTTGTAGACTTTTTTCGCCGTGCGCAAGCACAGACGGCCTTCCCACTGCTTGTCGGCCAGGGCTTCGTAGGTGGTCAGGTCGCCCGGCTTTACCCGGTCGGTGGAGTAGGCGATCGTCCGCGCACGCAGGCTCAAACCGGTCCAGGCGTGGGCCGATGAGCGATATTGC
>NZ_JBEOPS010000505.1:0-247 GCF_040310305.1 Pseudomonas sp. HY13-MNA-CIBAN-0226
GTCATCAAAGGCATTCGTGCCCATTATGATGAAGTCGCCAGCATTGTTAAAGCGAAGCAAACAGAATTAGCAGAAGCAAACCAGCGTCATATCCCTATCATCGCTACAGGGCATCTATTCGCCGCAGGTGGTACGACTACTGAAGATGATGGTGTGCGTGAGCTTTATGTCGGCTCACTCGGCAAAATCTCTGCTGATATGTTCGATGAAAGCTTTGACTATGTGGCACTTGGGCATTTGCATGTTC
>NZ_JBEOPS010000506.1:0-247 GCF_040310305.1 Pseudomonas sp. HY13-MNA-CIBAN-0226
TTCATCATCTGATGTCAGGCAAAAGCGGCGGGCATTCTAACATGATGCTTTTTTGGCGCCAGCGCTGGCAGGCGGCCATGCCTTGGCAAGCGAATGAGGGGGTTATTAGACGATTGTCGACAATGTGTATTTATTCTTTGACTATGCGGGGCTAATTGACTAGTTTTTGCGGCATTGCTTTTAAAGGTGTCGACAATATGTTGGAGCAACTGGAAAAACCAGCCGTGGCACCAGACGATTCCCAGAC
>NZ_JBEOPS010000507.1:0-247 GCF_040310305.1 Pseudomonas sp. HY13-MNA-CIBAN-0226
GTACAACGCCACCAAGACCGACGGCGTCTACCACTGCATCTGCTGCAACGAGCCGCTGTTCGATTCCAAGGCCAAGTTTGATTCCGGCTGCGGCTGGCCCAGCTTCTATGAGCCGATTGCCGATAGCGCAATGGTCGAGATCCGCGACGTCAGTCACGGCATGATTCGCACCGAAGTCACTTGCGCCAAGTGTGACGCACACCTGGGGCATGTGTTCCCGGACGGTCCACCGCCGACGGGGCTGCGC
>NZ_JBEOPS010000508.1:0-246 GCF_040310305.1 Pseudomonas sp. HY13-MNA-CIBAN-0226
GCGCGGGACTGCCCTGCAGCCGCTGGAACGTGACGTAGTGCCGTTGGTCGAGGATGAGGTTGGTTTCGCCTCGATAGCGGTGGTGTCCTTGCCCGACCTCTACGGCGGTAAAATTTGCGCTGCACTGGATCGGCAACACCCAAGAGACCTTTTCGATCTGATGTTGATGCTTCGAGAAGAAGGGCTGACACGCGAAATTTTTGAGGGCTTCTTGGTGTATTTGATCAGTCATGGGCGGCCTATGGC
>NZ_JBEOPS010000509.1:0-246 GCF_040310305.1 Pseudomonas sp. HY13-MNA-CIBAN-0226
CCGGGCCGCCGACTCCCGGAGTCGGCCATGGGATCGCCCCGTTCCCGATCTTCGTCGGTTAGGACCGTGGGCTCGTAGTTGTCTATAAGAGACAGCACGCGCTCTTACTACGCCGCCAGCGGGTCGAACGCTTCCAGATTCCGTGTGACCCTGTCGCTTATACACCTCTGAGGCTGCCGACGACTCCGGGGGGGGGTAGGTCTCTGGGCTCGCCGGATCATGACAGAGCGGGGGTGGGGGGGGGGG
>NZ_JBEOPS010000510.1:0-246 GCF_040310305.1 Pseudomonas sp. HY13-MNA-CIBAN-0226
GTAACGCCCCATATAGTAAGGTATATACTATTAAATATTAGAGTTACATACTACTGATAGCCGCTGTATGACTGACTATATCAAGCGACGCGTCAGCTAAAGGTGCCATATGAATATACAAAATGCAGAACATAAAAACCAAGATTTGCAACCACGCAGCTTAGTACCCAAAGGTATTACCATTGGCTTGGCTATGTTTGCGCTTGTCTTAAGCTTGGCAGGCTATGGCTTTCGTCTCATGGTAGG
>NZ_JBEOPS010000511.1:0-246 GCF_040310305.1 Pseudomonas sp. HY13-MNA-CIBAN-0226
GCCTGCGTTAAAACGTTTGTTTATCTTAGGCGATTGGTTTGAGGTTTGGCTGGGTGATGATGTTTATTTGTCCTTATCAGAAGACGAGCGTCAAACCCATTGGCTCACACCATTAATTGTCAAATTAAAAAAACTACGGATCGCAGGTTGCGAGATTTTAGTCATGCATGGTAATCGTGACTTTTTATTAGGGCAGCCATTTTGCAATTTATTTGGTGGCGAACTTATTTTTGAGCCTTACCCTGT
>NZ_JBEOPS010000512.1:0-246 GCF_040310305.1 Pseudomonas sp. HY13-MNA-CIBAN-0226
GTCCGACACCTTCTACGAATTCTCCCAACCGCTGATGCGTCAGCTGGGTTTCCCGACTTTGCTTTGCCACCGCTTGATCACCGATGAAAACGACCGGGTGGTCAGCTACCAACTGCGCCAGAAAGACCCCAAGCGCCAATCGGTGCTGGCATTCAAAACCCTCTACTACCGCGTGATCGCTGCCGGTGATTCCTACAACGACACCAGCATGCTGGGTGAAGCTGACCGCGGGATTCTGTTCCATGC
>NZ_JBEOPS010000513.1:0-246 GCF_040310305.1 Pseudomonas sp. HY13-MNA-CIBAN-0226
GGCTTACAGCGTTTTGCCTACGACGCTGAAAGCCGACTGGTCGAAGTGCACAATGCAAACGGCAGTGTAGTCAGAATGACGTACGACCCGTTGGGCCGTCGCGTCGAAAAAACCGAGCATGACAACGATGGCTATCGATTGGGCGTGACGCGATTTACCTGGGATGGATTGAGGCTGTTGCAGGAGCACAAACATAGCCAGACCAGCCTTTATGTCTATGAGGAAGAAGGAAGCGAGCCTTTAGCC
>NZ_JBEOPS010000514.1:0-246 GCF_040310305.1 Pseudomonas sp. HY13-MNA-CIBAN-0226
GTCTAATATAACTATGCGCTATTTGCACCGCTATTGTTTGCATGACTAAGCTGTTTTTTACATGATTGGATAGTAAAAAACCATCAATATCCCGCAGCATATTGATGGTTAAGATTATAACTATCTATCTCAACGAACTGTCTATATTAAATAGCAGTCAAATTGATTCACAGCCACCACTAACAGTCATCTAAAGAATAGATTACTTTTTCTTAGTTGGCCCAAGCAGCATACCCATTTGACGGC
>NZ_JBEOPS010000515.1:0-246 GCF_040310305.1 Pseudomonas sp. HY13-MNA-CIBAN-0226
GCCCAGGCGGGTTGGCGTTTGCAGAATATTCAATTGCTCACGCCAGAAGGTTTCGGTGCTACCTGCGTCGCGCTGTTGCAGCCAACCGATGTAATCGCGATAACGCCCGGCCGCTTCCGGCACTGCCACACCGGCGTAGCGTTGCAGGACTTCGCCAAATAACCGGGAATTGCTCCAGCCGTCCATCAGGATATGGTGATGGGTATAGATCAACTCGTGACGCTGCTCATCCGTGCGCACCAACAG
>NZ_JBEOPS010000516.1:0-246 GCF_040310305.1 Pseudomonas sp. HY13-MNA-CIBAN-0226
CTGGATCGGCGTTGGGCTGCCGGTCAACACGTACAGGATATCCACACCTTTTTCGGCGACGCGAGACAAATAGTCGGCCTTGGGTGCACGACCACCGCTTTCATATTTGCCTTGGGCGTTCGCTTCAACGCCTCCAATTTCTCCAAAAACTTTCTGCGACAGGCCAAGTCGCTCTCTTTCTTGCCTTAAGCGCGAACCGATTCCACTCATTTGGATGTATGATCCTAAATTGGCACACCCCAAGAG
>NZ_JBEOPS010000517.1:0-245 GCF_040310305.1 Pseudomonas sp. HY13-MNA-CIBAN-0226
GCTATACACCAGCGGCAGCTGATAACTACTGATGGCTCTATCGATAACTTGAGACCACTGCGCTTTATTGTTGAAATCAATTTTTTCAAATATCTCATGCAAAAATGTACCGGCATTAGCGCCTTTGACAAAAGTAAAACGGATATCATCTTCTGACTTGAGATTTAGCTCACCGGCTTGTTCAAGAGAGTCGTTATTATGCAGTGATGGTACAGCCGCATATGAAGCTTCTGGCCTATCGATGT
>NZ_JBEOPS010000518.1:0-245 GCF_040310305.1 Pseudomonas sp. HY13-MNA-CIBAN-0226
GTTTTTTCATACGCCGGCCAGGCGCAAGCGTACGAGGCGAGCAAGGAGGAAGTCAGTTTGGTGCGTAACAGTCTGAAACTTTGACCCGCTCAAGCTGAGCGAATTTGAACAACATGAACGCTGATTTAAGTTCGATTTCGAACCGTTAGAGCAAAAAAAGCCCCGCGTATGCGGGGCTATTTTTTAGTACATGTTTCAGCCGCGAAGCCAGGAGTCTACAGTGGCAGCGCCGTACTCTTCTTTCC
>NZ_JBEOPS010000519.1:0-245 GCF_040310305.1 Pseudomonas sp. HY13-MNA-CIBAN-0226
GACTAATACCATCAAAATCGTCAGCTACTTTTTGTAATTCATCAAAATCATAATCATAGTTTTCAGTGGTTAACGGTATCTTGACCACAGGCACGCCAATGGAATTTGCATACATCTCTGCACAATCAAACGTTGGCACAGGAATCACCATTTGAAACTGCTTGCCCTCTTTTAGTGCTTTGTTTTGCAGCATCTGTAAGGTCGCTCGAATATTTTCAGTCGAGCCATTGCCTAAGGAGATTTGG
>NZ_JBEOPS010000520.1:0-245 GCF_040310305.1 Pseudomonas sp. HY13-MNA-CIBAN-0226
GACTGCACCTATAGCCTTTTCACTCACTCGAAAACCCACGCCCGATGCGGTTTTACGTTGTTACACCCAGCCAAAACAGTCCTCGTTGAGCGCCTGCTCCTGGCGCTGTAGCCTGCGAAACGCCCTGTCAGGATCCCTTCCTGGCAGGGTCAACTTCCTAGCGATCAGAGAGGTGCAATCATGTCTTCAATCAGTGACTCCATCCCATTCGTACCCGCGTACCAGCCCGCTGGCAAACACCCTAT
>NZ_JBEOPS010000521.1:0-245 GCF_040310305.1 Pseudomonas sp. HY13-MNA-CIBAN-0226
GTTCTATGACGGGCTATACGAGCCTAGCCTAATGACTAGACTCACGATTGTCCTTTAAAAACTGCTCGTCAGACCCCATATTGTTATAAACCTAAAGAAGAAGAAAGCCATTATGCGTATGCCCGAACCGCGCTCATCGCGTCAGTTAAACCAATTGGCCACTCAGCTCCAAGGCGAAGCTGAAATTAGTGGTGTTAATGCGTCTGGGACGCAAATATCAAGTCGTGCTTTTGAGATGGTCACAG
>NZ_JBEOPS010000522.1:0-245 GCF_040310305.1 Pseudomonas sp. HY13-MNA-CIBAN-0226
GTTCCAGGTGGTGACAGGGCGGCAGGTGCCGGTATTTCTGGCATCGAGCTTCGCGTTCATCACCCCGATCATTCTCGCCAAGGGCCAGTTCGGCCTGGCGGCGACCATGGGCGGGGTGATGGCGGCGGGTTTCGTCTATACGTTCCTGGGCCTGGCCGTGAAGGTCAAGGGCACCGGTTTTATCGACCGGCTGCTGCCGCCCGTGGTCATCGGCCCGGTGATCATCTCGATCGGCCTGGCCATGG
>NZ_JBEOPS010000523.1:0-245 GCF_040310305.1 Pseudomonas sp. HY13-MNA-CIBAN-0226
GCGGCGGGTACTTGACTGATCTGGTTGGCCTTGAAGCCGATCATGCTCAGCTTGGCGCACTGGCCCAGGCATTGCGGCAGTTCGGTAAAGGCGTTGTCCGAACAGAACAGCACGCGCAGGTGCGTCAGGCGGTGCAGGTCGTCGGGCAGGCTGCTCAGGGCGTTGCCGGTGAGGTTGAGGATTTCCAGCGAGTCGGCCAGATCGAAAATTTCCCGGGGGAACTCGGTCAGCCCGCAGGCCAGGTC
>NZ_JBEOPS010000524.1:0-245 GCF_040310305.1 Pseudomonas sp. HY13-MNA-CIBAN-0226
GTCATACACCTGTTGTCGCCGATGACCGTATGGGCGCGCTATGGCAGTAAGGTGCCAGCCAAAGTTGTGGCGTGGAATCATGTGGGCGGTTCAGGCTTGACCGTATCGCCAGGCATTACCGACGTGAAGCAACTGGGCGGCAAGTCGGTGGCGATTCCGTTTTGGTACTCGATCCATAATGTGGTGGTGCAGCAACTGTTCCGCGATAACGGCCTCACACCGGTCACTCGCGCCACTGGCAGCTC
>NZ_JBEOPS010000525.1:0-245 GCF_040310305.1 Pseudomonas sp. HY13-MNA-CIBAN-0226
CCCCCACAGGTTTTCGCCAGGAGCCGGAGGTCTGGCTGACGCGCCTTAGCGTGCAGATATGAGCCTACACCCGTGTTTAGCCTGAGTCACCGCCGTACCTGACCACCCCAGCAGCGTTGCAACGCACAACGCCCGTCGTGGATCAGCCAACACAGAGCGAGATTATTTATGCCGACTACTCCACACAGCTTCCACCTTTCACCCCAGGGCAAACTGCGCTGGGCCATTGCCAGCCTGTTCCTGCT
>NZ_JBEOPS010000526.1:0-245 GCF_040310305.1 Pseudomonas sp. HY13-MNA-CIBAN-0226
GACCGATACCAAGTTCGCCTCGGCGCTGGTCAAGAACGATTCGATCCTGAAAGTTGCCCTGGCGCAGATCCCGCTCAAGCGCGTGGCCGACCCCAGCGAAATGGCCGGCGCGGTGTTGTACCTGGCCAGTGACGCATCGAGCTACACCACGGGCGTTTCGCTCAACGTGGACGGTGGCTTCTTGTCCTGACCTCACCTGGGTTTTTTCAGATCGATTTGCGCGTAACCTTGGCGCAGATCGATCT
>NZ_JBEOPS010000527.1:0-245 GCF_040310305.1 Pseudomonas sp. HY13-MNA-CIBAN-0226
GTTATTATCTGTCAGTGGGCAGGTATCGAAAAAGCGGCCAATATCGTTGGCCTAGTCGCCATGTTCCTTATTTTGATGGTATGGCGATTACTCAAAGGTCTGCCCAGTTGGCTCACCCAAGCCAGCAACACTTTATTGGTCGATAGTGGCTTTGCTTTTTTGCCCGTATCAGCTGGAGCAGGCTTGCTACTATTTGCCTTAGGGGATGAGTTTTGGGGTGTGATGCTGACTATGTTGATCAGTAC
>NZ_JBEOPS010000528.1:0-244 GCF_040310305.1 Pseudomonas sp. HY13-MNA-CIBAN-0226
CCCGTCGTCTGCAACAGTTAAAAGGCACGCCCATCGGATATGTGTTGTTTAAGCGCAGTCGTACTTTGCCCAATCAGCGCTTTATCCAACACACGGGCGCAGGCTGGCAACGACAAACACGTTATGATTGGTATGGGCGCACGCTACTGATTAGCGAAACGTTTTTAGCTTCATTTTTAAAATGAGCACGCGCTACTATATAAGTTAGGATATTAATAAAAATATTTTTTTAACCGTATGGGTG
>NZ_JBEOPS010000529.1:0-244 GCF_040310305.1 Pseudomonas sp. HY13-MNA-CIBAN-0226
GGATAACACAATGAAAACATTACATAAGACATTAGCACTAATCGCACTAGCATCATCTTCAGCGGCATTTGCAGCAGTAGACTTCGACTCATTTGATACAGATGGCGACGGCGTTATTAGCCAAACAGAAGCGCAGGCAAACCCGCAGCTTGCACAAATATTTGATGAATTAGATGCAGATGGTAATGGTGAACTTTCTAAAGAAGAGTTTGCAGCAGTTCAATAATGCTACCCATTTCTAACT
>NZ_JBEOPS010000530.1:0-244 GCF_040310305.1 Pseudomonas sp. HY13-MNA-CIBAN-0226
CCCTGCAAGTGCGCTACCAGAACCAGTTGCTGTGCCAGTTCCGTCTGGACCCGAGCAACGCACCGAGTGAAAGCGACGTGTTGATGATCGGTGATCTGCGCTGTACGCCGGATACCTTGGCCGAAGTCGCCCATGCGTCAGAGGCGGCCGGATGAATTTTTCACCCACAACAACCTGTGTTCGCAGCAACGAGTTGATCAGCATGAACAAGCCTGGCAACACAACGTGGCGCGCTGTCGTATTG
>NZ_JBEOPS010000531.1:0-244 GCF_040310305.1 Pseudomonas sp. HY13-MNA-CIBAN-0226
GTCCAGATATAAATTCGAGCCACAACTCTAATTAAAGTTATAGCTCTAAAATCCAATCAGGTCCAATAGTTGTTAGTTGCTTAGTGGACCAAGCCTGTGCAGCCGCCAACGACCGTTGGTCGCCAGGCACTATCCTTAGCGTTAAGATATATCTTACGTTATATCTAAACCTGCACAGAGGACCTGCCCATGAAACACGAACATCGCGGCGAGTTTGAAAAACGCGGCGGCCGCGGCCCACGGG
>NZ_JBEOPS010000532.1:0-244 GCF_040310305.1 Pseudomonas sp. HY13-MNA-CIBAN-0226
GGACGAGGGTTCTCTGGTTATTCTGGATTTCTCCGAAGACGCCAAGGTCTTCCTGCAAGGCCAGCACGTCGAAGTGGCTAAAGCCATGTTGAGCGTGGGCGTGCAGATGGCAGGTCGCCTTGCCGAAGGTGAGCCGGAGAAAGAAGAAGGGCCGCGCGTTCTTCACTGAGTCCTTGGTGAAGGCTGTTTCTGTGGCGCGCCCGTCATTACCCCAATCGAATATTCAAACTCTGCGCATCACCCG
>NZ_JBEOPS010000533.1:0-244 GCF_040310305.1 Pseudomonas sp. HY13-MNA-CIBAN-0226
GATCAAATATGGGCCACGCCAGATATCGTTTTTCCTGTCGACGAAGGATCGATTACCGGCAACATGGTAGATTACCGTCGCTGTTTTAATATTAATGCAATTGCCCAAGCTGACCAAGATGATACTCGTGCTTTACCTATTAGCCAATTTCAAATGTTACTGATTTCGCTAGGTGTTGAAGAGTATGCTGCTGAAATAATTGCAGAGTCTACGCGGGATTGGCTAGATAACAATGATATTGTCG
>NZ_JBEOPS010000534.1:0-244 GCF_040310305.1 Pseudomonas sp. HY13-MNA-CIBAN-0226
GGTATGAGGCGCTTAGTGGCCTTGCGAAATGGCATATTCGATACCTCTTCTTATCCAATATTGATCCCGTGGGTCGTCACCAAAAGGCTCACCGCCCCACCATGATCCAAAATCCGGACGAGTCGTTCTGGCGACGGTTTGAGCCACACCGGCGGCTCGCAGCAACACATTTTCGGGAATGCCCAGCACCGTGCCTGTGGCACCGTAATTGAAGTTACCAAAAGCTTCGTACTGACGCCCCTGC
>NZ_JBEOPS010000535.1:0-244 GCF_040310305.1 Pseudomonas sp. HY13-MNA-CIBAN-0226
GTAGTACGCCGTGCTCGCCCCCAACCCGTTCACCGGGGCCGAGTTGAACGCCACGGTACGCGCCGAGCTCAAGTACTCCTTGTCGAACACGTTGAGCATCGAAAACCGCAGCGCGGCCGACTTGATGACCTTCTTATCCACCGGCAAATAAATACCCGCGTTCAAGTCGAACACCGTGCGGCCTTCGATCTTCTCCTTGTTGGTCAAATCGCCGTAGAAGCTGCCGACATACTTGCCTGCAATG
>NZ_JBEOPS010000536.1:0-244 GCF_040310305.1 Pseudomonas sp. HY13-MNA-CIBAN-0226
GTTTGCAGCAGGTGCTGCAGCCAGCCGCTGAGGGTGACGATCCAGCCTTCCCAGTTGCGGCGGTTACAGCGTGCGCCCACGGCTTTTTCGATCGCCTCTGGAGTCACGTTGAAACCTTCTTCACCGGCCCACTCCAACAAGCCGTGAAGGAAGGTGCCTGGGTTGGGACCGCGTGGGAAACGGTGAATATCCCCGCCGGACGCGACCGTTTCCCGAGGGGCATCGGGGTCGAGGCGTTCGTCAT
>NZ_JBEOPS010000537.1:0-244 GCF_040310305.1 Pseudomonas sp. HY13-MNA-CIBAN-0226
GCTTGAAGGAGAGCTGCACATCACCTGTGGTGGCAAAACCTACAAGGGTGGGCCTGGAGACGTATTTTTCATTCCTAAAGGTTCAGCTATCGAGTTTGGCTCGCCGGGCAAAGTGCGCTTTGTGTATGTGACCTATCCGGCGGATTGGGCAGCTCAATAGAAGGGGTTGTAACTATGCCATCCTGGATTACGGAAACCGCTTTAAGAGCTGATTTCGGCTTGGCTCACGGCAGCGAAGTACATC
>NZ_JBEOPS010000538.1:0-244 GCF_040310305.1 Pseudomonas sp. HY13-MNA-CIBAN-0226
GCTAAGTGCAGCCACCAATTTGTCGCATAAGACCTTGCGATGTCGATAGCTTAGATCTGAAGATTTCTCAATTATGTATTTTTTGATCAGTCGCCTTCTGTCTGTGTCAAGGTTGATGTCGTAACGTGCAAACTCTTCACCTAAAGTCTCTTCGCGATCATAAATATCGAACGGGCTGAGTAAGTGCCGAAGTTTCGGTGCGTACGGGATATCTAGAAAAGGGTGTTTCAGCATTGGCCATTGC
>NZ_JBEOPS010000539.1:0-243 GCF_040310305.1 Pseudomonas sp. HY13-MNA-CIBAN-0226
GGAGGAGCAACAGCATTTCCGCCTTTATCGAGGTTGCCAGCAACCGTATAAGCGGTACCGGATCCGCCCTGATTCTTGATCTGCGTGCAGGGTGCATCACCCTGAGATTCCGAGAGTCGAACGCACTTGTTAACAGTGTCGTCCCAGATCATGGGGTTGGCTGCCGAACCACCGGTTTGGTCGTCGCACTTATCGCCCGGCTTTTTAGTATTCAACAGAGAGCAGAGCTTAGTCACCTCATTG
>NZ_JBEOPS010000540.1:0-243 GCF_040310305.1 Pseudomonas sp. HY13-MNA-CIBAN-0226
CCTGATCAACGCGCTGTTGCAGTACTTCAGCTTTTATCCTTTGCAGGCCTCTGTCTGAATTATGCGTGGGGTCGTGGCTGTTTCCTGGCCATGACCCTGCGCAGTCATCCTCAGAATACCCCGGCCTTTTTCCATTCCAGATAGCGCGTGACCAGCCCGGCACCCAGCGCCGATGGCAAGGTATCCAGCACCGAGAGCCCATGGGCACTCAAGCGATCATGGCGTTGGTTGCGGGTATTGAGG
>NZ_JBEOPS010000541.1:0-243 GCF_040310305.1 Pseudomonas sp. HY13-MNA-CIBAN-0226
TCTTGCTGCCCCAGTTGATCAACAACTGGCGGGTTTCTGGCTTGATCCGGGCATAGAGCAGACCGCCCTGCCCGACCATCCCCACCGAGGCGCCTTCGCCGTCGGTCACGCCTGCGCCAAATGGCAAGCTGCTGCCATCGTCCAGGCGCACATTGAGCAGCACCGCACGGCCCTGATTAGTGGTGTATTTAAGATGCACCACGGCACCGGCGCGTGGGGCGACTTGTTGGCTGGTCTCGTTGA
>NZ_JBEOPS010000542.1:0-243 GCF_040310305.1 Pseudomonas sp. HY13-MNA-CIBAN-0226
TGCCTCACTATTGGAAAGGTAAAGGTGCTGAGCTTGACAGGTTCATCAAAAATGCCATTAGATTTCATAGAGATGGCGATGCCATAGCTGAAAGGTCTTTGCTTGTTCGCTCTGAAATCATAGACATCGCAAACAATGTCCAGCGCTTTGGCGAATCAGTTATAAGCATCATCAACAACACCTCAGCTGAAACCAAAAGAGTTGACCATTTAAGCCAGTTTGAAATTGACCAATTCGATGCCT
>NZ_JBEOPS010000543.1:0-243 GCF_040310305.1 Pseudomonas sp. HY13-MNA-CIBAN-0226
CTGGCCATGGAACTTGGTGCCGTACCAGGACGCGGTGCCCGATTGCACGTAGGTCTTGGATTCCTGCAGCGGGAAGTAATTCTTGCCCAGCACGGTACGCCATGGCCGTGCATCAGCTGTCAGATGAGCTGGTTCAAGCACGGGGCAACAAGTAATGCGGGTATCGCCGTTCAAAAAACCGCTCAAGCTGGTGGCGTTCGCCGCGTTGTCCTTGTTGGTAGCCAGTTGTTCCACCACCCCTAA
>NZ_JBEOPS010000544.1:0-243 GCF_040310305.1 Pseudomonas sp. HY13-MNA-CIBAN-0226
GGATAAATGAATAATTAATATTCTTTGTGAGCCAGATCTTGTAATAGTTTTAGTTCATTTAATGTGTGTGGGTTAGAGAAGTAAAACTGCCAAAAATACGTTTAAATATAAAAATGAAAATATATAAATAATAACCATGTGAAAATTACGTCAAAATATCGAACGTCATAAATAAATATATCTAAGCCATAAATAAAAATTAAGTCACTTATTAAATAAGTAACATTTAAATCTAAATATAAG
>NZ_JBEOPS010000545.1:0-243 GCF_040310305.1 Pseudomonas sp. HY13-MNA-CIBAN-0226
GTTCCGAACCGCGCAATTCAGTACGTTCGCCATTGATCGTAACGGTCAGTACGTCACTGTGAGGGTTGACGGTGATGGCTTGTGAGGTATCGATATTCTTCGATTTCGCCCATTCCAAGAACGCCGGACTATGTGTAACGTTGTACAGTTGCTGCCACCACGCGCCAAACCGCGAGTCATTAGGAATATCGTCAATTGTTTCATCGCCCGTATTTGTCTGCGTTGCTTGGCGTATAGCACTCG
>NZ_JBEOPS010000546.1:0-243 GCF_040310305.1 Pseudomonas sp. HY13-MNA-CIBAN-0226
GTGTACGATATAGTCATCAAGTCCGTCACCAGTGACGTCAGAACGCGTAATGAACCCTTGCTGAACACTTAATGGAAGGTCAACTGCATCTCCATATTGAGCGCTTTCACACATCTCTTTTAATTCATCAAATTCAGCTTGTAACTCAGATGGATAGTTATTTAGATAATCTATAGGTATACGCTCATCACTGGCATGGGAGTAGGTGCTTGAAATTAACAATGTAATCGCAATAGCTGGAAG
>NZ_JBEOPS010000547.1:0-243 GCF_040310305.1 Pseudomonas sp. HY13-MNA-CIBAN-0226
TAATATATCTGATGATATTTCTCTGCATGAGTTATTTATAGATAAGTCAGGAGCGGCAGCTTATTTACTTACCCCAAAAGGTGCACAAATTTTATTAGATTCTGTAGAAAAATTTGGCGCAGGACTAGCAGATGCACTGCTTTGTCATACCAAAGACTTAAAGAGCGCGCAAACAGTGCCTGCGCTTGCCATGCAAATGGATATGGCTCAGCATTATGGCATGCCAGAATTACAACTTAGTAC
>NZ_JBEOPS010000548.1:0-243 GCF_040310305.1 Pseudomonas sp. HY13-MNA-CIBAN-0226
GCGCTGTTCGCGTTTTTCGATGCGCCGTGGTTCCCCATCTACCTGTTCGTGATTTTCCTCTTCAACGTGTGGCTCGGCGTGCTGGCCACGGCAGGCGCAGTGTTGTTGATTGGCCTGGCGTGCCTTAACGAATACCTGACCAAAAAGCCATTGGGCGAGGCCAGCGGTTATTCGCAGCAGTCCACCCAACTGGCCACCAGCCATTTGCACAACGCCGAAACCATCCAGGCCATGGGCATGCTC
>NZ_JBEOPS010000549.1:0-242 GCF_040310305.1 Pseudomonas sp. HY13-MNA-CIBAN-0226
GATTTTGGCTTTATTCAAAAAGGTGATGTCATCCCATTCTTGAATGTCTTCAGCCAAACGTTTGTTTTTATCAGCAAAGACTTGTCTGGCAATAGCAAGGGCTTTAGGGTCAAGGTCTTCAAGCGTTGCATCGTGACAAATCTCAGCACTCCAGTCATCCGCTCGGTTTTGCCACAGCTTACGGCTTTGATCTGGGTATTGCTTAAGCAGTTTTGTGAAGCTACCAATACGAATATAAGGCT
>NZ_JBEOPS010000550.1:0-242 GCF_040310305.1 Pseudomonas sp. HY13-MNA-CIBAN-0226
GGCTGAAGGTTGCATCATCAAAATCAAACCCTAAGGCGTCGACTGGGCAGTCCTGTGGAGTGTTCAGCCAGACGATCTGAGCTTGCGGGTCGATGAAGCGGCGGATCAACCAGGCACAGGCGAGCCGGTCGACCCAGGGACGCTTACGCGTTGCCCAGATACGGCCTTGATAATCGCTGAGATTGAGTACCGATATCGGTTGGTTACTGCTGTGGGGCTCATCCGGAGACAGGGCTCTACTG
>NZ_JBEOPS010000551.1:0-242 GCF_040310305.1 Pseudomonas sp. HY13-MNA-CIBAN-0226
GCTCGAAGACCTCAACGCCCTGCCGCCGCAGTCCATCGTGGTGCTGCACGCTTGCTGCCATAACCCGACCGGCGTCGACCTCAGCCCGGCCGACTGGCAAAACGTGCTGGACGTGGTCAAGGCCAAGAACCTGGTGCCGTTCCTCGACATGGCCTACCAAGGCTTCGGCGACGGCATCCACGAAGACGCCGCCGCGGTGCGCCTGTTCGCGGAATCGGGCCTGACCTTCTTCGTGTCCAGCT
>NZ_JBEOPS010000552.1:0-242 GCF_040310305.1 Pseudomonas sp. HY13-MNA-CIBAN-0226
GTATCTGGCCGAGCGTGAGCGGGTCAGCATCCGCTGCAAGGCTTTCACCCTGCGCCAGTTGCCTTCCCGACAAGCCTTCGCAATCCGTATCTGCATCGCCCGGACATTCCGCTGAACACGCCACCAATCGATGTCATGCCATTGTTGCGGAGCGCCGGAAGGCGCAGACACGGCCAATTGGCTATGTTCTAACATGCTGCCTTCCTCTCAAGTTGCCCCAAGCGAAAGACGCACACATCCCC
>NZ_JBEOPS010000553.1:0-242 GCF_040310305.1 Pseudomonas sp. HY13-MNA-CIBAN-0226
TACCCAAGGTCACTTGATTCAGCTCGACCCGGCACTTGTCCGCCAGCAAAGACTTGAGCGCAAAGCCGTTGCCATCGGGATAGCGGGTCAGCTCGGCCAGCTCTTCACGAATCGCTGCCAACACTTTGGGGCTCGGCCCCAGCGGGTTTTCGTTACTGGCCAGCTTGACGATCTTGGACGGGTCCAGATTCAACTCACGGGCCAACTCGTCCACAGGCTTGCCTGGAACGTAAGGCGAGAGT
>NZ_JBEOPS010000554.1:0-242 GCF_040310305.1 Pseudomonas sp. HY13-MNA-CIBAN-0226
GCATATTGTTGCTAAAGAAGGTGAGCAAATTCAGGGAGCAGAATTACTGCCAAGCTTGTTATCGCTTAATTTTAAATTCGGTGAGATGGATATTTTTCATCGCCACATTGATAATGCCGGCACGGGCAAGGTGCTGTTTTCACTCGCTAACATGTTAAAACCTGGCATCTTTGACCCAGATCAAATGGAGCAGTTTGTCACTCAAGGCGTGGTGTTATTTATGACATTACCTTGTTATGGTG
>NZ_JBEOPS010000555.1:0-242 GCF_040310305.1 Pseudomonas sp. HY13-MNA-CIBAN-0226
GCTCTAGTGCTTTAGCGGCGATTAGCGAAGTCAGTGCGATGATTGAGCAAAGCTTAGAGCTATTACAACAGCAGGATGCTTCTATGAATGCGCAACACCTAGAAGCATTAGCCCAGTCTGTGACACTGATGGATGGCTACCTCAATAATTACAAACAGAATGCCCAGCAGCAAACCATATCGACAGAAGAGTCGCAAAGCCAGCAAGATATTGCCTCATTACAAGCCATGCTGGGTGAGCAG
>NZ_JBEOPS010000556.1:0-242 GCF_040310305.1 Pseudomonas sp. HY13-MNA-CIBAN-0226
GCCTTACACCGTGCACCATCGCCGCGGTGGGCAAGCCCAACTTCCAGATTCCCGACGGCCAGATGGAACTGGGTATCGGCCATCATGGCGAGCCGGGCATCGAAGTCGTCCCGATTGAGCCGGCCGCCGCCATGGCCGAGCGCATGCTGGCGCCGATCCTCGCTGACCGCGATTTCAGCCAGGACGACAGCGTGGTGGTGTTGGTTTCTGGCCTTGGCGCCACGCCGGTGATGGAGTTGTAT
>NZ_JBEOPS010000557.1:0-242 GCF_040310305.1 Pseudomonas sp. HY13-MNA-CIBAN-0226
GAATAGAGGCAGGGGTTTGCTCAGCAGGTTTGAGAACCACACAGTTACCCGCAGCAAGCGCAGGAGCCAGTTTCCACACGGCCATTAGGATAGGGAAGTTCCAAGGGATAATCTGACCAACAACGCCTAGTGGCTCATGGAAATGATAGGCAACGGTATCGTCATCGATTTGGCTGATGCCGCCTTCTTGAGCGCGAATGGCACTGGCGAAATAACGGAAATGGTCAACGGCTAGCGGGATG
>NZ_JBEOPS010000558.1:0-242 GCF_040310305.1 Pseudomonas sp. HY13-MNA-CIBAN-0226
CAGCTCCTGATTTTCCCAAACCTCATAAGTGACAAAATTATTAGGATTGGCATTGTCTTGATGTAGGTTATACTGAATACAGCCTGTTTCAGCTTGTGACGCTTTGGTTAGCTTGAGTAGCTCAGATTTGGCTTGCTCAGTGTGTTCGGGTTTGATCTCAATAGTGGCAACGAGGGTGATGGCTTGGTTTGCTTGCGTGTTCATAATGGCTTCCTATGTTTATATACTATGATGATTTTGAG
>NZ_JBEOPS010000559.1:0-242 GCF_040310305.1 Pseudomonas sp. HY13-MNA-CIBAN-0226
ATCTTTCAGCGTTTGGTCCGCTACATTCTTCTTACCGCCTACGTCGTCAGCCGTCATGAGCACCACGGCGAAATGGACATTGGCATATCGTTACAACTTCTCAATGACGGTGTCGCTAGCGCTAGCCTGCTCATTGAGAATAATAACCTTCAGGCCCAGCTTTTCAAGCAACCGGGCCGACATCTCGCGGATAGCCTCGTTGTGCCCGTGAACCAAGAATACTGTGCTTGGACCTTGAGCGT
>NZ_JBEOPS010000560.1:0-241 GCF_040310305.1 Pseudomonas sp. HY13-MNA-CIBAN-0226
GTGTACCCCAAGTCTCATCGAACCTCTCAAGGTTAGCTTGTGCAAGCTCTATAGTATTAGCATCGTAGATGGCTTTTAAATCAGCGGCTACCGCCCTTTTATCCGTCCACGGTACGAACTTCATTGAATAGCGCACCATATGCACGATACACAGCTGAACCTTGGCTTTGGGGTAAACGGTGTTGATGGCATCAGGAAAGCCCTTTAGACCGTCAACACAAGCGATTAAGATGTCTTGTAC
>NZ_JBEOPS010000561.1:0-241 GCF_040310305.1 Pseudomonas sp. HY13-MNA-CIBAN-0226
GCTGTGATCGGCGATCAAGCCCTTGAGGTCAAGGCCTTCGACTTGTCCATCGATCACCCGCCATTGACCCGCAATCATCACCCGGTCTGCCCGGTCCGCGCCGCACAGCAGCAGTGCGGAAATGGGGTCATGGCTGCCGGAGAAGCGCAGTTCATCGAGCTTGAACAGTGCCAGGTCGGCCTGCTTGCCGACGGCCAACTCGCCAATGTCTGTGCGCCCCAGCAACTGCGCCGAGCCCTTG
>NZ_JBEOPS010000562.1:0-241 GCF_040310305.1 Pseudomonas sp. HY13-MNA-CIBAN-0226
TTCACTACCTTAGGATTGGTCTCTGAGGTTAAGACCGTCAAACTTTTCTGGATTTTATCGCTTATGCTGATAGGCGCACTATTGGTACTAGTACTGGCTCCAGATGCCTCAATCAGGTTGGCCGTCAAGGAAAATCCGCTGGCTTTTTCTAATGCTGATTTTTGTGCAGTCGATAATCCAGTAGGGATACGAACGGTATAGCTCACGATACCTTTGTCATTCGTTGTCTGAGTAGTAGCGC
>NZ_JBEOPS010000563.1:0-241 GCF_040310305.1 Pseudomonas sp. HY13-MNA-CIBAN-0226
ATGCAAGCCGGTGCCGTCATCGGTATCACCGATATACATCCCAGGACGCACGCGCACGGCTTCTAAACCGCGTAAAACACGGATATCTTTGGAGCTGTAATCAGAGGGTAACCCTTGAACGGCGGCAGGGACAATCGTGTCAACGACAGTATCCGACACCATAGCATCTGAAACTGTCGTATCGGCCGTCAATTGCTCGTAATCGGTAGGTAATGAATCACTCATGTGCATTCCTTAATCT
>NZ_JBEOPS010000564.1:0-241 GCF_040310305.1 Pseudomonas sp. HY13-MNA-CIBAN-0226
GTTAAATGATGAACTACGCGTCAATGCAGGCTTAACTTACGGTGCTCGTTCCGGGTTTAGCCCGTATGCGCAATCTGGATTATTCCAAATCAGTACGTTTACCAAGTCGTCGACGACTAAAGAAGCGATTGATTTAGCCTTAAAAACCTATGCTCGTTTGTGGGAAAAGGGCATTGACCAAGTGACGTTAGATTCTGCTAAAGCCTATGTCAAAGGCCAGTTTCCGCCTAAATATGAGACC
>NZ_JBEOPS010000565.1:0-241 GCF_040310305.1 Pseudomonas sp. HY13-MNA-CIBAN-0226
ACCCATGATACCGGCGCCGAGTACGGCAGCCTGTTTCACGTCCTTGGCAATTTCGTCGTAGGCCTTGGGCTTTTTCTTCAGTTCCTGATCGTTCAGGAACAGGCCGATCAGGCTTTGCGCAGCCGAGGTTTTCGCCAGTTTGACGAAGCCTGCCGCTTCCACTTCCAGGGCTTTGTCGCGACCGAAGCTCGCGGCCTTCTGGATGGTCTTGATCGCTTCAACCGGCGCCGGGTCGTTCGGG
>NZ_JBEOPS010000566.1:0-241 GCF_040310305.1 Pseudomonas sp. HY13-MNA-CIBAN-0226
CTACTATTCTGTGTCATACCAAATTCAAGTTTGATACCCATAGTATGTCTCCTAATCAAAATGTCATTACATGTTCTATCGATTAGTTAGTTGTACAGAACTTTAAAAAATTATATGAAGTTATGTCTGTAAGAGACTCTTAATCACCTCATCTTGAGTCATTCCTATATGCTTGCAATAAAAAGCTTCAATCTCATCTAAAGCTTCACGTAATTGTCGCTGTGATACCTGTATGTAATGT
>NZ_JBEOPS010000567.1:0-241 GCF_040310305.1 Pseudomonas sp. HY13-MNA-CIBAN-0226
TCGTCGAGCTGCTGCTGTCCATCGCCCATGTGCCGGTAGAGAAAGTCCACACCATCCGCCTGGTGGCCGACCAGCCGCAAACCCCGGAACTGTGGCTGCGCAGTTTCAATGGCAACGACTGGCTGTACTTCAACCCGGAGACCGGCGAACAGGGCCTGCCCGCTGACCGCCTGCTGTGGTGGACCGGCGATGAAAACCTGATCACCGTCGATGGCGGCAAGAAAGCCATGGTGACCTTCAG
>NZ_JBEOPS010000568.1:0-241 GCF_040310305.1 Pseudomonas sp. HY13-MNA-CIBAN-0226
CCGTTACCGAAGGCTCAACGGCTGAAACGGCTGCTAGCGACATCGATCCTGACCATACCAAAATCGTCATCGGTACGACCGAAGGTGATTTTGCTGATATGGTACGTAACCAAGTGAAAGGCTCGCTAGAAGCGCAAGGTTACGAAGTTGAACTGATTCCTTTTACGGATTATGTACGTCCTAACTTGGCATTGGCTGAAGGCGACTTGGACATCAACATCTTTCAGCACAAGCCTTATCT
>NZ_JBEOPS010000569.1:0-241 GCF_040310305.1 Pseudomonas sp. HY13-MNA-CIBAN-0226
GATTTTAATGGACCCTCGCTGCTAATACGGGCTTTAACTTCGCGCATGACTTTATGTTCGGGTTCAAACCAATGTGTGCCACCTTGTTGTAAATGCTGCTTGCGATATAGGCTAAAACGGTAATCATCGATGGGCAGATATGCGGCCGCATGTGACCAATATTCAAATACGGTTTTATTGCGCATTGCCTGGTCAAGCATGGTGGTCGAATAATCGGGCAGGCGAGTGTGTAATACATGAT
>NZ_JBEOPS010000570.1:0-241 GCF_040310305.1 Pseudomonas sp. HY13-MNA-CIBAN-0226
GGGTTGGCGGTTTTCGCCGCCAGCACCGGCTTGCCGTTGAACTGCCCGGTGCGGCTGTCGAACTGCAGGCGGTAAATACCCTCGCTGCTACCGGCGGTGTAGCTGCCCACCAGCAGTTCATGCACATCGCTGGGTGCGGCCTGTACCGACATCGCACCGACACTGCCAGCCATCAGCAGGGGCCAGAATTTACGCATCATCATCCGCTTCGTCCTCATTGTTATTGGTGCCGGTGAAGGCG
>NZ_JBEOPS010000571.1:0-241 GCF_040310305.1 Pseudomonas sp. HY13-MNA-CIBAN-0226
GGTTTGCCGCATCGTCCAAATCCAGGTATTTGGTGGCGGATTGTCGAAGCAAACAAGGTGAATATTTTATTTACCGCACCGACGGGTGTGCGTATGCTGAAAAAACAAGATGAAACGTGGATGACGCGCTACGACGTTTCTAGCCTTAAGTCATTCTTTTTGGCAGGTGAGCCACTCGATGAGTCAACGGCCAATTGGTTGACCAAGCATTTAGGGGTGCCGATTTTAGATCATTATTGGC
>NZ_JBEOPS010000572.1:0-241 GCF_040310305.1 Pseudomonas sp. HY13-MNA-CIBAN-0226
CCGTAGATCAGCCCGGGGTGAGCATCGGGCAGGTAGCCATGAAAGATTTCGTCGGTGTATTCGGGCAGTTCGATGCGTTCCAGCTCAACCTCGCCGGTATCGTCGAACAGGCACAGCTCCACTTTGGTGGCGTTGGCGGAAAACAGTGCAAAGTTCACACCCAGGCCATCCCAGGTGGCGCCAAGGGGGAAGGGCAAACCTTCACGGATCCGCGACGGCTCATTAACCGGCGTCGCTGTGG
>NZ_JBEOPS010000573.1:0-241 GCF_040310305.1 Pseudomonas sp. HY13-MNA-CIBAN-0226
CTTGCCATCAGTGTGTCCAACGGCAGTCCCATGCGAAGGGTAAATGGGAGATCTTTCTAGGCACCGATCAGACTCTGGGGTTCACTCCTGGTGGATTAGGGGAAGATTGACTGATAGGGGTGAGATTCAGTGCTGGGGACCCTGACGAAGTCAGAGATGCACGGGGCATGAAACCCGCGGGATCGAGTTAGTGGGAGGCGTGGGAAGTTACTGAAATTTCAATCGTTGAAATTGAAAGGAT
>NZ_JBEOPS010000574.1:0-241 GCF_040310305.1 Pseudomonas sp. HY13-MNA-CIBAN-0226
GGCGCAGCAGGATCGGGCACTGGCGCCGGGGTGGGCCTTCGATCACGGCTTTGGGGGTGATGCCTTTGCCGGGCATGGCGACCTGCACCTGGTCGATGTCCAGGGTGCGTGGGGTGAGGTGGTTGATGTGCGGGCCCTTGAAGGCGACGACGTCGGCGATCAGGCGGTGCTGGTCGCTGAGTTGCTGGTACTGGGCGCCGGTGACCGTGGCAGTGTGGTGCCAGCGGAACGTCTCCAGGGC
>NZ_JBEOPS010000575.1:0-241 GCF_040310305.1 Pseudomonas sp. HY13-MNA-CIBAN-0226
TGATTATACCACTGATAACTACCGCCGTATTGATGAACGCCCGTATGGTGGCGGTCCTGGGATGGTGATGATTGCTGAGCCATTATCAATAGCTATCGAGGATGCGCGCTTGCGAGCGGGTCAACATGGCTGCCGTGTCGACAGTGGGCATTGTCCGGTGATTTATATGTCGCCACAAGGACAGACGCTTAGCGAAAGTAGTGTGGTCAGTATGACTGAGTATGATGGCATGATTATATTA
>NZ_JBEOPS010000576.1:0-241 GCF_040310305.1 Pseudomonas sp. HY13-MNA-CIBAN-0226
GGAAAACACGTCCCCCTCGATCTTTGACTGACGGCTTTTATTCAGCGGTGTTTTCAGAGCGCCGGCGGCCATTTTCTTGAAGAGGGCGTCCAGGCCATCTTGCGTGTCGCCAATACCTGTAAAGCTCCCGCCCGGTACGAACCCGCTTGCCAGTTGTATGAGAACGCCAGGCTTACGGTTCTGACGATCAGCCAGCGAAAAGTGCGCGAGCAGCGACTGGCTTTTTTTCGGGTCCTTGGTC
>NZ_JBEOPS010000577.1:0-240 GCF_040310305.1 Pseudomonas sp. HY13-MNA-CIBAN-0226
GATCTGCGCGATGCTGCCGTCCACTACACGCTTGGCTGCCTGGCCTTCGGCATCGGTCTGCTGCGCGGCGACGGCGGCGCCCTGGGCACTGCGCGCCACTTCGTGGGCAGCCGAGGACATCTGGTTGATCGCGGTGGCCACCTGGTCGGTCTCGTGGCGCTGGCGTTCCATGGCCTGCTCGGAGCGCTGGGCCTGGTCGGACACCTGGCTCACCAACCCGGTGAGCTGAGCGGTCATGTC
>NZ_JBEOPS010000578.1:0-240 GCF_040310305.1 Pseudomonas sp. HY13-MNA-CIBAN-0226
GGCTTGAGCACCGTGGTCAACGTCGACCTGCATGACCAGAGCGGCCCGGTGCTGGCGCAACAGGCGCCGCAAAAAGCTTCGTTCACCACCAACGTGTATGACCGCCAATTGGCCGAAGCCGATGCCATGATCAACCAGTTGATCCATGACAACAGCGTCGCCGCTCCCAAGGCTGCGCAACGCTGATGAGCAATAACGCCTCGTTCACGCCACCCAGCCTGTTGATGGCCACTATTGGCC
>NZ_JBEOPS010000579.1:0-240 GCF_040310305.1 Pseudomonas sp. HY13-MNA-CIBAN-0226
GTTCTGCAAAATCCGCCGCAGCAGCTTGATGTCGCTGTCCACCCGCATACGGCTGCCGCGCCAGCGGAAGCGTAAGTGTTGCTCCTGGGCCAGTGCCTTGAATTCTGCGCCCAGGGTGTCGAACAGCTCGTTGAGGACAAAGGGCTGGCGCTGCGGATTGATCTTGCCGTTTTCCAGGCGCGAAATATCCAGCAAATCACTGATCAAGTCTTCAGCCGAGCGCAGCGAGCTGTCCAGGTG
>NZ_JBEOPS010000580.1:0-240 GCF_040310305.1 Pseudomonas sp. HY13-MNA-CIBAN-0226
GTACTACTGCAGCCCGAAACGCGTGATCTACATCACGACGCGCGAGGATTACGCGCCGTTCTATCGGGATGACCGCAAGTATTTCGAGCTCGATACGTTCTATGCCGAATATGCGAAACCGATCGAGGAACGCCGGCTGCCGATGGTGCAGCGAAAGCATGACGGCGCGATCGACGTGTACCGGCGCTGGAAGGAACTGAACGCGAAGTGACTTGCTTCATCGCGGACGCGATACCGGCG
>NZ_JBEOPS010000581.1:0-240 GCF_040310305.1 Pseudomonas sp. HY13-MNA-CIBAN-0226
TTAAAAAACAGCGCGAGGTAAACTCCCGCCTACAAGTTCGCTGGTTGGTAAGCTTTTATTGCTTCATCTATCATTTTTAAATTAAATCCTTTAGCATCGATGTTATGTAGATCTTTTGATTTAAATTATGAACATAGATTTAAATGGGGTGGTAAATTGTGCTTTGCAGCGTGCTTGTTCGCATTTTGATGAGCGCCCGAGTGATACAGACGTTTCTTTATTGGTAATTCACAATATATC
>NZ_JBEOPS010000582.1:0-240 GCF_040310305.1 Pseudomonas sp. HY13-MNA-CIBAN-0226
GTGCCGGTGTGGGGCGACCAAGTGCTGCTGTGCCGCCGCGCCATCGAGCCACGCCTGGGTTACTGGACCCTGCCCGCAGGCTTTATGGAAAATGGCGAGACCGTCGAACAGGCCGCCATGCGCGAAACCCTGGAAGAGGCCTGCGCCCGGGTGCGTAACCTGAGCATCTACACCCTGATCAATGTGCCGCACATCAGCCAGGTGCATATCTTCTACCGCGCCGAACTGATCGACCTGGAC
>NZ_JBEOPS010000583.1:0-240 GCF_040310305.1 Pseudomonas sp. HY13-MNA-CIBAN-0226
TGCCGACCCTTCTGCACCCGGCGGCAGCCGCAGCGGTGCAAGCCGGGCTGGAAGGCATCGGCGCGCGCTTCCACCTGGGCCCGGTGCTCAATCGCCTGCAACGCACGGCTGATGGCCTTGAAGCGCACCTGTCGGACGGCGAAGTGATCCACTGTGACCTGGTGGTGTCGGCCATTGGCCTGCGCCCTCGCGTAGACCTGGCCGCAGCGGCCGGCCTGCAAATCAACCGCGGGATCATGG
>NZ_JBEOPS010000584.1:0-240 GCF_040310305.1 Pseudomonas sp. HY13-MNA-CIBAN-0226
CAAACATTATAAACAATTGGTAGATTCAGCTTAAATGTTCTTGTCTGGCTTAATATTCATAACGCAGTTTGTGATAATCGCTATTGATACTATAGAAGTTTGAAAAGTGATTATTAATGGGTAGAAATAAGCGTCAAATAGATACTGACATTATTGAATATTTATGAATATAAGCAGAAATGAATGTATCGCTAGCCCTGCTATACCACAGCTTCGTGTAAACTTGTGTAAATTCGTTGT
>NZ_JBEOPS010000585.1:0-240 GCF_040310305.1 Pseudomonas sp. HY13-MNA-CIBAN-0226
GACTTGAACGGCTTTGCCGCCAACCTGCAGGTCGCGCACAAAGTGGTCGACCTGATGCGCCCGTTGCTGGGCAAGTCCGCCGCCGACCTGCTCCCCACTATCGACAGCGCGCTCAACGCCTTCGACACCGAACTCAACGGGCTCAAGGTGAATGACCGCTACCCAACCTACGACAAGGTTACAGCCGATCAGCGCAAGCAGATCGCCGACAAGGCCAAGGCACTGGCCGTTGCACTCGAT
>NZ_JBEOPS010000586.1:0-240 GCF_040310305.1 Pseudomonas sp. HY13-MNA-CIBAN-0226
GGGCTGGGTGATGTTGCAGCGGGCGGCGGCCTGGCCGAAATGGCGGGTCTGCTCCAGCGCGATCAGGAATTTAAGTTGTTTGATGTCCATGAAGGCACCTGCCTGGAAATGAGCCGATGATCGCATTGTAACGACTGGCACGTCCAAGTGCCCTTGCCACGGTGCGGCTGCATTGTTCCATTTTTGAGATGGAGCGGCCCGTTTCAGCCACTACCTAACCCCGAACGCGATGACTAAGGT
>NZ_JBEOPS010000587.1:0-240 GCF_040310305.1 Pseudomonas sp. HY13-MNA-CIBAN-0226
GCATAAGTATGCCTTAACATATGCGGTGATACGTGAAAGGGTAATTTAAGCGACTTGAGAGCCTTACCAAAAGCAGAACCTTGAGAAGCCCACCCTTGACCATCAGGCGTTAAAAACAAGCAATTTGACTCCACTTCCGACTCTTGTTGCTTCTGAAAACGAGCCTCATTGACATAACGCCACAAGTCCTCCATCAATCGTGTCGGGATGTGTATTTTGCGCTCTTTCTCACCTTTGGTT
>NZ_JBEOPS010000588.1:0-240 GCF_040310305.1 Pseudomonas sp. HY13-MNA-CIBAN-0226
GTCCTTGAGGGCAAAATGCCGGGTGACCTGCTTGAAGCGCCAGGTCGAGCCGGGCCACAGCGTGGTGTTCTTGCCGGTACGCGGGTCGAGGTACCAGCTCTGGCAGCCGCCGGTGTTCCAGATGGTGCGCTTGAGTTTGTCCTGCAACTGCTGGTTGTAGGCGTGCTCCACGGCAGGTTTGACCTCCACCGTGGTGATGCGCTGGCGCTGCATGTGTTTCAGGGCATCAAGGATGTACGC
>NZ_JBEOPS010000589.1:0-240 GCF_040310305.1 Pseudomonas sp. HY13-MNA-CIBAN-0226
GTACTTACCGTTATCAGTTTCCAAACACAGGCCTCTATGCCAAAGGTAAACTCGGTGTCGCCAAAACTGAAGTAGAAGGTGACTATACTGCTGGTCCAGTGAGAGTGTCAAACTCTACAAGTGACACAGGTATCGCGGGCGGTGTCGGTCTAGGCTACTCAGTAAACCCTGACTTCGGTATCGAAGCTGAATACGCGATGATGGACAGCGATGTTGATGCCAAGTTGCTAACCGTTGGTG
>NZ_JBEOPS010000590.1:0-240 GCF_040310305.1 Pseudomonas sp. HY13-MNA-CIBAN-0226
TCAGAATACTGGGTAAATTTACACTGGTTAACGACGCATCTGCTATATTGATAGTCAGATTGGGATTGGTTAATGCTTCTACAAATTGGCGACAGCTGACTTGGTCGGGTTTGGTTTTGCCAAACTCGCTATAGAGCATCGGCGCGGCAAGTGAGCTCATACCGCCTTTTGCCAGTAGCGCACACTGAATCGCGGTCACATCGCTAAAGCCCGCCAGTATCGTGCCGCGCTCCTTCATAA
>NZ_JBEOPS010000591.1:0-239 GCF_040310305.1 Pseudomonas sp. HY13-MNA-CIBAN-0226
GGCCTGGGCGCGGGATGCGATCCGTGCCGGGCATCCGGTGGTGGTGCGGCGCGCCATCGCCGAGCCGGGCCACGTGGCGGTCGGTGTGCGTGGGCGTTTGCGTGAGCAGCGTTTTGCCGCCCAGTTGCCCATTGCGGCAGTGCAACGGCGGGTGGCGCCGCAAGCTTTGCGAGACGTGCCCTCACCAAGGGATTTACCGGCGCTGCGGGCCCTCGATCAACTGCGCCCGGTGCTGGCGC
>NZ_JBEOPS010000592.1:0-239 GCF_040310305.1 Pseudomonas sp. HY13-MNA-CIBAN-0226
GCCGAAGCGAAAGCGCAGAACCTGTCGATCCTGTCGTACCTGGCTAACCACTTCGATAACCCGACGATTGCCTTTGCCGCACCGTTGATTGCGTTTGTGGCGATTGCCAAGTCCTTCCTGGGCCACTACATCGGTGCCAGCGAGGGCCTCAAGGGCCTGGTGGTCAAGACTGGCCGCCGTCCGGAGCCCAAGACCCTGGACCGCATGACCGCCGCCTTCATGCTGGTGGTGTGCTGGAT
>NZ_JBEOPS010000593.1:0-239 GCF_040310305.1 Pseudomonas sp. HY13-MNA-CIBAN-0226
TAATATACCCATCATTCGAGCGTTAAGTTTATGGTTGTCTTGCGATATTAAGCTTGTATACGGTTTGGCCTTAAGCTGAGACGGCATAATAGCTCGTAGCTAATGGTGCCAGCGTGGGCAGCGACTTCGTCAACGTGTGGCGCATCGCCCCAGAGTACGACCTTACTATTCAACGCGATATCTTCTGGTACGCTACTGACATCAATGACGATCATATCCATGGCTACTCGTCCAAGTAC
>NZ_JBEOPS010000594.1:0-239 GCF_040310305.1 Pseudomonas sp. HY13-MNA-CIBAN-0226
CTGTTCCTGCAAGCCTTGCAGAAAGAAGGCGTGGATTTTTCAAGGTTTCCGATTCCGGCAGGGGTTGAGGTGGAGGACCGCCAGGCGCTGTCCTACGCGCAGCAGCGCATGTGGTTTCTATGGCAGTTGGACCCGTAACCCCTTCCGACCACCTAGGTGGCATTGCGCGAAGTCGCGGCCAGGTGGCAGTGCAGCGGGTCGACGCTGCGCGGCAAGCCCTTATCCATCCCCACCAAACC
>NZ_JBEOPS010000595.1:0-239 GCF_040310305.1 Pseudomonas sp. HY13-MNA-CIBAN-0226
GTAGTAGGTTTGCACTGGCTACCTGTATTGTTTACGCGATACAATCAAGTAATCCATCCAGCAAGGACGCTACTATGTTTAAAGAATACACCCAATACGATGCCCTAGGTTTAGCCAAGCTTGTCAATTTAGGTGAGGTCAGTGCCAAAGAGCTATTAGACGCTGCGACTCATCAAGCCAATACACTCAATCCTAAGTTAAACGCGATTATTCATCGTTTTGATGAGCGTGCTTATGAT
>NZ_JBEOPS010000596.1:0-239 GCF_040310305.1 Pseudomonas sp. HY13-MNA-CIBAN-0226
CCGCAGCCACTTTCCGCGCCGGCAGCGTGGAAGATTTTGATGACCTTCGTGACTTTTTGAGCGAACTAGAGGCGATTTGAACCATGCTTTCCAACCCTAATATCGACCTGGTGTCGCGCTTTCTTCGCTTGCCTCTGGAGCAGCGCCAGCAGTTTTACCAGCGCTTGCAAAGCCGGGGCATGAGTTTCGCTCAACTGCCGATCGCCTCGATTCGCGAAGACGGCCAACACCTGCCGCTG
>NZ_JBEOPS010000597.1:0-239 GCF_040310305.1 Pseudomonas sp. HY13-MNA-CIBAN-0226
GGTACATGCCGTCCGGGCCCAGGGCAATGCGTAATTTGCGTACATCACCGGCTTTCAAGGTGATGTTCTGCGCAGGTGGCGCGAGTAGGCCCGGCAGACAGCCTGCAGCTTGGCCCGGCAAAAGCTTCAGGCGCAGCGACGTATCGCCGGGGGGAAGATTGAATGAAGTGGCCTGTTCCTGGAACAGACGCCCGGCGAGTTGGTCCTGGATATACAGGCCGATCTCGCAGTAGGTCGGC
>NZ_JBEOPS010000598.1:0-239 GCF_040310305.1 Pseudomonas sp. HY13-MNA-CIBAN-0226
GCTCAGGAATAACCGGGTGCGCAGTTTCATCGCGAGCTTCATAAGGTCCTGTTCAAAGGTTGTACTGCTTGCGTTTGCGGTACAGCGTCGACGCATCGATGCCGAGTGTGCGGGCCGCTTGGTCCAGTGTGTCGCTGGTCGCAAGTACGGCGCCGATATGGGCTTTCTCCAGCTCATCCAGGCTCAAAGCCGCGCCGATACGCGGTGCATTGTTGGCCGGTTGCTCGGCCATCCCCAGG
>NZ_JBEOPS010000599.1:0-239 GCF_040310305.1 Pseudomonas sp. HY13-MNA-CIBAN-0226
CTGCAAAACTGGTGGCTGAACGTGGTAATACGGCAGTCAATAGTATCTCTGCTGATATCAATCGGGTGATGCGTAGTGCGTTGCTGCTGCAACAAAGCGCACAAACCTTGCCAACAGAAGAGGCGATTTTACAAGCCAGTACCGCCAATGCCTTTGATAAGCGTGATTATAGTTTGTTAGGCAGTGGTGGTATTTGGCCTGATAACGGTGCGCTTGGGGCAAATACTGCTACCCACCCG
>NZ_JBEOPS010000600.1:0-238 GCF_040310305.1 Pseudomonas sp. HY13-MNA-CIBAN-0226
GGCTATAGGCATGGCCATCATGCTGCTTGGCGCGGTATCGACAGGCCAGGTGGCCGCTCAGCAAAGCACGGCAACGGGGGCGCCGGGCAAGGTGGCCACGCTCGACAGCGTTCGTCCGTTCAACGTGCCCGCTCAGCCACTGGACACCGCCATCTACGCCTTGGCCGCTCAAGCCGGGATCGATCTGCTGGTCGGCGACGCACAGCTGCAAGGCCGCACGGGCCACGCCGTGCAGGGT
>NZ_JBEOPS010000601.1:0-238 GCF_040310305.1 Pseudomonas sp. HY13-MNA-CIBAN-0226
TTTTAAAGTTAACTGGTCGTTGAGGGTAAATCTGACCACCTAAATTTTTCTTTTTATCTTGATATTTCCAGTTTTTGCACAATTCCCCAACCTTTTCTTCAAAACCTACCATATCGAGTGGGCATTCTGGCAGGCGCAGCCCGTCTTTATTTGCTAGCGTGATGCTGTAATATAAATGATGATTCAATTCAATATAACAATAGATTCCTACGTCCTCTTTCTCCGTAATCTTATAACA
>NZ_JBEOPS010000602.1:0-238 GCF_040310305.1 Pseudomonas sp. HY13-MNA-CIBAN-0226
GTGTTACACAGGGCAATAAGGTCAATTTCATCTGACGATGGATTCAGGGGGGCGCGGAAGCTACTACTCACAACAAAAACCTGCCTTCAAGGAGAAACTGCGGGCTCGTTATGCAGACTAGATTGTGTGTTTTTTATTCTATTTGGATGACCGCAAAAATCCGGCGTCGCTGCCAAATTTTTAGCGCACAAAATGCCCGTTATCGAGAACAGATTGCATTTTGCCACCTCTTCCATAC
>NZ_JBEOPS010000603.1:0-238 GCF_040310305.1 Pseudomonas sp. HY13-MNA-CIBAN-0226
TCCTTGAGGTTCAGGATGCGCGGGCGGCCGTCGATCAGGGCAACCACGTTGATACCAAACACGCTTTGCAGCTGGGTCTGGGCGTAGAGGTTGTTGAGGATCACCTCAGGCACTTCGCCACGGCGCAGCTCGATTACTACGCGCATACCGTCTTTGTCGGACTCGTCGCGCAGCTCGGTGATGCCTTCCAGCTTCTTCTCTTTAACCAGCTCGGCGATCTTCTCGATCAAGCGTGCCT
>NZ_JBEOPS010000604.1:0-238 GCF_040310305.1 Pseudomonas sp. HY13-MNA-CIBAN-0226
GTGTTAAGGGTGTGTCACACGTATGCAAAGGCATTCCCCACAGAACACGTGCACACACCGAGAAGCCCGACCTGACATACGACTCTACTGTGGGAGCTGGCTTGCCTGCGATAGCACAGGTTCAGTCAGCCCATTGGCCTCTGACACACCGCCGTCGCAGCGTCTACACAATTTTGTAGGTTGTAGCAGCCAACGGTAACCACGATGCGAAGCGAGCCGCTCTTGATCTGCTTTTGAT
>NZ_JBEOPS010000605.1:0-238 GCF_040310305.1 Pseudomonas sp. HY13-MNA-CIBAN-0226
GTGGAGGCGAGCGCGAAGCCGGTCGTCGCGGCGCTGCACAGCGTCGTGATGGGCGGCGGCCTCGAGCTCGCGCTCGGCGCGCATTACCGCGTCGCGGCGCCGGGCGCGCAGGTCGCGCTGCCCGAGGTGAAGCTCGGGCTGCTGCCGGGCGCGGGCGGCACGCAACGCCTGCCGCGCGCGGTCGGGCTCGAAACCGCGCTGAACATGATCGTGTCGGGTGCGCCGGTGCCGTCGGAGC
>NZ_JBEOPS010000606.1:0-238 GCF_040310305.1 Pseudomonas sp. HY13-MNA-CIBAN-0226
ATCCTGATCCGCGCCGGTTGGCCGCGTATTGCAGCCGAAGGCGGCGCACTCACAGACCCGATGTGCGGTGTGGGTACCTTTCTGGTCGAAGGCGCGATGATTGCCGCCGACATGGCCCCCAACCTCAACCGTGAACTCTGGGGGTTCACTACCTGGCTGGGCCACGTCCCGGCGCTGTGGAAAAAACTGCACGCAGAAGCCACTGAGCGTGCCGCCATCGGCATGAACAAGCCGCCGT
>NZ_JBEOPS010000607.1:0-238 GCF_040310305.1 Pseudomonas sp. HY13-MNA-CIBAN-0226
AGGGTCAGGCGTCCCGCTTCGATTTCGTCCAACGCCTGTTCCCAGATTGCGGTCATACCCGGATCTGCGACTGCTGCTGGTACCGCCTCGATCAGGGTATGGGCCGCGGCGGTGGCCATCAAGGCGCGTTTTTTCTTCAGCAAATAACCGCGATCAATTAACCCTTTGATAATGCCGGCTCGTGTGGCTTCGGTTCCGATACCGGTGGTGTCCCGAAGTTTCTGTTTCAGGCGTGGGT
>NZ_JBEOPS010000608.1:0-238 GCF_040310305.1 Pseudomonas sp. HY13-MNA-CIBAN-0226
GGGTAGAGGTGATGTATTTGATGGACACCACCGGCAAGACCCTCGCCGCGTCCAACTGGGACAAACAAGACAGCTTTGTCGGGCGCAACTTCTCCTTCCGTCCGTATTTCAGCGAGGCCATGGCCGGGCGCCTGGGGCGCTTCTTCGGCCTGGGCACCACCTCGGCCAAGCGCGGCTACTTCTTCGCTGCCGCGGTACGTGACGGCGATACGATCATCGGCGTGCTGGTGGTGAAGGT
>NZ_JBEOPS010000609.1:0-238 GCF_040310305.1 Pseudomonas sp. HY13-MNA-CIBAN-0226
GGGCCTTGTGCGAGGCCGGCATGTGTTCGCTCTGGGTGCTGTAGGCGCCGCGCCGTTGCAGCAGCAGGTGGCTGGCGACTCGCCGGTGTCCATGCAGGATTTCGACGGTATGGGCGCTCACTCGGGCGTCGACGCTTTGCCGGGCCAAGGCCGAGGGCACGCTGTAAAAGCCGCCATTCACCTCGATGTGGTAGTCGATGTTGACCTTGCAGCGTTTGAAGGTCACCACCTCATAAGG
>NZ_JBEOPS010000610.1:0-238 GCF_040310305.1 Pseudomonas sp. HY13-MNA-CIBAN-0226
GTGAAAAGGTATTCATTTTTTCTTCAAATGAACCGCCTTCAGAAGACATGATCTGGCTACCTAATGTCATCATTAATGATCCCATTGAGTTGGTGACCATTTGTTCTATCTCTTGTTCAAACTCTTCATTAAATGCATGTTCAATTGAAGAGTCTGTTGAACCTAAATAAAACTTATCGCCTTGCTGATACGCCATGGTGTCAATGCGTGTTTGAATCCCTGTCATTAGCTTATCAAT
>NZ_JBEOPS010000611.1:0-238 GCF_040310305.1 Pseudomonas sp. HY13-MNA-CIBAN-0226
TGTCGGCCGGGTGCGACCCGACCGGGGCCGCCTGGGTGGCGGTTCGGGTCGGGGGGGGGGGGGGCGGGGGGGGGGGGGGGGGGGGCGGGGGGGGGGGGGGGGGGGGGGGGGGGGGGGGGGCGGGGGGGGGGGGGGGGGGGGGGGGGGGGGGGGGGGGGGGGGGGGGCCGGGGGGGGGGCGGGGGGCGCCGCGGCCCGCACCCGCGGCCCGCCGCGGGACGCGCCCCGCCCCGCGCCCC
>NZ_JBEOPS010000612.1:0-238 GCF_040310305.1 Pseudomonas sp. HY13-MNA-CIBAN-0226
TACCTGAATTCACCTCAGAATCAGAATAAACAACTGATTAAAAAGAATTTATAAAAAAAATCAAGTTTAGGTTAATTCTAATACTATTTTTAATTAAAAAAACGAAACCTTTTCCAGGGAAAATCGACCATATAGATCAAAAAAAATTACTCTCACAAAATAAATTAAAAAAATTCATTTTCTTTGTGAACTTTCCTGATATCACCCGGTCTTATTTATTGTACGAACAAGTATGTAA
>NZ_JBEOPS010000613.1:0-238 GCF_040310305.1 Pseudomonas sp. HY13-MNA-CIBAN-0226
TAAAATAAAAGTATTTCGAAATGAGTACAAATTCCATGTTAAAGCGGACTATAAAAAAATAAAAATAAAAAGTAAAAACATCCAATACATATTGTATAAATAAAGTTAAGAGCCAACTGAAAAAAATTGAAAGTAAGCCACTTCTGTCGATGTAATAGATTTTCTCTCGCCATATCATCAACTTTGCAGGGTATGGCTCTGTACAGCAAAGATGAGATGTAATGAAAAGTGGCAATAT
>NZ_JBEOPS010000614.1:0-238 GCF_040310305.1 Pseudomonas sp. HY13-MNA-CIBAN-0226
CGTATTGCCTGCATAAGCGGCGTTCATACGTCTTTCAAAGTCATCGGCACTGATGCTCTCGTAAGTCGGCACACCGCGTATGCCTTGCTGCTGTAAAAAGCGCACCGCCTCATTAAGCGCTGATAACGGCGTGGCTTTGGTCAGCACTAAAGTCGCTGGCAGCTCAGGATCAATAGCAAGAATGGCCAAGAGTTGATGGCGTTTGGCAAAACTGTACGGCAGTTGCATCATATAGACG
>NZ_JBEOPS010000615.1:0-237 GCF_040310305.1 Pseudomonas sp. HY13-MNA-CIBAN-0226
GTGTAAGAGATTATGCCCAATGCTCATCCTATCATCTTAATATTCTGAATGGTATCCAAGTGCCTCGACATCTTATCAGATGCCATGAGTGACACTGCATAAACAAGGGAAGACAATAAGATGACACATTATATAGGCATAGACGTTAGTAAAAATAAGCTAGATATTGCATGGCTCAAAGACACTGACAAACTAAAATTCAAAACTAAAGTCTTTAAAAATGATCACAGTGACTAT
>NZ_JBEOPS010000616.1:0-237 GCF_040310305.1 Pseudomonas sp. HY13-MNA-CIBAN-0226
GTCTGCTGCAGACGCTTGTTGACCGCAGTCTCGATACGCTCTGCCGGCACGGTGATGCTCAGGCGGCGCTCGAGAGCAGTAGTATTTTCAACAGAAACTTGCATGGATATTCCTCGTTGCACAGACGTTAGCCGGCCATTTCCGACCCCAATGTCGGGTAGAGATGGGCCATTACTGGCCCATCTCCCCCTAAGAACCGTACGTGCGAGTTTCCCCGCATACGGCTCGGGCCTAATC
>NZ_JBEOPS010000617.1:0-237 GCF_040310305.1 Pseudomonas sp. HY13-MNA-CIBAN-0226
ATGGTATTCCTGCCAATAGTACGTTTACTTATAAATTCAAACTCAAGCAATCGGGTACTTATTGGTATCACTCGCACACGGGCTTTCAAGAACAGACCGGTATGCGCGGTGCTATCGTCGTTGAGGCTAAAGGACGAGAACGTCACCCTATCGCAGAAGACCATGTCATTTTACTTAGTGATTGGACGCACCGTGATCCGCATAATTTATTGAAACTACTAAAGCAGCGTGCTGGCT
>NZ_JBEOPS010000618.1:0-237 GCF_040310305.1 Pseudomonas sp. HY13-MNA-CIBAN-0226
GCATTATGATCAGTGCCGCAGTAGATACTCAGGGAGAGCGTTTTAGTCAGCCGGCAGGAGGGCCTAAGTCTTTGGCCGACCTGCCCAACACTGTGCGGCCGGTCGTGAGTCAGAATCCGAATCGAAAGAAAGTCTTGTTTGTCACCTCCGAGTTTGCGGACCTTGTGAAAACCGGTGGCCTGGGCGACGTTTCCGCTGCCCTGCCCCGCGCCATGGCTCACCTGCATGATGTGCGGG
>NZ_JBEOPS010000619.1:0-237 GCF_040310305.1 Pseudomonas sp. HY13-MNA-CIBAN-0226
CTTCAGCACCAGCAACTGCTCGAAGTTCTGCGCGAACGCGCTGAGGAACGTGAAGGCGGAGAACCAGCACACGGTGATCTGCAGCGCCCGCACGCGCCCGTAGCGATCCGCGATCGCGCCGGCCAGCAGGCCGCCGAGCGCGCCCGACACGAGCGTCGCGCCGCCGATCAGGCCGGCCTGCCCCTTGCCGATGCTCCAGGTCGCGAGCAGCGCCGGGATCACGAGGCTGAACATCTG
>NZ_JBEOPS010000620.1:0-237 GCF_040310305.1 Pseudomonas sp. HY13-MNA-CIBAN-0226
GCTGTAGGCTCATAGATGGCGAACGTCGTCAGCAATCCGACCGACATAACCGCCATCATCGTATAATACGTATTACGCCACGCTTCATAGCTATACGACGTTTCAGACGAGCCAAAATAAGTCGCTAGATAAAGAGCGCCTGCGCCAGCAACAATCATCCCTATACGATAACCTGCGACATATATCGAAGATAAAGTGGCCTGCATCTCAGCACCTGCAAGCTCAATACGATAAGAG
>NZ_JBEOPS010000621.1:0-237 GCF_040310305.1 Pseudomonas sp. HY13-MNA-CIBAN-0226
GAACAGCGGCGTCGGCGCGAGCACGCCACTGCAACGCTGGGCCAGGGACAACGCCGCGTGTTCATGGCGCAGTAACGTGGTCAGCCGTGCGTGGGTGGCCTTGACGGCGGTGCGCACGTCCTGGGCGTCCACGTCCACGCGAAACGGCAAGGTATTGATGAAAATGCCCAGGGCGCGGTCGGTGGCATGGCTGCCCTGCATGCGCCCCATCAACACAGTGCCGAACACCACCTGGGG
>NZ_JBEOPS010000622.1:0-237 GCF_040310305.1 Pseudomonas sp. HY13-MNA-CIBAN-0226
GTCGTGCATAGAAGCGGCCCGCTCAATCGAACGATCGCTCCCGCCCTCGGCCCATATGGTGGATGACAGCAGAGTCGAACCCACTATCAGTAGCAGTCTTAGGTATTTCATAACAGCCTCCTCTCGGGTTTTCTACCCACGAGTCGACTCTATCTCCGTAGTTAAGTACGGAATCAAGCAGAGGATAGAGTTGGAGTACCTGGACTATTGCGCTGAGAGGAGAGGGCAGGGCTTAAG
>NZ_JBEOPS010000623.1:0-237 GCF_040310305.1 Pseudomonas sp. HY13-MNA-CIBAN-0226
CTTCGAGGCGGTCAACGGCCTTGCGCGTCTCGTTGATCGAGGCGTTTTGCGGCAGGTTCAGGTCGACGAGAATTTCCGGACGGTCCGACGACGGGAAGAACTGGTTCTGCACAAATTGCATGGAGAACACCGAGGCCACGAACAGCGCCACGGTGATGCCAATCGCCCACCAACGGTTGCGCATGGCCCACAGCATGCCGCCATTGAAGGCACGGCCAATGCGCCCCGGCTCGGCGT
>NZ_JBEOPS010000624.1:0-237 GCF_040310305.1 Pseudomonas sp. HY13-MNA-CIBAN-0226
GTACTCAAGAATATCGTTAAACTGCTGCTGGTCTTTAGGCAGGTTACGCACGTCTATACTAACGGCTATTTTATCGTAGTTATCAGAGACACTGCGCACTAATGAAGGCAGCAAATTTACCGGAATATTATCTACACAATAGTAACCTAAATCTTCTACAACACGTAAAGCAACTGACTTACCAGAACCTGATCGGCCACTTATAATAATTAATTCCATTTACCACCCCTTTATTAG
>NZ_JBEOPS010000625.1:0-236 GCF_040310305.1 Pseudomonas sp. HY13-MNA-CIBAN-0226
GGCCTGGCCGTGGCGCAGTTGGCCGGTGTGCCGAACGAGGTGATCACCCGTGCCCGTGAACACCTAAGCCGCCTGGAAACCACGGCGCTGCCCCATGAAACGGTAGTCGCCAGCCCGGCCAAGGCCAGCAAGAAACCTGCCGCGCCGCATCAGAGCGATATGTTCGCCAGCCTGCCCCATCCGGTGCTGGATGAGCTGGCAAAGCTTGACCTGGATGACTTGACGCCGCGTAAAGC
>NZ_JBEOPS010000626.1:0-236 GCF_040310305.1 Pseudomonas sp. HY13-MNA-CIBAN-0226
GTGCCCTTCTATGCGATCAAGGGCTCGCCCGTCTTCGAGTCGCCCCTGGGCCTGTTCAACGCCACGGAAGATGGCGCAATCCTGGAGGAAGACTTTGGCATACCGCGGCGCTACCTCAACACCATCATGTCGCCCTGGGCCACCAAGCGCCTGGCCGAGTTCGGTGGTGATATCAGCCAGTTCCGCGTGGTGAAACTCTACCCGTCGATCCTCAACCAGATCGGCGTGGCCAAGAC
>NZ_JBEOPS010000627.1:0-236 GCF_040310305.1 Pseudomonas sp. HY13-MNA-CIBAN-0226
CTACGTAAATTATCTAGCAAGTCTAGTGCTTGTGTCCACTCATCAACGATGATGGCTTGCACGCCCGCCAATTGCTTATCGATATCGCTAAAGTCGACTTCAATCTCGTTACCGCTGTCGTCAGAGATGCTAGATGGCGCTTGATAGTCAGCCAGTGCCTCTGTTGGGGTAATCTCTTGCGTCAGTACCGCCTGAGCAGCAACGTCGAGACCAGCAGCACGTGCTTTGGCAGCTGG
>NZ_JBEOPS010000628.1:0-236 GCF_040310305.1 Pseudomonas sp. HY13-MNA-CIBAN-0226
TTTCCAGGCTTCGCACTTTCGCCGGATCAGCCATGATCACCAACGCATTTTGGCCTTCATCGGCGGCCACCATGACCTCGCTTGTCGATGCCTTTTGCGTGGCACCGGTCAGTGCGGTGTCTTGCTGCATGCCCTGGGCAACGGTTTCAAGCACCTCGGCCAATTGCTTGGCGTCACTGTGACGAAGACGAATGACCCGTGAGTTTTCGGACTGTTGCGTCGGTTTTGTGTCCAGC
>NZ_JBEOPS010000629.1:0-236 GCF_040310305.1 Pseudomonas sp. HY13-MNA-CIBAN-0226
GCACCATAAAGTCCGGCAGGTGCTGCAACAGCTGGGCGCGCAGGCTGTCGATGTCGGCGGGTGCGCCGGTGTAATACGCGACCAGGCGCTGGTCCCGGGCGACGACCACGGCGTCCTTGACCGCCGGATGCTCGATCAAGCGCGCCTGGATTTCTCCCAGCTCGATGCGCAGACCACGGATCTTCACCTGATCGTCGTTGCGGCCCAGGTACTCAAGCGTGCCGTCGGGCAAGTAG
>NZ_JBEOPS010000630.1:0-236 GCF_040310305.1 Pseudomonas sp. HY13-MNA-CIBAN-0226
GTCCAGGGGCTGCCGGAGAAGCCGATCAGCGGCACGCGGCCGTTGAGCTCGCGGCGGATGGTGCTGACAGCGTCCATCACGTAGCCCAGGTCTTTGTGTGGATCAGGGATCGGCAGGGCTTCGATATCGGCCAGGGTGCTGACGACTTTCTTGAAGCGCGGGCCTTCGCCGGTTTCGAAGTACAGGCCTTGGCCCATGGCGTCGGGGATGGTGAGGATATCGGAGAAGAGGATGGC
>NZ_JBEOPS010000631.1:0-236 GCF_040310305.1 Pseudomonas sp. HY13-MNA-CIBAN-0226
GTGCATGGCGTTGACTTCGGCACCCGGATCAAAGGCTTCGACCTGCACACGAATGGCCATGCTCAGCCTCCGGTCACGGGGGGAAAGAAGGCGACTTCATCGCCGGCTTGCACCGGCTCGTCGAGGCTACACAACTCTTCGTTGCGCGCACACATCAGGCTCGCTTCGTTGAGCACGGCGAATTCCGGGTCAGAAGCCAGCGCGAGGCGCACGGCATCAACGGTGGCGAATTCACC
>NZ_JBEOPS010000632.1:0-236 GCF_040310305.1 Pseudomonas sp. HY13-MNA-CIBAN-0226
TCCCTGGGAGACCTGCCCGGCACCGTGCGCGCCGGCAAGCAGGTGGTCAGTTGGGGCGAAAGTACCTTCATCGGTAATTCCATCAACAGCATCAACCCGATCGACGTGTCGGCGTTCCGCAGGCCCGGTGCCGAGATCAAGGAAGGCTTGATCCCGGTGAACATGCTGTTTGCCTCCCAGAGCCTGACCAATCAACTGACCGTCGAGGGTTTCTACCAGCTGGAATGGGACCAGAC
>NZ_JBEOPS010000633.1:0-205 GCF_040310305.1 Pseudomonas sp. HY13-MNA-CIBAN-0226
CCATTCCACTGCCAGTATGCGGGTCACCTCTGCCGTCCTCAGCTCCTTTCTCTAATACACATCTGACGCTGACGACGACTAATGTAAAAAAAAAAGTTTGGGGGGGGGGGGGGGGGGGGCGTGGCTGCGGCGTGGTGCCTCCCGGGGGGGGGGCCGGTGCGCGGGGTCCCGCGGTTCGGGGGTTGGCGGGCGGGGGGGGGGGTGG
>NZ_JBEOPS010000634.1:0-235 GCF_040310305.1 Pseudomonas sp. HY13-MNA-CIBAN-0226
GGAACAGACACTGCGGGTCACCCGGGTAACCGACCTGGGCCTTAACCCGCTGTCCGCCGATACGCGACAACGCATCAACGCCTACGGCGACCGGCTCACCGCCACCGAGCGAGCAGCCAATCGATTGGTCGCCAGTGTGACGAGTGCGGTGGATGGCCCGGTGGTGTCGCATGACGCGGATGCTCCGTTTCGGCGCTGGTCCACGGGCTTTTCCACTGAGCAGTTGGCGCAGCGC
>NZ_JBEOPS010000635.1:0-235 GCF_040310305.1 Pseudomonas sp. HY13-MNA-CIBAN-0226
GATCAAGAACATGCCACAGAGATTTGCAAGACTTTCCAACTACCTGGGGAATACGACACGCACTGTCGGCAAGAACGTCTTTCGACGCACGGCAGCTGTTTCGCCGGCGCAAAAAATAGTGCGAGCCGGCCTTGGCGAGCTGCCGGAGAATATGGATCCTATATCTAAGCTGCGCCTGATAGAGCCTTATCAATACACTGGGGTCCTCAAGGAAACACCGAGCATCGAACTATTC
>NZ_JBEOPS010000636.1:0-235 GCF_040310305.1 Pseudomonas sp. HY13-MNA-CIBAN-0226
GAACCAGGCTGTGGTCGGTCATGCCCGGTGCGGTGTTGACTTCAAGGAACCAGAAATTCCCTTGGTCATCCTGCATCACGTCTGCCCGCGCCCAACCGGCGATACCCAGCGCCTCACAGGCTTTCGCCGTGAGGTCCATCAATTCCTGTTCCTTGGTTGCTTCGAGGCCGCATGGGATCCGGTACTGAGTATCGGAAGCCAGGTACTTGGCGTCGTAGTCATAAAAGGTGTGGGG
>NZ_JBEOPS010000637.1:0-235 GCF_040310305.1 Pseudomonas sp. HY13-MNA-CIBAN-0226
GTGCTACAGCATGCCGCCGACGCACAAAGCGCCGCACAGGCTTATCACCTGTCGTTGAACACCCAGGAGATGGCGGAAAAAGGCGCCGAGGTGATTCAGAAAACCGCCACTGGCATGCGCGAAATTGCCGTGGATATCGACACCTCTTCGCAACTGATCGCCAAGCTGGGCGAGCGCTCGCAACAGATCACCGCCATCGTCAATACCATTCGCGGCATTGCTGACCAGACCAACC
>NZ_JBEOPS010000638.1:0-235 GCF_040310305.1 Pseudomonas sp. HY13-MNA-CIBAN-0226
GGAGGCCGGGTTGCCAGCAACGGTGATGGACACGGTGCCGTCGTTGCCGACGGTGAAGGTCTTGGCGTCGGGCGGCACCACGACAGCAGGCTCCAGGGCGAAACCGTTGGCGGTCACGATCTGGCCGTTGGAATCCAGGTGGAAAGTGCCGTCACGGGTGTAAGAGGTGGTGCCATCCGGCTGCAGCACCTGGAAAAAGCCGCGGCCATTGATCGCCATGTCCAGGGGCTGGCCG
>NZ_JBEOPS010000639.1:0-235 GCF_040310305.1 Pseudomonas sp. HY13-MNA-CIBAN-0226
GTTGGGGCTGGCGCCTGCCGTTCCTGGCCAGTGCCTTGCTGTTGGTCGTCGGCCTGGCGATTCGCCTGGGTGTAAATGAGTCGCCGGAGTTCCTCGAAGACAAGGCCCTGGCGGAAAAAGCTCGGGCGATCAAGAAGGACCAAGCCCCCGTGCTGGAAGTGCTGAAGACCGCTTGGCGTCCACTGTTGTTGTGCATTGGCGCCAACACCTTGGGGATTGCCGGCGTGTATTTCAC
>NZ_JBEOPS010000640.1:0-235 GCF_040310305.1 Pseudomonas sp. HY13-MNA-CIBAN-0226
GTCATATCGTCTTATTGTCTTATCGTCGCGAGGGTATTGCGCCAAGGTTTATCAATAGAACCGGGTCATCGTTAAATCGATCTTTCTGTAGCATGGTGATTAAGCGGCGATCAGTAACAGGGTATGGTTAAAGCGATAGCGATGTAAAATGCTCGTGCCTGGTCAGTCTAAACCTTGAACAATAATGATGTTGTCATGCTTTCTCGTGTTGTTAGCGGATTAAATTGGTGTTGAT
>NZ_JBEOPS010000641.1:0-235 GCF_040310305.1 Pseudomonas sp. HY13-MNA-CIBAN-0226
TTGCCGACCTCCGGCACTGCACGTTTCTCGTCGCCGCTGGGGGTGTACGACTTCCAGAAGCGCTCGTCGATTATCTTCTGCTCGCCACAAGGCGCTTCCGAGCTGGGCAAGACCGCCTCGGTGCTGGCCCGTGGTGAATCCCTCAGCGCGCACGCACGCAGCGCCGAATACCGCATCGTCAAGGGAGAGTAAGGCATGAGCAAATTCTGGAGCCCTTTCGTCAAGAACCTGGTGC
>NZ_JBEOPS010000642.1:0-235 GCF_040310305.1 Pseudomonas sp. HY13-MNA-CIBAN-0226
GTCTACAACATCAGCAGACCTCATAGCTACAACGACTACCGGTCGCCGGTCTCGAAGGAAAGGCTGGCGGCGTAAACCTTAATCAGTATCCAAGACTACTTGACCAGTTCAACTCGCCACTGGCTCAGCGCGTCACCCAGGCTTATCGGGAGCTGCACCATTATTGGAACGATGAAGCCCGCCAACGGTTGAGCAAAGGGCGCAAGCCGCTTGGCTTCACTCAATTGGTATGTGT
>NZ_JBEOPS010000643.1:0-235 GCF_040310305.1 Pseudomonas sp. HY13-MNA-CIBAN-0226
GTATGACGGTGACAAGAAAGTCGGCGATGTGAAGCCGGTTGCGTTGGAACGCGGTGAAGCGGCGGTGCTGTATGTCACCGGCTCAGGTTCGAGCCTGTCGCCAGTGTGGGTGAAACGCCCAGTGTCGACCCGCTGATTAGCTTTTGAAATTGACGCTCGTCCCTTGTGGGAGCGGGCTTGCTCGCGAATGCAGTGGTTCAGTTGCAGATGTGCCGACTGACACCCCGCTTTCGGG
>NZ_JBEOPS010000644.1:0-235 GCF_040310305.1 Pseudomonas sp. HY13-MNA-CIBAN-0226
GGATTGAGGCGGTGATAAACCCCGGGCGTGCCAGCGGCAGGATCACCGTAAAAAACGTGTCCCACGGGTTGGCGCGCAAGGTCGCGGCCACTTCCAGCGGGCGCGTGCCGATGGCCGAAAACGCGTTCTGCAGCGGCTGCACCACAAAGGGCATGGAGTAGATCACCGAGCCAATCACCAGCCCGGCGAAACTGAAGGTGAGGGTGCCCAGGCCCAGCCACTGGGTGAACTGGCC
>NZ_JBEOPS010000645.1:0-234 GCF_040310305.1 Pseudomonas sp. HY13-MNA-CIBAN-0226
GCCTTCTTCGGCGTATTGCAGCAGCGCTTCATGCAGGGCGGCGACCACGTGGGTGGGCGGGGTGAAGCGCCATTGTCCGGTCTTGACCATGTAGCTGTGCTGGTCGAACAGGTCCATCGCCAGGGAATGGCAGTTGCCCGGCGGCGGCCAGCGCGGCTTTTTCGGCAAAGACAAAGCCCATGCCCGGTACGCCTTCCAGGCATTTGCCCGAGGCGGCGATCAGCGCGTCGAAGG
>NZ_JBEOPS010000646.1:0-234 GCF_040310305.1 Pseudomonas sp. HY13-MNA-CIBAN-0226
CAGAGGATCTGTGCCAAGCGCTGATTTTAGGGGCGATGCATAACACGTGTGGGAGCTGGCTTGCCTGCGAAGGCGGTGGTTCAGTTAAAGATTCAGCGGCTGACACGCCGCTATCGCGGGCAAGCCCGCTCCCACAGAGGATCTGTGCCAAGCGCTGATTTTGTGGGCGATGCATAACCCGTGTGGGAGCTGGCTTGCCTGCGAAGGCGGTGGTTCAGTTAAAGATTCAGGGGC
>NZ_JBEOPS010000647.1:0-234 GCF_040310305.1 Pseudomonas sp. HY13-MNA-CIBAN-0226
TGGCGGTTTCGAACGACATCCTCTGTTCGATGGCGTTGAGCTTGAGTGTGTCCAGCTTCGGCTGACGCTTGGCCTTGTAGTCAAATTCGCCGCTGATGGCGCCCTTGATCAGGTTCAGCGCGGCTTCGGCCAGTTTGTCCGGAGCCACTACCGCGTCGACGGCACCGACTTTCAGTGCGTCTTCAGCCTTGTTTTCCTTACCCGCGGCGATCCATTCGATCGCGTTGTCAGCAC
>NZ_JBEOPS010000648.1:0-234 GCF_040310305.1 Pseudomonas sp. HY13-MNA-CIBAN-0226
CTAGAAAATAGTCAGTATTGTGGATTTCTTTAAGTTCGTTGTTCTTGTCTTTAACAAAGTAGTAATAACTACCAGATGATGAAATAACGACACTCGCGTCAACTGTTTCATCACTATACATTTCAAATTCAACGAATAAATCATGCATGGTGTATTGATTGGCTAATCCATCCTCTGTTTCTAAGAGGTTGTATTTTTTGTCAAGTTCATAAGCTGTCATGACTTCACTAGTGT
>NZ_JBEOPS010000649.1:0-234 GCF_040310305.1 Pseudomonas sp. HY13-MNA-CIBAN-0226
GTGCTGGGGTGGTCGAGCAGGGAGACGAAGCGCCCGGTGTGCCCGTCCAAAGCGTCAATGCCGCCGGTTTCGATGTCGTACACCCAGCCATGCAGGTTCATCCGGCCTTGTTCCAGCGCCAGGGCGACCGAAGGGTGGGTTTTGAGATTAGCCAGTTGGGCGACCACGTTTTCACGCACCAAGGCATCCAGGCGGGCAGCGTCTGAGGCATGCGTGCGGGCTGCATTGATCACC
>NZ_JBEOPS010000650.1:0-234 GCF_040310305.1 Pseudomonas sp. HY13-MNA-CIBAN-0226
TTATTGCACCGGCAGGAAATTCATCAGCAACAGGCTTTGTGCGTAATTGAGGCCAATGCGCCGGTAGCGCTCATCAAGGATCTGGGTAAGCAGGTCCAAACGCGCGACGATCTTGCCGAACTCAACGGCAAAACTGAGGTTACTGCCCTCCTCCGATATTTCATTGGAAAACAACAGCAACACGCCGTTGGCATCCTGACGCTGGCTGAGCAACCAGGTGGCCTTTTCGATATT
>NZ_JBEOPS010000651.1:0-234 GCF_040310305.1 Pseudomonas sp. HY13-MNA-CIBAN-0226
GGCCAAGCTGTTCGCCTCGGAAATGGCCGAACGGGTCTGCTCCAAGGCAATGCAGATCCATGGTGGGTATGGGTATTTGGAGGATTACCCGGTGGAGCGCTACTACCGGGATGCACGGATCACGCAGATTTACGAAGGCACCAGCGAGATTCAGCGGATGGTGATTGCCAGGGAGTTGAAAAACTACCAGCTCTGACGGACACCCCACCATCGCCTTCTGTAGGAGCGAGCTTG
>NZ_JBEOPS010000652.1:0-234 GCF_040310305.1 Pseudomonas sp. HY13-MNA-CIBAN-0226
GCCATATTTGCTGGAATAGGTAGGGTTACTGCTAAGTCATTGATATTTTGATTAACGGTATTGGTATATGTTGCTTTGTACTGGACAACAGTACCTGCTGGAGCGGTACTGACGGGTAGATAACTGATCTTGCCTTCAGCATTTTTAATGACTTTGTTGGCAGTCAGCTCCATTTTTAGAGCGTTATCAGCATGAGCAGTACTTAGTAAACCTAAAGAGATTGTGGTAATAAAT
>NZ_JBEOPS010000653.1:0-234 GCF_040310305.1 Pseudomonas sp. HY13-MNA-CIBAN-0226
GCACCAGATCGCCGTCCTTGAGCACCGCGTCATTCTGCTGGTAATGCAGGATGCAGCTGTTGCGCCCGGCGGCGACGATGGAGCCATAGGCGGGCATTTTCGCGCCGCCCTTGCGGAACTCGTAATCCAGTTCGGCTTCCAGGCTGAACTCATGCAAACCGGCACGACTGGCCTGCATCGCCCGCACATGAGCCACACAGGAAATTCGCGCCGCCTCGCGCATCACCCTCACTT
>NZ_JBEOPS010000654.1:0-234 GCF_040310305.1 Pseudomonas sp. HY13-MNA-CIBAN-0226
GGGTTACGACGTTTCTGACGCTACGATAGCAGTGGACAGCATGAACATTGATTGGAACCAGCAGGCGGTGAGGTCTGCGAAGCAGTATCTCAATATGATGGGCTTCTCGTGCAAAGGCCTCATTAAGCAACTTTCCTCGAGTGCTGGAGAAAAATACACTGTGGACCAAGCAACCTACGGGGCAAAACATGCAGATGGTTGCTGAAAAACGGCGTGCTTTAAATCGCCCCTAGT
>NZ_JBEOPS010000655.1:0-234 GCF_040310305.1 Pseudomonas sp. HY13-MNA-CIBAN-0226
TGAATAACCTGTTGTTTAGTAGCAGCCTCCATAAAAAAGGTCTGCAAATTTTGCAGTGGCACCCTAGGAAAAGGTAGGTGTAGCGAGAGTATTAACTTTTCAAACCCTACCATCTCATCAGCCAATGCTTGAGCAATATCAGGTTGAATCTGCGGATTGTCATACAGATTATCAATTAACCAAGTGAGTTGCGGAAAATTGGCATTGTCATGAATCTGATATAGTGCTGGCACT
>NZ_JBEOPS010000656.1:0-234 GCF_040310305.1 Pseudomonas sp. HY13-MNA-CIBAN-0226
GAGCATAACCTGCCGATCCAGGGCCGGCCCGATACCGTGCGCCAGACTCAGGAGCCGCGCCAGGGTTATTACCGTGATATTCCCAGACGCCCCGATGACAATCGGCATTGGGAGGCCGGCGGCCCTGGTTCGCGTCCGGGTAACGATCGCCCCGGTGATAACCGCTGGCCAGGCCGCCCCGACGGGCATGGCAACGGCTGGGGCCCTGGCCCGCAACATCGCCCTGGTTATGTC
>NZ_JBEOPS010000657.1:0-234 GCF_040310305.1 Pseudomonas sp. HY13-MNA-CIBAN-0226
GTTCGGCAGGCGGCCTTCAAGCATTTCGTAGTTAGTGTCGGGCGGCGCGGTCATGAAGCGCATGCCGATCTTCTTCATCGCGTCCCAGGTCTGGACCAGGTCGTCGGTGAGGAACGCGACGTGCTGGATGCCCTCGCCGTTGAACTGCATCAGGAACTCTTCGATCTGCCCGGCGCCCTTGGACGATTCTTCGTTCAACGGGATACGGATCTTGCCGTCCGGCGCGCTCATGGC
>NZ_JBEOPS010000658.1:0-234 GCF_040310305.1 Pseudomonas sp. HY13-MNA-CIBAN-0226
CAATCTTTGATGAAGTTGTATGTGTTCTTTGAAAGTAGAATCGCTTTGATAGCTTCAGTTTATTTGACGTAGACAGAATATTTTGTCTCAAATAAAGTTTGAACGATTGTTGCTAATTTATATTTTGTGTTTTTTTTATTAATTATGTATAGGGTCTATTTAGTGTGTATCTGTGCGTGTTTGATGTATGATGGTTCTGTGGTCTGGGATAGGCTTCGTCTTGCTGTGGTTAGT
>NZ_JBEOPS010000659.1:0-233 GCF_040310305.1 Pseudomonas sp. HY13-MNA-CIBAN-0226
GCCTATGTCGGCACTCGATATGCCAGTGACGGCGCTGGCAGGTGTTGGCTCCAAGGTTGCCGAGCAACTGGCACAGTTGAGTATTGTGCGAATCTTTGATTTGCTACTGCACCTGCCACGAGATTATGAAGACCGTAGCCGACTGGTATCGATAGCAGACGTGGGGCATGGACAAGCAGCGTTAATCACTGGGCGCGTGGTACACGTCGATGTCAAGCGCAGTGGCATGACCG
>NZ_JBEOPS010000660.1:0-233 GCF_040310305.1 Pseudomonas sp. HY13-MNA-CIBAN-0226
TGGGAGTACTGCGTGCTGCAAAGCAACGGCAGATATGCACTCCATCGCTCAATCCAGAATTCACGGATCGACTTGAACATGCCGGCTGATCGGTATGTTATTATGTAACTATAAAAATCAATGAGTGATGCCGCCTTGCCTCGCCTCTCTTCCCTTTTGCCCGCCGTGACCCTGACTTGGTTGGTGGCCGCCTCGGCCTTCGCCGAACCCCGTGTTCTAACCAGCATCAAACC
>NZ_JBEOPS010000661.1:0-233 GCF_040310305.1 Pseudomonas sp. HY13-MNA-CIBAN-0226
CAACACTTCGGTGTGCTTGGGTCCATGACGCTCTAGCACTTCTTGTAGTTCACGAATCTCGGCTTCGGTCGCGGCAAATATCAAGATATCTGCCTGATCAGCATGACCTTTGCTTTGTGCATCACCAAAGCATTCTTCTACCGCAGCCACGACCGCCCGCGGCAGGTTCTCTTCAAAATCATCGTAGCTGTCATCATCTGAGCTAGTAACCGGCTCATCAGTCAGTGGACGAT
>NZ_JBEOPS010000662.1:0-233 GCF_040310305.1 Pseudomonas sp. HY13-MNA-CIBAN-0226
GTGGTATTGAACGTGCCCGATGCATCCGTCACCACAAACACCTCAAAGCCTTCTGCCAGCGCCGACAAGGTCGGGAACGCCACACACACATCCGTTACTACACCGGCAATGATGATCTGCTTACGCCCGGTGGCCTTGATCGCTTTGACGAAATCCTCGTTGTCCCAGGCATTGATCTGACCGGGGCGAGCGATATACGGCGCGTCCGGGAACATTTCCTTCAACTCCGGCAC
>NZ_JBEOPS010000663.1:0-233 GCF_040310305.1 Pseudomonas sp. HY13-MNA-CIBAN-0226
GACTATAATCGTACCCGTGAAACTGCGACTGCCGTCAGCCAAGATCAGCAACTCAATCTGAGTATTTATGACCCTCGCGATATGGCCGTATTCACTCAACAACTATTAACTCAACAAGGAAATATTTTAGTGGTTGGTCACAGTAATACGTCGACAGATTTAGTTGAACGACTCAGCGCAGAAAAACAACGTCCTATCGATGATGCGAGTGAGTTTGATCGTCTGTATATTGT
>NZ_JBEOPS010000664.1:0-233 GCF_040310305.1 Pseudomonas sp. HY13-MNA-CIBAN-0226
GGCTATTACGTGCTGCCGTTTCTGCACAACGAGCGCATTGCCGCGCGCGTCGACCTGCGGGCCGAGCGTGCCCATGGGCGCCTGGCCGTGCATGCCGTGCACGAGGAAGAGCCGGGGCTGGATGAGGAAGGCATGCTGGCGCTGGCGATGAACCTGCGAAAGATGGCCGACTGGCTAGGGCTGGAACAGGTTCAGCTCAATTGCCAGCGGCCCAGTGCTGCCCGGTTAAGGGC
>NZ_JBEOPS010000665.1:0-233 GCF_040310305.1 Pseudomonas sp. HY13-MNA-CIBAN-0226
CATATAGCCGCCCCTTCAACGTCGAAGGGTCGAGCTTCCCGAGAGAACGGGACCAGGACAAAGGCGTCCTCGCTAGCTGACTAGCGGGGACGCCTTTTTTGTTTGCGCACGATTTGTCGAGCCATTGCGGAGAACGACATGAAAAAACTCAAACTGGTGATGATCGGCAACGGCATGGCCGGGGTTCGCACCCTGGAAGAACTGCTCAAGCTGAGCAACGAGCTGTACGACAT
>NZ_JBEOPS010000666.1:0-233 GCF_040310305.1 Pseudomonas sp. HY13-MNA-CIBAN-0226
GTGCTCTTGAGTAATAAGACGAACGAGTGACGCAAATCATGAAACGGCGGATGTAGAAAATTTGTCGGTATCGGGTTTGTCACTTTTCAAACGCTGACGATATACAGCCGTGTGCGGCTAAATTATTCCGGTCGATGTGCGTTCTTACGGTGGGGTAACCATCCCGTGTGAGGGTGTTCAATTTGACTGTGGAGTCGGCGTGATTATTTCCAACGGGTTGTCCAGAGTGGGCG
>NZ_JBEOPS010000667.1:0-233 GCF_040310305.1 Pseudomonas sp. HY13-MNA-CIBAN-0226
GGCTATGACTGACCCGATACCCAACTGTTTACAAGCTCGCACGATGCGTAAGGCAATCTCGCCACGGTTAGCAATTAAGATTTTTGAGAACATGTCGATTTTCCTAAGCTGATATTCCTAAAAAGTATAGTGCGTAAGCAATGTACGCTAATCTTAGCTGGCTGGTTCAATAACAAACAAGGCCTGTCCATATTCTACAACATCACCTTCATCAACTAATGCCTCTTTAATAG
>NZ_JBEOPS010000668.1:0-233 GCF_040310305.1 Pseudomonas sp. HY13-MNA-CIBAN-0226
GGTATGGTGCGGGCGGGGTCATTCTTAGTTTGGTGCTCGGTAATACCGTTTGGCAACGATGAATAAGCAAATAAGCCAAGTATTTTACCGTCGGCCTTTTCCATCTGTGAGCGGTTGAACGCTAAATCATAGTTCTTCTGCTGTGCTTCAGCGATCAAGTTTCGGTGGTCTTTACGCTTAGATTTGATAACGACGCTACCTTCGGACAGCACTTCCAATTCTTGGCGGACAGC
>NZ_JBEOPS010000669.1:0-233 GCF_040310305.1 Pseudomonas sp. HY13-MNA-CIBAN-0226
GTGATGTGCTGCGCCAGGCCGTTGTCGGCCACGGTACGGTTGGCCGCCTGAAACGGTGTAGCGGCCACTTCCCCCGCCACGGCCGCCGCAATAGCGCCGCGGTGTATCAGGGCCACCGGCAGGTAGGCGTGGTCCGAGCCGATATCGGCCAGGCGAGCACCCGCCGGTATGTGCGCGGCCACGCGCTCGAGGCGCTGGGACAAGGTGTGTTCGTTCAACGGTGATTCCTTAAG
>NZ_JBEOPS010000670.1:0-233 GCF_040310305.1 Pseudomonas sp. HY13-MNA-CIBAN-0226
GTCTTGCAGGCCGATGCTCACGCGGTTGAAGCCCAGTTCGCGCAGCAGGCCCATGGTGGCCCAGTCGGCTTCGCGCGGGTCGATTTCGATGCCGTAGTCACCCGAATCGTCATCCAGCAAATTGAAATGCTGGCGCAGGCATTTCATCACCTGGCGCAGTTCATCGTGGCTGAGAAAGGTTGGCGTACCGCCGCCGAAGTGCAACTGTTCCACGGGCTGCTGCGGGTCGAGGT
>NZ_JBEOPS010000671.1:0-233 GCF_040310305.1 Pseudomonas sp. HY13-MNA-CIBAN-0226
GTTTCATGTCTTAGCAGATAGCGGCGAAGATGATATCGCCTTTTCAGATTCTTCTGATTATGCAGCGAACGTTGAGCTGGCAGAATCGGTGAGCACTGCTGAGCGTCAGCCACCCAAAATGGAACGCGAAGACGTGTTAACTGAAGAGATGACCAGTTGTAAAATGGTTGCTGAACATTTGGATGTTCCATTAGCCACTACGGTTAAAACGTTAATCGTTCATGGTCATGATG
>NZ_JBEOPS010000672.1:0-233 GCF_040310305.1 Pseudomonas sp. HY13-MNA-CIBAN-0226
GTTTATGGGTGCGATCACTGTCGGCGGTGGAACCGATGAGGAAGAACACGTCGGCGGCAGTATCGTGGAACAGCACGGTGCGGTAGTCGGGGTGGATACCAGCTTTCATGAGGCCTCCGGGGCGTCTGGGTACGGTTGATTTGTTATACAGTAACACAAGATCAAGCAGCCAAACGAGAACCTATTGCAATAAGAATAGATTGCGCAGATCTATGGATATAGGTATCTCCCCC
>NZ_JBEOPS010000673.1:0-233 GCF_040310305.1 Pseudomonas sp. HY13-MNA-CIBAN-0226
GATTGATCGTTATTTAACTGTTTTTAAAACAGAGCTTGCGCTTTGGCGCAGTCGTAGCAGAGGCGCGGGAGAGCTGACAGTGGAAGCTGTTATAGATGGAGCTAAGGGCTTTTTTGGGGCAGTTAGAGTTTCTGTTGGGGAGTCCAGCACCGGTGGGCTTAATGTTGCCGATTCTGCTTATCAACGACTGATCGGTGATCTCTATGCAGGGCTAGAAGCTAACCATTCGGTAG
>NZ_JBEOPS010000674.1:0-233 GCF_040310305.1 Pseudomonas sp. HY13-MNA-CIBAN-0226
GGTTTAGCATGACTCGAATAGAAGTTATTTCTTCTCAAGAATATTGGTAAATTTGGCCTTTTAGGCAATTGAATATAGATTGGCTGATATTGAAATTGTCGTTCTAAGGCATCATATAGAGTGGCTTAGATACCGATTATAAGATTAGAGCAACTTGTGAGATTAAAGGCAGTTATAAGATTGAATACAGTGTCATAGTGACGCACTGCTGAAGCACATACCACTGTATCACC
>NZ_JBEOPS010000675.1:0-233 GCF_040310305.1 Pseudomonas sp. HY13-MNA-CIBAN-0226
ACCCTGGGTGAAGCCAGCAGCAAAGGGGTGTTGGACAAGACCAGCGCCAACGCCAAGCGCGTGCAAGCCATTGCCAAGCGCCTGATCGCCCAGGCTCCGACCTTCCGTGCGGATGCCGCCCAGTGGAACTGGGACGTAAACCTTATCAAAAGTGATGAGATGAACGCCAACTGCGGGCCTGGCGGCAAGATCCTGGTGTACAGCGGCTTGATCGACAACGTCTAGCTCACCGA
>NZ_JBEOPS010000676.1:0-232 GCF_040310305.1 Pseudomonas sp. HY13-MNA-CIBAN-0226
ATCCATGTCATCATAAATTAAACCATCATGAATTAAGCTGTCAGAAGATAAGACGGCTGAAGATTGCTTATTAGAAAGTTGTTTATGAATAGGCGGTTTGACATTACTTGTGTTATTTGGGTCGGTGGTGGTGCTATCTGCCATTTTTGGTGGCGTATCGGTGGTGACGATAAGGTGCTTATTGACCAAAAAACTCTGCTGACACTGATCACAGCAAACGGCGGTGTTTACT
>NZ_JBEOPS010000677.1:0-232 GCF_040310305.1 Pseudomonas sp. HY13-MNA-CIBAN-0226
GCTTTTTCCTTCAACAGGGCCTGTAACTGGCGGCCCAGTTCGTCATCGTGAATGATGAAAAACTGGAACAGCACCGCGGTCTTTGCGTGACGGATAGCCTCGAAGATCGCGCCGAAGGTGGCATCGCCATTGATCAACAGGCGCACTTCATTGTTGGCCAGGCACGGCATACGGCCCAGCTTGGGCATGGCGCGCAAGGAGGCATAGGCGCTGGAGTTGCGCGCTGCGAGCG
>NZ_JBEOPS010000678.1:0-232 GCF_040310305.1 Pseudomonas sp. HY13-MNA-CIBAN-0226
TATCCATCACCGCGCTTGGTACATCAAGAAGCGGGCGTTGTTACTCGTGCCGTGCGTGATTATCTACGCGATGACATTGCTGAGATTTGGATCGATAACGAAAACGCTTATATAGAAGCGGCAGGCTTCATCGATGCGGTCATGCCAAAACAAGCTGAAAAACTGCGTAAATATACCGATTATGAGCCGATGTTTTCGCGCTTTAATATCGAAAAACAAATCGAAACTGCCT
>NZ_JBEOPS010000679.1:0-232 GCF_040310305.1 Pseudomonas sp. HY13-MNA-CIBAN-0226
GGAACACGTCGATCTTGCTCACGTCCAGGTCCGGCACGCCGGCACGGCCAACGGCAGCCAGGATACGCCCCCAGTTCGGGTCCGATGCAAACAGCGCGGTCTTGATCAGCGGCGAGTGCGCCACGGTGTAGCCCACATCCAGGCATTCCTGATGGTTGCCGCCGCCGTTGACTTCAACCGTGACGAACTTGGTCGCGCCCTCGCCGTCACGCACGATGGCCTGGGCCACGTC
>NZ_JBEOPS010000680.1:0-232 GCF_040310305.1 Pseudomonas sp. HY13-MNA-CIBAN-0226
GTGATGGATGATCCGGAAGTGGCGCTGGAACAAATGCATCGCTTGCGCGAACTGGGTGTGCGTCTGGCCATCGATGATTTCGGCACCGGCTATTCGTCGTTGCTGCGGCTCAAGCGCCTGCCGGTGCAGAAACTCAAGATCGATCAGGGCTTCGTCGCCGGGTTGCCGTGGGATGAGGATGACGTGGCGATTGTCCGGGTGATCATCGCGCTGGCGCGGAGCATGGGTATGC
>NZ_JBEOPS010000681.1:0-232 GCF_040310305.1 Pseudomonas sp. HY13-MNA-CIBAN-0226
TTGCAGCCCTTGTTCGGCCTGACGCGCCAACAGCCCGTCGTCACTGCTGACAATCGCTACGTCACCGGCGTAGGGTGCGGCTTCGCGCAGCAAGCCTTGCAGCCGCAGTTGATCCTGGGGCGTCAGTACATTGCGCTGGGCACTGACCAGCAACCGCGGCTGCGCCGGGTCAGCCAGGTCGATGCGATGAAACGCCAGGTGCGGCTCCTGCTCCAGCAACAAGGCCTCCAGC
>NZ_JBEOPS010000682.1:0-232 GCF_040310305.1 Pseudomonas sp. HY13-MNA-CIBAN-0226
ATCAGGCATCGAGCACCGCCCGGATTTTGCGCTGCAGGTCAGCGGGTTGATACGGCTTGGGAATCAACTCGAACTCCTGCACCTGTATATCCGCGCGTGCCAACGCGTCTTTCGCATAGCCGGTGGTCAGCAGGATCCTGATGTGCGGATACAAGCGCGACACCTCCCGCGCCAGTGCCGCGCCATTCATCACGCCGGGCATGATCAAGTCACTGAACACCAAGTCATACGT
>NZ_JBEOPS010000683.1:0-232 GCF_040310305.1 Pseudomonas sp. HY13-MNA-CIBAN-0226
GTATACACCCACTCGGTTGATCATATTCTTGCGGCATTTCGACCAGATAACACCTTGGACCTGAGCAACCTTGACCCGGGTACCGGGATAGCTATCGAACGCGTGGGCTCTTGGTCGACCCGCTCCGCAGCCCCCAACGAGCACGGTCAATTGCAACCGGCGTCTTGGGGCCTGAAGATCAGTAAAGGCTTCGAATGGATTCGCTACAAGAGCGGATCAGCCAGCTCAATTC
>NZ_JBEOPS010000684.1:0-232 GCF_040310305.1 Pseudomonas sp. HY13-MNA-CIBAN-0226
GAGTAGCGTATTGCGCAAACTGTCCGACAGCCCTTTGGGGCCCAGCCAGATACCCAGGTAGGCCTTCGCTAATTCAGCGTCCGGGCTGCTGAACACCACCTGCCCATTAATCTCCAGATTCAACCCGCGCCCCGGACGAAAATCCAGGGCATAGCGATCGCCGCTGCGAATATCCCGAAAGCGCGCATGCAGCTTGGCTATCTCCGAGTTCAACCCGGCATTGGCCTGCTGG
>NZ_JBEOPS010000685.1:0-232 GCF_040310305.1 Pseudomonas sp. HY13-MNA-CIBAN-0226
CGGCGCAAGCCCAGGATGACCCAGGGTTTGCCCAGGCGAAGCTTGCGACCTGCGACTTTTATTTCAAGCGCCTGTTGCCGCGTACGGCCATGCACCGTGCTGCGGTGGAGGCGGGGAGCGAATGCCTGATGAGCTTACCGGCGCAGGCCTTTGCACTGTAGAGGTCACTGATTGCTCGGGGTCAAAATGCGGGAGCGGGCTTGCCCGCGAATGCGCTGGTACAGTCAAAGAT
>NZ_JBEOPS010000686.1:0-232 GCF_040310305.1 Pseudomonas sp. HY13-MNA-CIBAN-0226
GTACTTGGTAACCCGTTTGCGCAAAGTATAAATCCCAGTCAAATCCTGGGTATTGCTGAGCAAGATCTTCGCGTTTAACTTGGTTTAAGGTTAAGTCGCGATCACGGCGCTTTTCTCTAGGCCATTGGGCTTGTGCTATTTTAGTTTCGAGCACAAGAATGGCCTGGGCACGTTTTTCGCCGTCATTTATGCCAGCAAAAGCCAGCATTTTAGCGATATGATCCACATAAGC
>NZ_JBEOPS010000687.1:0-232 GCF_040310305.1 Pseudomonas sp. HY13-MNA-CIBAN-0226
GTCCTATACAGATTCAGCTCTCTTAAATGGGGCATGCCACTGAAGTCTGGCGTTACGCCCAGCGGATTACTCGACAGGTCGAGCACTTGCAGCGCATTGAGATTACTCACCAAGCCCGCGCTATGTTCAGTCAACTGCAAGCCGTTGTCGTGCAGCTTCAACGCAGTGAGCTGCTTCATGTCGCCAATTACCGCAGGCAGCTCGGTCATTTCGGCCCCAGTGATGCTCAAGC
>NZ_JBEOPS010000688.1:0-232 GCF_040310305.1 Pseudomonas sp. HY13-MNA-CIBAN-0226
GCCGAGATGGGCCCGATCGTGTCGCGGGCCGCGCTGGAGCGCATCAGTGGCTACATCGAGCAGGGCGTACACGCCGGCGCGCAGTTGTTGCTTGATGGCCGTGACTACGTGCCCACCGAACCCGGCCTGGAAAACGGCTTCTGGCTCGGCGCGACCTTGTTCGACCATGTGACCCAGGACATGAGCATCTACCGCGAAGAAATCTTCGGCCCGGTGCTGGCCTGTGTACGCG
>NZ_JBEOPS010000689.1:0-232 GCF_040310305.1 Pseudomonas sp. HY13-MNA-CIBAN-0226
GGGTAGGCCGTGCCGGCATTGAACGCTGCCAGCTCCTGCACATCGCGGCTGCGCGGGTTCGGTACCGCACGGCCATAGCCCAGGGCGACGGTATCGCGCGGGCGACCTTCGAACGGCTTGTACAGCACCACGCCCGCGCCATACCACTTGGTGAACGGCGAAGCCGCTTGGCTGGCGGCAGAGTACTGGCCGAAGGCATGCAGGCTGCGGCCTTGGGATGATGGGGAAGCCC
>NZ_JBEOPS010000690.1:0-232 GCF_040310305.1 Pseudomonas sp. HY13-MNA-CIBAN-0226
ATTATACGCAGTCGTTCAAGTTCTAATAGATATAGCGGTATCATTGTAGAATGGTCTACTGTAACTGACTCTTATGAGGACTGGGAAGAGATAGAAGAAGCTATTTGGCATTTGCTTGATGAGATCAATGTAGCGCCTTTAGATAAGATTGAAGACAGTAGTAATCAAAACCCCACTATATTATTGGATAACAAGTAAACTGATTCAAAAATAACTAAAACCCACTGAAGAC
>NZ_JBEOPS010000691.1:0-231 GCF_040310305.1 Pseudomonas sp. HY13-MNA-CIBAN-0226
GCATCAGGTCGAGCCAGTCGGTTTCCGGCAGTTCGCCAGCGTGCGCCAGGCCAGAGCCCAGCAGAAGAAGCGTTAACAGAAGACGGCGCATGGAGAGGCTCGGCAAATACAAGTGCCGAGCATTCTAGCCCTCTGCGCCTGCGCAGCGCAGAGGACTTTGTCGGCTGATTACTTCTTTTTGACCAGGCCGTAGATCACCAGCAACACGATGGCACCTACCAGCGCGCCGAT
>NZ_JBEOPS010000692.1:0-231 GCF_040310305.1 Pseudomonas sp. HY13-MNA-CIBAN-0226
GTGTTATTGAGCTTATCTATTGGGGTGGCTGACTTTTCGTGGTCAGGTATCTTGCAGAGCCTGCTGACTCAGAGTGCCAATTCTGATAGCTCGCTGCTATTGGTTAGTCGTATACCGCGTACCATCGCCATTATTTTGACTGGTATTGCGATGGCAGTGGCTGGCATGATTATCCAAGTAGTATTAAAAAATCGCTTTGTAGAGCCATCTATGGTTGGTGCAACTCAGAGC
>NZ_JBEOPS010000693.1:0-231 GCF_040310305.1 Pseudomonas sp. HY13-MNA-CIBAN-0226
CTATTAATCATTAAAAATATAAAAGCCACATATTAATTACTTAATATGTGGCTTATTAAACTAATATGAATTTAAATTAGTTTATCCTTTATGCTTGTCAAACTTGAAAGTATGACAGTTGCTGCATAATGGTTCTTTAGGTGTATGTTCACCATGGCACTCTTGGCAAGGTACTTCTTTACCATAGTGAAGATTGTTATGTGGGTTTTGCCACTTGTCTTCTTCACTTCT
>NZ_JBEOPS010000694.1:0-231 GCF_040310305.1 Pseudomonas sp. HY13-MNA-CIBAN-0226
GCATAAAGCAATGCAAAAATTGAGCCAGAGGGGAAGATGTTAAGCAAGATGCCATCGGTTACCAGCTTTTAAAACTGACCACCGATAGCATTACGTTGTTTTAAATTACAACTAGCTGGCCGTTTATTGCGCCAGCTTCTTTTAGGGCTTCTAGTATTGCCATTAAATCGCCAGGTGCGGCGCCTACTTCGTTTATAGCGCGTACTAGGTCATCTAGGCTCACTCCGGGGT
>NZ_JBEOPS010000695.1:0-231 GCF_040310305.1 Pseudomonas sp. HY13-MNA-CIBAN-0226
CAACGTACCTTGATGGCAGGTAGCCGAGAACCAAACGTCGCGGCTAACGACCTGGCCGTGCAGGCAGTCGGTCAGCAGAGCTCGTCGCTGCAACAGGAAATTGGCAACCTGAAGATGGAGCTGGACATGCGTCAGCAGCTCGCGAAGAACTCACCACTGACCATCATTGAACGCGGCAAAGCTCGGGCCGAAGACTCACGCGGCGTATTTCCAGGAGATCCAGAAACGGAT
>NZ_JBEOPS010000696.1:0-231 GCF_040310305.1 Pseudomonas sp. HY13-MNA-CIBAN-0226
TTTCCCATGCGCGTGACGGCAGCATGAAGTAAGCAAAGCTCTCTGCGCGGTAGGACAACCACGTTGCCAGCGCAAATGACAGACACATCAGTGCCGCGATCGCCAGCCGGCCCGAACGAGCGCCAACGGCCTTCAGCAACGCCATGATCAGAAGCGGATAAAGCAGATAAAACTGCCACTCGACCGACAGCGACCATGTGTGCAGCAACCACTTCAAGTGCGATGTAGAGT
>NZ_JBEOPS010000697.1:0-231 GCF_040310305.1 Pseudomonas sp. HY13-MNA-CIBAN-0226
GTGGTACTCGAAGCCATGAAGATGGAACACAGCATCCGTGCGCCCCACGCCGGGGTGGTCAAGGCGCTGTTCTGCCAGGAAGGTGAAATGGTGGCCGAAGGCAGCGCGTTGGTGGAGCTTGAAACGGCCGGCTAGAACTTCGCCGTGGCCTGCACCACCACACCCAGGAGGCGACAGCCGTCGGTAAGCAACACCTTGGGGTAAGTGGGATTGAGCGGCACCAGGTAGTGC
>NZ_JBEOPS010000698.1:0-230 GCF_040310305.1 Pseudomonas sp. HY13-MNA-CIBAN-0226
ACCGATACCAGTTTGTTGACGATGGCTGGTTGACCGCCAATCGCGATGTCATCGGCTGCCGTGATAGTGGCTTGGCCAGTGACGCTGTTAGCCGGCACTTTGATCAAGGTGCCATCGGTGAGCTTAAAGGTCAGCTCAGGATGGTTGGTCAACGGCAGACCGGTGCTGGTGGTCAGGGTCACTGTGTAGGTGACTTGGCCGCCTTCAGCCACGGTGGTTTTATCCGCCGT
>NZ_JBEOPS010000699.1:0-230 GCF_040310305.1 Pseudomonas sp. HY13-MNA-CIBAN-0226
GTGACAAAGATATCGCGCTGTTTGGCCATCTCTTCGGGTTTCTTTTTACCCATCGCACGGCGTAACATGTCCGCACCACCCAAGCTATATCCTGCCATGACCTGCGAGATCTGCATGACCTGTTCTTGATAGACAATAACGCCGTTGGTGTTTTCTAATATTGGCTCAAGGTTTGGATGGTCATAGATGACTTCCTCGCGACCGTGTTTACGATCAATATACATCTCTAC
>NZ_JBEOPS010000700.1:0-230 GCF_040310305.1 Pseudomonas sp. HY13-MNA-CIBAN-0226
GGCCTGGTGAGCGACGCCGCGATGGTTTGCATCCGTGACGTCGTGGCGAAATTCGCCAAGGGCTTCGTGCCGACACCGCTCGATTACACCCAACCCAGTGTCATCGGGCGCTTGCAGCCGAACATGACCCAGGCTGACCGCACCTTCAGTTGGTTCGATTGCGCAGCCTTTATCAAGCGCAGCATCGACGCTGCCGATGGCCAGCCCGGCGTGTTGGCGAGCCTGTTGGG
>NZ_JBEOPS010000701.1:0-230 GCF_040310305.1 Pseudomonas sp. HY13-MNA-CIBAN-0226
GCAGCACCGGCGCGAATGCGAACGTGGCTGCGAGCATGGCTGAAAAAACACGACGTCGGGAATCTGTCATTATGATTGTCTCCTGCCGTTCAAGGGGTCGCCCGGCCGCGGAGTGCCTGCCGCGTGGTCTGTCGCCGGTCGCCGTTACCGCTCTGTCGTTGGTGGAAGACTACTCCACGGGTTCGGTCGCGCGCAATGGAGAAAACGCCGACCTGGCGTGCATTGTCAGG
>NZ_JBEOPS010000702.1:0-230 GCF_040310305.1 Pseudomonas sp. HY13-MNA-CIBAN-0226
GGTGTGCCGCCACCTGTTCGCGGCGCCGTCGATCGACGCCGATCTCGACCGGGTCGCGGCCGACGCGGGCGTGAGCCGCCGCACGTTCACGCGGCAGTTCCGCGCGCAGACGGGCGTGAGTTTCGCCGCATGGCGCCAGCAGGTGTGCATGCTCGCGGCGATTGCCCGCCTGACCGACGGGCAGCCGGTGACGCGCGTCGCGCTCGATCTTGGCTACGCGAGTGCGAGTG
>NZ_JBEOPS010000703.1:0-230 GCF_040310305.1 Pseudomonas sp. HY13-MNA-CIBAN-0226
GTTCTTAAAAGAAAATCCTGCGATTGCGAAAGAGATTGAAGATAAAATTCGTGATGAAAAACTTGGATCGAAAAAAGAAGCCAAAGCAGCGGATACTAATGAAGCCGATGTAGAACCCGCTTCTGAACCTGTTCAATAACGGCTCCATTATTCACCGTTATCAATGATCATGACTTGTTATGAAAATTAAATTGTTATGAAAATTAAAACTCTAGCTGAAATACTTGCTG
>NZ_JBEOPS010000704.1:0-230 GCF_040310305.1 Pseudomonas sp. HY13-MNA-CIBAN-0226
GTATAGAACATTGATTCTAGACCATTGGTTTACGCTATTCGCTTCTTATAATTATTCTATAGTGAGTCAAATATAAAATAGATTTGTGTCAGCCGCGTAAAAATGCAATTGAATACTATGAAACGGCTGCTGCATCAAAAATTTATTATTGGCTCGCTTTATTTCTTTCGACTGGCTAGAGGTCTAAGTCTTTGTCACTTGCGTCGCTAAAAACCGTATCGCTTCAGCGC
>NZ_JBEOPS010000705.1:0-230 GCF_040310305.1 Pseudomonas sp. HY13-MNA-CIBAN-0226
TTATAAAGACAGATTAACCTTTCCAATTATAGCGGTATCTATGTTAGGTTTTGCTGGTATCCTCGTTATCGTACAACCAAAACAGATCAATTCAGGGGCAGTTTTTGCGCTTATAGTAGCGGTAACCATGGCGATAAACAATCTCTTAGTTCGTAAACTTCCACAAAATCATTCTGTCTATCAAACGCTACTTTTGACCAATTTATTAGGAATCCCGTTCGCGCTTGGGT
>NZ_JBEOPS010000706.1:0-230 GCF_040310305.1 Pseudomonas sp. HY13-MNA-CIBAN-0226
TGTGCTATGGCGACCCCGCAGGTGACGGCCGTCTGCGCGGTTTGATCGCTGCATACCTGCGCAGCTCGCGCGGCATGCAGTGCACGGCTGAACAAATTGTGATCACCAGTGGCGCACAGCAGGCCATCAGCCTTTGTGCACAGTTGCTGGTAGAGCCTGGGGACGGCGTGGCGGTGGAAAACCCCGGTTACCGCGCGGCCGGCCATGCATTCGCGTTGGCCGGCGGGCGA
>NZ_JBEOPS010000707.1:0-230 GCF_040310305.1 Pseudomonas sp. HY13-MNA-CIBAN-0226
TCTATACCTCAACCGATAACAATGTCGTATCGGCCTATGAGTCACTATATCAAGTCGCTAAAGAAAGCAAAATCCCACTGATTGCGTCTGATACCAGCTCGGTTGAACGCGGCGCGATTGCTGCCTTAGGCGTAAACTATTACGATCTTGGCCGCGAAACTGGTAAAATCGTGGTACGCATCCTAAATGGTGAAAAAGCGGACGCTATCCCTGTCTATACGCCGCAAATG
>NZ_JBEOPS010000708.1:0-230 GCF_040310305.1 Pseudomonas sp. HY13-MNA-CIBAN-0226
CGTATGAATTGATCAGCAATAATAGCTTAGCTGTCTTTGCTACGCTGCTTGATCAGCGTGATGGCTTGATAGGGTAGTATTTTAGCACCTAATACCTTGATATTGATATTTCGTTCGGTACATAAATGGCGCAATAATACGGTATCGGGATGATCAGCAGTGGCCAGTAGAATGCGCTCGGGATCGCGGCGTAATATGGCGCGTGTCGCCTCTGCAATCGTCGGCTTAAT
>NZ_JBEOPS010000709.1:0-230 GCF_040310305.1 Pseudomonas sp. HY13-MNA-CIBAN-0226
TCGGCGAAACCATCGCCGCCGGCCTCGACACGCCGCGCAAGGTCGTCGACGGTTGGCTCGCCAGCCCCGGACACTGCGCCACCCTGATGAACCCGCAATTTCGCGACTTGGGCGCCGCCTACGCGATGGACCCCAAGAGTGACGCGGGCATCTATTGGACGGGTTTATTCGGCACGCAGTGAAGGTTGGGCGCCGGCCCAACCCGGCCAACAATGACGGCGTGCAAATAG
>NZ_JBEOPS010000710.1:0-230 GCF_040310305.1 Pseudomonas sp. HY13-MNA-CIBAN-0226
GTGCGAAACACCGCTGACCTGGCTGGTAGGCAAGAAGCCGAAGATCGCGGCCAGGCCGAGGATCACAAAGCCGACGATCGCAACGACCTTGATCAATGCAAACCAGAACTCGAATTCACCGTAGTTTTTCACGCTGAACAGGTTGGTTGCGGTGAGCAACAAGGTAATCACCAGGGTGAACACCCAGATCGCCACGTCGGGGAACCAGGCGTGCAGGATGGTCGCCGCCG
>NZ_JBEOPS010000711.1:0-230 GCF_040310305.1 Pseudomonas sp. HY13-MNA-CIBAN-0226
GGTATTCATATTAGGTTTGGCATCACGGAACTTATGAATAGTAGAAACGATTATTTTGCGGGTGTCACGCTCAAGCATTTGCTGTAATTCTCTAATACTTTCGGTGCTTTCTACGTTAGCAATATCCGCAGCGTTAAAGATGCCGCTTATCTGCGTATCTAAGTCGGTTCTATCTACTAGGACAATAACCGTTGGGCTTTTTAGCTTTGCTTCACGGCGCAGTTTTTGTG
>NZ_JBEOPS010000712.1:0-230 GCF_040310305.1 Pseudomonas sp. HY13-MNA-CIBAN-0226
GTGTGCCTGATGAAACCATCACCACGGCCAATGGCGTGCGTATTGTTGGGGCGGCCAACATCCCATCGCAACTGGCAGCACAGTCTTCAGATTTATATGCCAATAACCTTGTTAACTTTATCACAACCTTAATTGCTCCTGCCGCTACAGATGACGCTCCAGCAACTAAACTGGCACTGAACTTAGATATGGAAGATGAGATTCAGGGCGCACTGGCAGTGACGCATGAG
>NZ_JBEOPS010000713.1:0-230 GCF_040310305.1 Pseudomonas sp. HY13-MNA-CIBAN-0226
GGCTCTCAGCGCGATTCTCATTCTGATGGGGTATTGGCGGCGCACCGGCAGTTTCTGGCGCCACGCCTATACCGCCAACGTTGCCATGATGAGTGACGGTTTCCTCCTGATCGGTTACCAGATCACCGGCCTGTTTGTCTCCGCGTAAGGAATTCTGACCATGTTCAATACTCCGCTTCCAACTGTTAATGAATTGCCAAGCACTCGCAAGCTGGTGCGCTCCACTGTGA
>NZ_JBEOPS010000714.1:0-230 GCF_040310305.1 Pseudomonas sp. HY13-MNA-CIBAN-0226
GTTAATACCCACAATCGTTCTACTATTCGGTGCTGACATCAAGCTCGCTGGCAGTCTTTCACTTGCTGTGAGCCTGCCCACAATGATTGTGGGTTTCACGCGATACAGCCGCGACCAGAGCTTTTCGATAATCCGCGCTCAACGGCCATTCATACTGGTCATGGCAGCGGGTTCCATCATAGGAACATTCATCGGCGGGCAATTACTAGGTCTGATCCCGACAACATATC
>NZ_JBEOPS010000715.1:0-230 GCF_040310305.1 Pseudomonas sp. HY13-MNA-CIBAN-0226
GGGCCAGCCTGCTCAGCCCCATCGCCGACCGCTTCGGGCGCCGCGCGATTTTCACCTTTGCGTTGGTCTGGTACACCGTGGCCACGGTGTTGATTGGCATTCAAACCTCGGCCGTGGGCATCATTTGCATGCGCTTTCTGGTGGGCATTGGCCTAGGTATCGAACTGGTGACCATCGACGCCTACCTTTCGGAACTGGTGCCCAAGCGCATGCGCAGTTCGGCGTTTGCC
>NZ_JBEOPS010000716.1:0-229 GCF_040310305.1 Pseudomonas sp. HY13-MNA-CIBAN-0226
GTTGGTGAGCAAGGGCGCGGCGCTGATGGCCGATCTCGACTTGGGCGCCTTGCTGGTGACCCGTGGCGAGCACGGCATGACCCTGTTGCGTCCGGGCCATCCGGCCATGCACCTGCCGGCGCGTGCCCGTGAAGTGTTTGACGTCACCGGTGCCGGTGACACGGTGATTTCCACCCTGGCAGCTTCCATTGCCGCCGGTGAGGAGCTGCCCCACGCCGTGGCCCTGGCC
>NZ_JBEOPS010000717.1:0-229 GCF_040310305.1 Pseudomonas sp. HY13-MNA-CIBAN-0226
CAGCAAGGCATCGGCGCTGGCCATCAGCCGCGCAACATGCTGGGCGGGCCGGAATCCATCAATGACGGTGACATTGTCTGGCACGCTGGCCGGCATGCCAGAGCCCACCAACAGCAAGTGGTAGCCTTCCCCCAGGCGCTTCATGCAGTTGAGCAGCACCGGCAGGTTTTTCTCCTTGGAGCCGCGCCCGGCGAAGATCAGTAGCCGAGTGTCTTCGCCAATCCCCAGT
>NZ_JBEOPS010000718.1:0-229 GCF_040310305.1 Pseudomonas sp. HY13-MNA-CIBAN-0226
TTGTAGCTCCATGACAGGTTAGGCAGCAATGCGGCCCGACCGATCACGCGGTTTTCTTCACCGGCCTCGCGCTCCTGAATCGCCGCCTGAAAGGTCGGGTCGTTGCGCAGCGCCAAATCATAAACGTCCAACAAACCCAGGGCATACGCCGTCGGTGTGCAGCTTAAACAGAGGGTGAACAACAACGCCTTCATTCTTCCACCAGGGCCATATGGGTGCGGTCCAGCAA
>NZ_JBEOPS010000719.1:0-229 GCF_040310305.1 Pseudomonas sp. HY13-MNA-CIBAN-0226
GGGCATCACCGTGGGGTCAAGGACGTCCAGGTTGGCATATTGAATGCTCGGCGATGTCGACCAAGTGCCTAGGCAATACCTTTGATATCCATGGCGGTGGTCATGATTTACAATTTCCACACCATGAAAACGAGATTGCTCAATCTGAAGCAGCGACTGGCTGCGAGTATTCACGTAACTGGATGCACGTCGGCTTTATCAACGTCGATGGCGAAAAAATGTCTAAGTC
>NZ_JBEOPS010000720.1:0-229 GCF_040310305.1 Pseudomonas sp. HY13-MNA-CIBAN-0226
CAGTGGATCTTCATTGGTTTTGAGATCTTTATTTATGATCACCACCTTCGACTTCTCTCACCAGAGCATCCTCGTCACCGGTGCCAGCAGCGGCATCGGTCGCGAAATTGCCCAGCAACTGATCGCCAGCGGCGCCCAAGTCTTCGCCCTTGGTCGCGATGCCCAGGCGTTGGCGGCATTGGGGTGCCGCACCTTGTGCGTGGATATCGCTGACAGCATCGCCCTCGAT
>NZ_JBEOPS010000721.1:0-229 GCF_040310305.1 Pseudomonas sp. HY13-MNA-CIBAN-0226
GATCTGCGCCGAGGCCGAGCAGCGCAAGGCGAGCACCTGACGGCGTCTTGTTTATTTGTGTCGCTGTGGTAGTGTCCGGATACACCTCCATTCATCGAGGTCCGTGAGAACCCCGCCTTTTCCTGGCGGGGTTTTGCTTTTTTGCAGCGGTTTTCGTTCGCGGGTTTTTGGCCACCGTTCAGCATAACCCCGTTTTGGCAACCCAGTCGTTGGGCGGCCAAACCCGGGG
>NZ_JBEOPS010000722.1:0-227 GCF_040310305.1 Pseudomonas sp. HY13-MNA-CIBAN-0226
TACGAAAAACTGACTCTGGGCGATAACGCGGTGCAAACCACCGTTACCGACGAACCTACCGGTCAAGGCGATGCCGTGGGCATCACCATTGTTGGTAACGGTCCAGTTCTGGAAAACCAGGGCGCCGCCTTCACCATCAAGCTCGACAAGGCTCAAGACCAACCGGTTACCGTCAAGCTTAGCGACGGTTCGACCTTGGTCTTCGCTGTTGGTGAAACCGAAAAGGT
>NZ_JBEOPS010000723.1:0-213 GCF_040310305.1 Pseudomonas sp. HY13-MNA-CIBAN-0226
CGCCAGCAGGCTGGCTCCCACAGTGATCTGCGCCGTACATAAATGCTGCGTCCACCAGCACTACCCTGTGGGAGCGGCGGTGCGACGATTCGACTTGCCCGCAATGGCAATCTCCCTGCCACATCAATGTCGAATGTGCAGACGCCATCGCCAGCAGGCTGGCTCCCACAGTGATCTGCGCCGTACATAAATGCTGCGTCCACCAGCACTACC
>NZ_JBEOPS010000724.1:0-212 GCF_040310305.1 Pseudomonas sp. HY13-MNA-CIBAN-0226
AGGGTGAAGGTCAGTTCACCGTGGTTGTTGATCGGCAGGCCTGCTGCGTTGGTCAGGGTCACGGTGTAAGTAACCGAACCGCCTTCCGCCACAGTGGTTTTATCCGCGGTCAGAGTCGCAATGACTTCGCTGAGGGTATCGGTGATAACGACCGAAGCCGGATTCCCCAGAACCACATTTTCCAGCGCCGTACCGTTGGAGGTTGCACCGGC
>NZ_JBEOPS010000725.1:0-206 GCF_040310305.1 Pseudomonas sp. HY13-MNA-CIBAN-0226
TCGCTGGTGGTGTCGTTAATGGTGACAGACGCTGGGCCACCGATGGTTGGGTTTTCCAGCGGCGCGCCATTGGAGGTGGCACCCGTGATGCTGAGTTGCGCAGTGCCGCCGTCTTTGTAGACGTCGTCCCCTTGCGGATCGAGGGTGTGGACCTTCTCGGTTTCACCAACAGCAAAGACCACGGTTTTACCGTTGCTCAAGGTCAC
>NZ_JBEOPS010000726.1:0-205 GCF_040310305.1 Pseudomonas sp. HY13-MNA-CIBAN-0226
TCGGCGATGCATCGTTTCACTGCTGAGTTCGGGATGGGATCAGGTGGTTCCAATGCTCTATGGTCGTCAAGAAATTCTGTGACCCGCCCGTTACAGCAGTAACGTGCAGGTGAAAATGAGTGACTTCTACAAAAACAAAACCCCTACCTGCATACGCAGATAGGGGTTTCGGAATTTAATCTTGACGATGACCTACTCTCACATG
>NZ_JBEOPS010000727.1:0-203 GCF_040310305.1 Pseudomonas sp. HY13-MNA-CIBAN-0226
TGTCGCCAATAGCTATGGAGCAAAAAGCGGCATAAGCACCGTAAACGGTGTCCGGGATTGCTTGACCAGTTCAGCCTGCTGGCGATGAGGCCGGAACAGGCAATGGAGAATTACTTGAACCGCTAGCAGGCTAACTCCCACAGTTGATTTGTGTGCACCGCAGGTTCCCTGTGGGAGCCAGCCTGCTGGCGATGAGGCCGGAA